>JAYWFN010000118.1:0-11508 GCA_043778785.1 Sphingomonas sp. | reverse complement strand
CATGCCGCAGCAAACAGCACAGCCGTCTTGGCAGCAATAATGTCAAGGTAGCGATCCTCGCCAAGACCAACCTGGCGCTGCGCCGTCAGCTGATTGACTTCGCCTTCGGCAATGACGGCAGACGCGTTCGACAGGATGCGCAATACTTTCAGGCTGCCGTCCTCGACCATCAACTCGAACGAGCGGCTGAACAGGAAATCGCCGACGAGCACGCTGGCCGGATTGCCCCAGATGACGTTGGCCGTGCGCTTGCCGCGCCGCAAGCCCGACCCGTCGACAACATCGTCATGCAGGAGAGTTGCGGTGTGGATAAACTCAACCGCCGCCGCCAGTTTATGATGTCGCGTGCCGGGATAATCGAGCAGTTTGGCGCAAGCGAGCGTCAGCATCGGGCGCATCCGCTTGCCACCGCCCGCGATCAGATGCCCCGCAAGCTCGGGGATCAGCGGGATTTCGGACTGCATCCGCTCGAGGATGACATGATTGACCGCGTTCATGTCGGCCGCAACCAGCGAAACCATCGCATCAAGCGTCGGGTTGCGGTCAGGGCGGATGCTGTGGATCGTCGCAGTCATGATGCGCTTTCCTCTGGCGTTTTGGTGACTTTAAGGCAAGTGCGTCGGCAGGAGTGCCGC
The DNA here is from genome assembly GCA_043778785.1 of Sphingomonas sp. GTDB lineage: Bacteria > Pseudomonadota > Alphaproteobacteria > Sphingomonadales > Sphingomonadaceae > Sphingomonas_O. The sequence goes on along the minus strand of JAYWFN010000118.1, from coordinate 10,873 downwards.
ATGACCGATACGCAACTGCACCATTATCGCGACAGCATCGACAATATCGATGCCGCGCTCGTTTTCATGCTCGCCGAACGCTTCAAAGTGACGCAGGCCGTCGGGCGTTACAAAGCCGCGCATGACCTGCCCCCCGCCGATCCGGGCCGCGAAGATCGACAAATTGCCCGCCTGCGAACACTCGCCGAAGACGCCAAGCTCGATCCTGATTTCACCGAGAAGTTCCTGCGCTTCATCATCGATGAAGTGATCCGGCATCATGAAGGGATGCAGGGGTAGGACTATTCCGCCGCCGGCAATCTCAGCCGCGCAAGCAGTCCGCCCAAGTCCTCGCTTTCGTCGAGGCTGACGGTGCCGCCATAAATTTCTGCCACGTCGCGGACGATAGCAAGGCCCAGGCCGGTCCCGGGTTTGCCCGTGTCAAGCCGCGCGCCGCGATCAAAAATGCGGGTGCGTTCGACGTCGGGTATGCCCATGCCGTCGTCCTCGACTTGAAACTCGACGAACGCGTCGTCGCGCACCACGGTAATAAAAACGCTGCCACCGCCATATTTCGCTGCGTTTTCAATAAGATTTCCCAGCAGCTCGTCCAGATCCTGCCGCTCGACACGAACCGACGATGTTTTCTCACCCGCAATGTCGATCCGCACCTTGGGATAGAGCATGCCGACGGCGCGCTCGACCGATTGCAGCGACGCCCACACATCGGCCCGGCTATGCGCATGGCCACGCCGCCCGACAGCGCGCGCGCGGGCAAGATGATGATCGACCTGCCGCCGCATCGTCGTCGCCTCGCGGATCACGGTCGTCGACAGGTCGTCGCTCTGCGCGGTCGCGGCGTTCATGATCACGGTCAGCGGCGTTTTCAGCGCATGCGCCAGATTGCCCGCGTGCCGCCGGGCTTCCTCGGCCTGTTTCTCGTTATGCGCGATCAGGCCATTGAGTTCGTCGACGAGCGGGGCGACTTCTTCGGGCAGTTTGGCCTGTTCAATCCGCTGCGTCCGGCCGCTGCGCATATCGACAATCGACTGGCGGAGTTTCCTGAGCGGCCACAAGCCATAGAGCGTTTGCAGCGCCGCCATCAGGATCAGGCCGAGGCCGAGCAGGGCAAAACTGCGGACCAGTGTTTTGCGCAGGGTATCGATTTGCGTATCGAGCCCGTCACGGGTCTGCGCGACCTGAAAGCGCCACACGGTCTTTGAAAATGGCAAGGTAATGTCGCGCTCCACGATGCGGAGATGTTCGTCGCGCAATTGGTTGCTGTCGTAGAAATGCGCCTTTGTATCGCGGTGCTGTGCGCCATATTGCAAGCTGTCGTCCCACAAGGAGCGCGAGCGGAATGGCTCGACCCCTTTGGCTGAAATCTGCCAGTAAAGCCCTGATTGCGCTTCGAGAAAACGCTGATCACCCAGTGGGCGGTTCAACCGGACTTCGCCGTCAGGGCCGATTTCCGCCGACGAGATCATTGCGGTCAAGACATAATCGAGTTGGTCATCGAAATTCTGCGTGACGGCGCCCGCCAGAACACGGTCGAGCGCGATGCCACCGCCGATCAGCAGCAGCAAGATCCACGCCGCTGCCATCCCGATCATCCGGCGGGACAATGAACCCTTGGTCTGCGACGCCACTGCGGGCAGCGGGGCGGCCTCCACGGGCGGGCTGAGGTTATCCGCCAGCCGGTTCATCGAGCGAATAACCGAGGCCACGGATTGTGGTGATCACATCGGGGCCGAGCTTTTTCCGGATGCGCGTGACAAACACTTCGATGGTGTTCGAATCGCGGTCAAAATCCTGATCGTAGATATGTTCGATCAATTCGGTGCGGCTGACGACCTTGCCTTTGTGGTGCAGTAAGTAACTGAGCAGTTTATATTCCTGCGCCGTGAGCTTGACCGGCTCGCCCGCCAGCGTGACGCGTCCCGAGCGCGTGTCGAGGCGGACATCACCCGCCGTCATTTCGGCTGACGCATTGCCCGCCGCGCGGCGGATCAAGGCGCGCAACCGCGCAATCAGTTCCTCGGTCTGAAATGGTTTAGCGAGATAATCATCGGCCCCCGCATCGAGCCCTGCCACTTTGTCCGACCAGCTGTCGCGTGCCGTCAGCACCAAGACAGGAAAGGTTTTGCCTTCCTTGCGCCAGCGATCGAGCACCGTCAGCCCGTCTATTTCGGGCAAGCCAAGATCGAGGATGATCGCGTCATAGCTTTCGGTCGAACCCAGATAATGGCCATCTTCGCCATCGGTCGCCAGATCGACGGCATAGCCCGCGCCTTCCAGCGTGTTTTTAAGCTGCGCACCCAGCGTGGGTTCGTCTTCGACGATCAAAAGCCGCATATCGGTCTCCTTATTTCCCGGAACCCTAGCGGGGATTATTCGCCAGCGCGACCCACGATTGCGCCGGTGCGGCCATCGACATCGACCCAGATTACCGAGCCGTCGCGCATGAACTTCAGGCGATAGCGGCTCACGTCCGCGTCATATTCCGCGCCAATATAATCTGCACCGCGCGATTTCATGGCGGGAACAACGCCATTTTCGATCGAGCGCAGCGGCATCAGCGACCCCGCCCTGCGCCCTTCATAGACCGCATCGGCATCTCCGCGCCGCCCCTGCGCATCGACATGCGATGCCAGCGGGGCCATCATGAGGGCTCCCAAAAGAAGAAATTTCATCGGTGTCATGTGCGGTTCTCTATAATCGCTGCATTGAATAAGTCATGAATGGTCCGTCAACGCCATTGACAGAAAAGGTTTTGCTTCCCGCGCATGGCAAGGCTCGGCTAGAGCAAGAATCCATGAGCGCGGACATCAATTGCGACATCGCCATTGTCGGCGGCGGACTGGCAGGCGGGCTGACGGCCTATGCGCTGTCGGTGAAGCGTCCGGACCTGTCCGTCCGCCTGATCGATCCGTCGGCGACGTTTGGCGGCAATCATGTCTGGTCTTTTTTTACGAGTGACATTGCGCCCGAGGACTGGTGGATTGTCGAGCCGTTTATCGATCATCAGTGGGATCGTTATGAAACGCGCTTTCCCGCGCACAGGCGGCAGTTTGATTCGCCTTTTAACTCGATTCGTTCGCAGAATTACGATGGCCATTTGCGTGGCAAGCTACCCCACACGGTACCCGTGCATGGTGAAGCCGTCGAAGTTTCACAGACTAGCGTCTATCTGGCGGACCAGCGCAAGATCGCAGCAGGTGGCGTTTTCGACGGACGCGGTGTTGCCGATCTCGATCATCTTGATTTCGGCTGGCAGAAATTCGTCGGTCAGGAATATCGAACCGCAACCCCGCACGGATTGACTCATCCTATCGTAATGGACGCGACGGTCGAGCAGATTGATGGCTATCGTTTCGTCTATGCGCTGCCGTTTGCCGAAGACCGCATTTTCATTGAGGACACTTATTATAGCGACGGCTCCGAGATCGACCGCGACGCCATGGTATCGCGGATCAAGGTCTATGCGGCTGCGCAAGGATGGGACTTGGCCGAACTGATCCACCAGGAAATGGGGGCGTTGCCGGTGACGATGGGCGGCGATTTTGACGCTTACTGGCGTTCGGGCGGCGAAGCAGCGAAAATCGGCGTGCGCGCGGCGCTGTTTCACGGAACGACCGGCTTCTCGTTGCCCGATGCCGTGCGAACCGCATCGATGATCGCCACGCTCGATGACCTCTCGGGGCCCGCGATTGCACGCGCGATGCACAGCTTTGCCGAGGCGCGCTGGAAAGGCGGCAGCTTCTATCGCCTGCTCGACCGCATGCTGTTCCGCGCCGCGACACCCGGCACGCGGTATCAGGTGTTGCAGCGTTTTTACGGGCTTGCCCCATCGCTGATCCAGCGTTTTTATGCCGGAAACACGACATGGTTTGACAAGGCGCGCATCCTGTCGGGCAAGCCGCCCGTGCCGATTGTCCGCGCGATGGCGGTGATGCGAGAGCCAAAGTGATGAAGCGTCTAGCAATCTATTGCGGGTCGGCATCGCCCGCTGACACCGTCTACATCGAGGCTGCACGTATGGTCGGCGCGGACCTTGCACGGCGCGGCATTGGCGTTGTCTATGGCGGCGGGCGTCTCGGCCTGATGGGTGCCGTCGCCGATGCTGCGCTGGACGCCGGCGGCGAAGTCATCGGGATTATCCCGCAAGCGCTGGTCGATGCCGAAGTCGCGCACCGTGGCTGCACCGAGTTGCACGTCGTATCGGGCATGCACGAACGCAAGGCGCTGTTCACTGATCTCTCCGACGGATTCATCACACTGCCGGGCGGCGTCGGCACGATGGACGAATTGTGGGAAGCGGTCAGCTGGTCACAACTCGGCTATCATGAAAAGCCGGTGGGTTTGCTCAATGTCGGTGGCTTTTACGATGCGCTGATCGCGTTCAACGAGCATATGAAATCGGTCGGGTTCATCCGGCCACAGCATGGCGGCATCCTGCTCGCTGATACCTCGCTTGACGGATTGCTGGCACAGATGACCGCTTATCGTCCGCATGAAACGATCTTCAAGATGAAGGCTGCCAATTTGTGAGCCTTGATCGTGCTGCGCTCGTCGCTGCGGCGGCCGAGTCGATTGCCAAGGGGTCAAAATCCTTCGCGCTCGCCAGCAAATTGTTCGACAAGGAAACACGCGAACGGGCGTGGCTGCTGTATTTCTGGTGCCGGACGTGTGACGATATTGCCGACGGGCAGGATCATGGCGGCGCGATGTCAGCCGTCGCCGATGCGCCCGAGCGGATCGCGCATATCACCGAGCTGACGACGATGGCGCTCGACGGCGAGCCGACCGGCGAGGCCGCTTTCGATGCCCTTGGCGTTGTCGTCCGCGAAACCGGAATCCCGCGTGACTTGCCGTATGACGTGATCGAAGGGTTCGCGCTCGATGCCGCTGACTGGCGACCGCGCAAGGAAGGCGACCTTCTTCAATATTGCTATCATGTCGCGGGCGCGGTCGGCCGGATGATGGCGATTGTCATGGGCGTGTCGCCCACCGACGAGGAAACGCTCGACCGTGCGACCGACCTTGGCCTCGCATTCCAGCTTGCCAATATCGCTCGCGACTTGTCCGAAGACGATGCTGTTGGCCGCTGCTACCTGCCCGAAGACTGGATCGTCGAAGCCGATATTCCGCCCGGCGAACATATGCGCCCGCACTATCGCAGCCGTGTCGCCGATATGGCGTGGTGGCTGGCGGACATGGCCGAAGATTACGAAGCCAGCGCGCGCGTCGGCGCGGCCAAGCTCCCGTTCCGCGCGCGCTGGGCAGTTCTGGCAGCGGCAGGGATTTACGGCGACATCGCCCGCGAAGTGGCCAAGCGTGGCAGCGCGGCGTGGAACCACCGGGTCGTAACAACCAAATCGGCCAAGGCCGCCTGGGTCGCCAAGGCGTGGCGGCAGGCCGTTTCAAACAAGCCCAAACCGTTTGACCGCGCCGATCTGTGGACGCTGGCCACCGCCCACTTGCCTCGCTGCGACCGTCCGGTAAGGCGCTAGCCATGCGACAGTATCACGACCTCCTCCAGCACATTCTCGACCACGGGGTGCCGCAGGCCGATCGCACCGGCGTCGGGACGTTGAGCACATTCGGCTATCAAATGCGGTTTGATCTTGCGGCGGGCTTTCCGCTGGTGACCACCAAGAAGCTCCACGTCCGTTCGATCTTCATCGAGCTCCTCTGGTTCCTGCGCGGTGAGACAAACAATAATTGGTTGCGCGAGCGCGGCGTCGGCATCTGGGACGAATGGGCGCGCGAGGATGGCGATCTCGGCCCGATTTATGGCAAGCAATGGCGCGACTGGGTGGCGCCTGACGGCCGTCACATCGACCAGATCAAAGTGCTGATCGACCAGATCAAAACGAACCCCGCCAGCCGCCGCCAGATTGTCAGCGCATGGAACCCCGGCGAGCTTGACCAGATGGCGCTCGCCCCGTGCCATTGCCTGTTCCAGACATGGGTGGCGAACGGGAGGCTCTCGCTGCAACTTTATCAGCGGTCGGCGGACGTCTTTCTCGGCGTGCCGTTCAACATCGCGAGCTATGCGCTGCTCACGCATCTGCTTGCGGATCAATGCGGGCTTGAGGTCGGCGAGTTCATCTGGACCGGCGGCGACACGCATCTTTATGTGAACCATCTGGAGCAAGCCCGCCTGCAACTGACGCGCGACCCGAAACCGCTGCCTAAATTGGTGCTGAAACGGCGGGCGGACAGTATCGAGTCATATGACTATGAGGATTTTGCGGTCGAGGGATACGAAGCGCATCCGCATATCAAGGGCGAGGTGGCAGTGTGATTACGCTCATCGTGGCCCGTGCCGACAATGGCATCATCGGCAAGGACGGCGCGCTGCCGTGGCATATTCCGGCGGACCTGAAACGTTTCAAGGCGCTGACGATGGGCAAGCCGATGATCATGGGGCGCAAGACGTTCGAGAGCTTGCCCGGCATTCTTCCCGGACGTCGCCATATCGTCCTGACACGCAGCGACTGGATGGCGCAGGCGGCCGACGTGGCACATGACGTTGCGGGTGCGCTGGTGATGGCGGGGCAAGAGGCGTTTGTGATCGGCGGCGCTGAGATATTTGCGCTGTTCGAGCCGCATGCCGACGCCTTCGAACTGACCGAAGTGCATCATGATGCGAAAGGCGACACGCGGATGCCTGCGCCCGATCCGGCGATCTGGGCAGAGACCGGGCGCGATGACCATGACGGGTATAGTTTCGTAACGCTGAAGCGTCGTTGAAAAACCGCGTTTGGGCTGAGCTTGTCGAAGCCCTGTCCTTGCCTTGAAAAATGTCGCAAGAGAAGGACAGCCCTTCGACAAGCTCAGGGTGAACGGTTGGGGGTTGGATGTCTAAACGTCTGTTTGGCTGGTTGGGCCTGATCCTCGGCATCGCGTCGCTCGCGTTTTTCGGTTTCTTGCCGCCCTATTTCGAAAGCCGGACAAATGTCGTCACCGGTCCGCAGCCGCCCGCTGTTTCCGCGCGCGCGGCAGCATTGCACAAGACACTGCAGATTGCCGACATGCATGCCGACACATTGTTGTGGACGCGCAATTTTGTGACGCGTGGCAATCGGGGCCAAGTCGATCTGCCTCGGCTGCGTGAGGGCAATGTCGCGCTGCAAATCCTGTCCTCGGTCACCAAAACGCCCAAGGGCCAGAATTACGATGCGAACAGCGACGCGACCGACAATATCACGCTGCTCGCGGTGACGCAGGGACAGCCGGTGCGGACATGGGGCTCGCTGATCGAACGCTCGCTGTGGCATGCCGAGAAGTTGCGCCGCGCCGAAGCAGGTTCGCGCGGGCAGCTTGTCATCATTGGCAGCCAACGCGATCTGCTTTGGCTCCGCATAAATCGAAATCCATATAACCGTGGGTGGGAGCCGCCTGAAAATCAGCCATTCCCCAAACAGGTGCGTCAAATGGCAACGCCCGTCGGTATCCTCCTATCCGTCGAGGGGCTCCACAATCTTGAAGGCAAGCGCGCCAATCTCGACCGGCTCTATGACGCGGGTTTCCGCATGGCGGGCATCGTCCATTTTTTCGACAATGAACTCGCCGGATCGATGCACGGCCTCAAGAAGGGCGGGCTGACCCCGTTTGGCATCGAGATCATCCGGGCGATGGAAGCCAAGGGTATGGTGGTTGATATTGCGCACGCCAGCCACGCCACCGTCGCGCAAGTGCTGAGCATGGCAAAGCGCCCGGTCGTCTCCAGCCACGGCGGCGTGCAGGCGACGTGCAAGGTCAACCGCAACCTGACCGACGACGAGATCAAGGGCGTCGCGCGCACCGGCGGGGTGATCGGCATCGGTTACTGGGACGCCGCCGTGTGCGACAATTCGCCGGCCGGCATCGTCAAGGCCATCGCGCATGTCCGCGATCTGGTCGGCATCGACCATGTCGGCCTCGGCAGCGATTTCGACGGCGCGGTGAAGACGCAGTTCGACACGAGCCGCCTCGACGCGATCACACAGGCACTGATCGACGCGGGGTTCAGCGATGCCGACATCGCCAACGTTATGGGCGGCAATGTGCTCCGCCTGCTCGGCCAGACATTGCCGACGCGCTGACCGCGCCATATAGCCGCGCCATGATACGCCTGAATGGGGGAGACACGGTCGAAGGACCCTTGCGCGGCGGGATCATCGCGCTCGGCAATTTCGACGGGTTTCACCTTGGGCATCAGGCCGTCGTCGGTCACGCCGTGGCACTGGCCCGCGCGGCTGGACGACCAGCGATTGTCGCGACGTTTGATCCGCATCCGATCCGCCATTTTCGCCCCGATGCACAACCCTTTCGCCTGACGACGCTCGACCAGCGGCAGCGCTTGTTCGCCGCAGTAGGCGCGGATGCGATGCTGGTTTTCAATTTCGGGGCCGAATTGGCCAACATCACGGCGAGCGATTTTATCACGGATTGGTTGATCGCGCGCACGGGCGCATGCGGCGTCGTGACCGGCGAGGACTTCACATTCGGCAAGGGGCGCGGCGGAAATACAGCTGTGCTGGCGGAGATCGGCGGCGCACAGGGCTTGACCGTCGAAACCGTCGGGCCGGTCAGCGAGAGCGGTGACATCATTTCATCGAGCCGCATCCGCGAGGCGTTGCAAGCCGGGGATTGCGAAACCGCGACGCGCTTGCTGACGCGGCCCTTTGCGATTGAAGGCGTGGTCCAGCATGGCGATAAAGTCGGCCGCACAATCGGCTATCCCACAGCGAATATCGACATGGGCAGCTATCTCCGTCCCCGTTACGGCATTTACGCGGTGCGCGCGCGGCTGGCCGACGGTCGCGTCATCGATGGTGCCGCCAATCTTGGCATACGTCCGCAATTTGATCCGCCCAAGGAACTGCTTGAACCCTTTTTCTTCGATTTCGACGAAGACCTTTATGGGCAGGTGATTGAGGTCGAACTCCACGCCTTCATCCGCCCCGAAGCGAAGTTTGACAGCCTTGATGCTCTGCAAAAGCAGATGGCCAAAGACTGCGAAACGGCGCGAACAATCCTAACAGCAATCTCGCAGTCCTGAGCCTGTCGAAGGACGGTTCGCTTATCCAACCGTGCTTCGACAGGCTCAGCACTACGGTGACTGTTTGAATTTGGCGTGTAACCCTCTAAGCGCGCTTCCGATATGACCATCGATTACCGAGACACCGTCTTCCTGCCGAAGACCGATTTCCCCATGAAGGCCGGGCTTCCCGCAAAGGAGCCGATTATCCTGGCGAAATGGCAGGAGCAACGGCTCTACGAAAAGCTGCGCGCAGCCCGCGCGGGCCGCAAAAAGTTCATCCTCCACGATGGCCCGCCCTATGCCAATGGCGACATGCACATCGGCCATGCGCTTAACCATATCCTGAAGGACATGGTGGTCCGCACGCAGAGCCTGCTCGGCAAGGACGCGCCTTATGTGCCCGGCTGGGACTGTCACGGCTTGCCCATCGAATGGAAGGTTGAAGAGGCCTATCGCAAGAAAAAGCTGAACAAGGATGAAGTGCCCGCAGCCGAATTCCGCGCCGAATGCCGCGCCTATGCGCAGGGCTGGGTCGATGTGCAGCGCGAACAGTTGAAGCGCCTCGGCATCAACGGCGACTGGGATCACCCCTATCTGACAATGGATTTCGCCGCCGAAGCGACCATCGTGGCCGAACTGATGAAGTTTGCGGAGAGCGGGCAGCTCTATCGCGGCGCAAAGCCCGTGATGTGGTCACCCGTCGAAAAAACCGCACTCGCCGAAGCCGAGGTCGAATATGAGGACATCGTCTCGACGCAGATCGATGTGGCGTTCTCAATCCTTGAAGCACCTAATGCCCCCGACGGGGTCTGGGACGCAGAAGTCGTCATCTGGACAACGACTCCTTGGACGATCCCAGTCAATCAGGCGATCGCTTACAATCCGAACATCAGTTATTCGGTCTATCTCGTTGGAAACGGCGAGCAGATGGCGAAGCTACTAATCGCCGACGATCTGTTTGAAGATTTTAAGAGCCGCACCGGTTGGTTCAACGAGGATCCAGCGGAACAGCCTCATTGGCGACTAAAGTCTGAGCACTTCGTCGGGATGACCGCCCGCCACCCGATGCACCATCTCGGCGGCTTCTTTGCCAAGCCCCGCCCCTTCCTCCCCGGCGATTTCGTGACCACTGAACAGGGCACCGGCCTCGTCCATATGGCGCCCGATCATGGCGAGGACGATTTCGACCTGTGCAAGGCGAACGGAATCGACCCGGTCTTCGCGGTCGAGGGTGACGGGAAATACCGCGTCGACTGGGCGTGGCTCGGCGGGCAGGGCAGCGTCATCAACGCCAAGTTCAACGCGCCCGACGGGCCGATCTGCTCAGACCTGCGCGAGAGCGGCGCATTGCTCGCGGCAAGTGCGGACTACAAACACAGCTATCCGCATTCATGGCGCTCCAAAGCCAAACTCATCTTCCGCGCGACGCCGCAATGGTTCATTCCCATGGACCAACCCCTCACCCCGCTCGCCGTGGGCGTGTCGACCCTCTCCCGCAAGGGGAGAGGGGCTGAGTATGCGCGCCACCCCTCTCCCCTTGCGGGAGAGGGCGACTCAGCGCCAGCTGAGCGGGGAGAGGGGTTGGCCACATTGCGAGCAACCGCGCTCACCGCAATCGCCGCAACCCGCTGGATCCCCGAAAAGGGCCAGAACCGCATCACGGCGATGGTTGAGGGGCGCCCTGATTGGGTCATCAGCCGCCAGCGCGCATGGGGCGTGCCGATCACGCTGTTCGTCAACCGCGCCACCGGCCAGTACCTCGTCGATCCCGCCGTCAACGCGCGCATCGTGGCGGCGGTGAAGGCCGGCGGCGTCGATGCGTGGTCCGACGAGGCGGCGCAGGGCCTGCTCGGCAACGAC
>JAYWFN010000117.1:0-4904 GCA_043778785.1 Sphingomonas sp. | reverse complement strand
CGCCATCTGCCACGATGGTCAGCGCATCGAGCGCCCGGTCGATTGCCCGAGCCGGAAACGCCTCAAAGTCCTTTCGCGCCGCCTTGATCCAAGAAATTTTGCGGAGCGTGGCGCGAGACATGAGTCCATGTAGTCAAATATGCCAACAATGTCAATCGGCGTCAGGTTGCGCACAAGAGGCGGTGGGTGGTTCAGTCCGGTCAAGTGCAGTGCCGCATGTGGTGTAAGATCCATGTCTTTGGCTTGTTCGTCTGATTGCGCACGGCATGTCCTTGATCGACGGACGTTTGGCCGCTTCGCACCGCCTTCATACCCGCAAGCAAAAAACCGGCGCGTTGCGCCTACGGTTTCCACATAAGTGGAGCCTCCGTTTTTTGGCTGGCGTGCAGGCGGCGCGCGGCCCTGTCATGTGCGCGCCGTTACGCTCGATCCGTCAGGCGAATTTTCGCAGATGCCCGATCCTTCTGCTAAGGCTAGTTGATGTACACGACACTTTCACTCGACCGGCTCATCAAGTTGATGGTGTGGCCGTTCGCTCTTGTCATCATCGGTATGTTGCTCTGGCAGGGACTGCCTTCGTCAGCCGCTGAGTGGCTGCGCCTTGCCAGTTCGAGCATAGCTGTCTTCGTAATCGTTGTGCTGTTGATTGGTGGTTCAAGCGCGCGCTACGCGCCCTGGCGCTTGGTCTGGCGAATCTTCCCGTTTCTCAATGACTCGATGTTTCCCGACCTTAACGGGACTTGGAAGGGCAACACATGCTCGAACTGGCCATTGATCGACGCCCAGCGTAAAGCAGCAATGAGCGGCGGGGGTCTAACGCAAGCCGGTATCGAGCAGATGGCGCTTCAGGAAGACGGCATAATGCTTCAAATTCGGGCATCGCTTTTCAAGCTGCACATTAGCGCCGAGCTACAGCGCACCGGTTCAAAATCCTATTCTCTAAGCCAGCGCGTGATCCGGGACGAGCGCCGCGACATTTTCGAGCTCTCCTACGTCTATCGCCAGGAAACGCCCGAACCAGTCATAACAGACGAAAGTGCCCACCTCGGTGCGGCAGCCTTGGATTTTGACCCAAAGCAGATGCGCCTGCGCGGATATTACTGGACGACGCGAAGCTGGAGGCAAGGGCTGAATACTGCGGGTCGTCTGGACGTGCATCGGGTCGATTCGTAACGGCAGCATCACGCCTGCAAGCAGGCAAAACCGCGATCTAAGCTGCAAACCCACCGTTTAAGGCCAGTCTCCGCATGATTGGTTTCCCCCGTTATTCGTTCAACCGCGCGCAGCTAGGAGCGAGCAGCGCCCATATGTCGTCGAGGACTTCGGAGAAATCCAGCGCCGGCAGCTCTAATGAGTCGATATAGGCGCGCCAGCGCCGCCCGGCATCGACATCCTGCGCCATGGTCTCCGATAGTCCGACCGGGCGGTCGCTGGGTACGGGGGTCGCTCTTCGTTCGAAGGTCGCAGCAATAGCGGCGTCGAGTTCCGCTTCGTCGATCGGCATGGCCTTGGGGATCGCCCAGAGGTCATAGAAATCCTTCATGCGCCCGTTCGCCAGCCCGAGGGCGACGACTGCCTGAAATTTCTCGGCGATCACGGCGGCGGGCGGATAGGCACGAATGCTTGGTCGGTCCATGCCGAGCAGCGAAGGATAGTCGATCCGGTCGCTTGCAGCTGCCAGTGCATCGCCAAACCCGATGTCGAGCGTTACCGAAATACGTGTTCGCTCGAGATAGGCGGTGGTCCGCAAGCGGATCCCGCCATATTCCATTTCTTCGCGGATGGCGCTCGCTACGAGCGCCTCTGTGTCGAACTCGAGTCCGTCATCGCTCGCAATCGTCATGATCTTGGCGAAAATGGCCTTGATGGCCTCGGCATCGGCTTCACCGAAACCGAGGAAGTCCATGTCGCGGGTCTCGCGATTGCCATGCTCGAGCCATTGCGTGACCAGCATTCCGCCTTTGAGGATATAATTGTCTCGGTAGGCCGATTGCGACAGCCGGAAGAGCAGCCGTTCGAGCGCAAAGCGGACGAGCAGGATGTCGAAGGCACGCTCCTGTTCTCGTGCCATGTTCAGCAGGCGTTGCTTGACCGAAGCCGCGAGATTTTTGGGGCTGTCAGCCATTGAACGTCAGCGCCTCAAGATAGGGCCGCATGACGCGCCATGCGCCACCTGCACGCGCCGCGTCGGCGATCTGCGCTGGTGTTGCCTTACGTTGGTCGAGCGCTGACCGCAGTCCTTCGACGGCAACCGATCGGTCGACGATCTGGCTGTTTCGGAACAGGTCGGCAAGCGTCTTTGCCGCCGAAAAAACCGGCACATCGACCCCGGAAATCTTATGATGTTCGACGCCCTGATGCAGATATTTATCCGCAAAACGCACGATGCGCGCTGGCGGGAAGCTGGGTACGGGCGACCAGTCGCTGGCACCGATCGCAACCCAGGTCTTGCGCGGCATCTGATCGGTCAGGCCGTGATACGCCAGTGCCGACACCATCGCGATGACACCTTTAGGAATCCGCTTCGAAATCTCGGCAAGCGTCTGGTCGCCTTCGATATCGCATTGCGGACTCTGATATAGCCCGCGTCCGATACGGACGAGATCGCCATCGTCGAGCGCACGCTGGATCGTCGACCCCGCGATTCCCGCATTGCGTAGTTCCTGCGCACGAACGATCAGCTGGTCTGCCACCATCTTACGGAGCTGCGCGCGCTGGTTCTCCCTCATGGCAACCATGTTACAAATCCTCTAATCGAAATCCATATTGTCAGAGGTTTTGTAACAAACGATTTATGAGCGCACCAGATGTAAATCGAGCCTTTTGACCGTGCGCCGACTTCAGACCACTGTGCGGGCCATCATATCTGCAATCAGTTTCGGCCGTTCGAGCGCTGCGCCTTGGTAGATCACCTCGCCGAATGTATCATCGACAATTCGGCCTTCGGCGTTCTGGACATGGACATGAATGCCAAGTTCCTGGGGTCGCTCTGCGGTCCAGACGATTGCGGGGGTCGACGCCCAGACCGCAAAATCAAAGCCTGCATAATCGTCCAGATTCAGCGCTCGATCCGGCGTTTCGTATTTCAAGGTTCGGGCAAAACTGTCGTGCAACGGTTTGAGCGGCGTCGAGATTATAGGCACCTTGCTCCAGGTGCTATCCCTGCCGCAATTGCCGCAGAAATGCTTCCTGTGAGGAGTGTCCGCGAAATCGGCGAGATCCAGATGGGGATAGCCGCAGCTGCTGCAACTGATGCAGCTCATCTCCTTGTCAGATTCTACCGCACGCACGAAGTCGAAAGCCGCTGGTGGCGTGATGTTGACGCGCGTGATTTCTTGATTGTGGAACAGGCCTAGCCCGCTGCCATATAGCGTCGAAATAGCATTGAAATCACGATCGATCTTCTTTTTACCACCCACGTCGTCGCGCACATGGACGTGAATCTTTGGCGGTCGCGGCGCGATCGGCAATGTCGAAAGTGCAGCGGGCATCGAGCACCAAATCCCCACTTCTACATGATCACCGATGTTTACGGTCAGCGGCGAAACAACATAATTCATGGGTTGCTGATAGTTTGCGCAGCGCATCGCGCCATGAATCGACAACGCTTCGATATCTGCCTTGGTGCCCCAATGGGTTTGATGAGTTCGGCACCACAGCCGTTCGGCACCGTGCCGAAATTTTCCGGCATGTGCGAAATCGCAGGGCAGTTGAGCGTCATCACCAGATTGTCCTGGGAAATGACCAAGCAATTCAGGCGACGTAACTGCAATGTTACCAAGGGTGCGACCGTAGGACCAGCAAATCGCCTCTTCCTCCTTGAGACCGCCTTCAGCATTCTTGTCTATTGGCTGCTCGTCGCAGATTTTTGAAAGATAGGTCTTCTTTGCCGGTTGCCCTTCGACATTCTCCCACTGGCATTTCCAGAGTTCGACTTTTCCGTTCGATTGATTGATGCGGCGCTCGATAAACATTCGATATCGATACACGAAAAATCGTTCGGTCAGTCAGAGAGATTTCCATGAAAGGCCGAATTTTGAGACTTGAGGGGAAAGCCTTCCCCTGAGCCGGAGCCGCTGCGCTGTCTCCGGCTACCCCTTCTGCGGGGGGCGAAGCCCCCGCAACGCCCCGAAAAATGAGCGGGGCTGATGACGCGCTCTTTCCCGCCCGTCCGATGGCGGGCTCTTGAGGACGCGACGTTTGACGAGAAGGGCCCCGCGCGCACTTGCGAACCGGCTCGGCAAGCACCAGCGCGGGATTGACCGGACGACAGCTGCCGCCCTGGCCAATCCCGCACAGGCGCTTTTGCTGTCGCCTCTTTCGCAGGTGCGAGTCTTTGATTTTGGCGATCATCCGCTGGTCGCGGATGTTTCGACAGGCGCATTGTCGGTTTGTGGTCGGCGCGGTGCACCGGCGTTTCTGTGGCCGATCCCCGAAGAGGGGGATGGGCGGCGCTTCCGGCTAGGCCCGCCGCGCTCAGGCGCAACCCGGCAAGCGCCGGGTCTTCCACTTCGTTCCAGCCCAAGGGTGCGCCTGATCACGCCGGGCCTCTTGGTCGCTCGATGCCGCCCACCCCCCTCTCCGGGGTCGGTGTGGTTTTTGAGGCAGTGAGCGAGGCAGCGATGGCGCATCTTTCGGGAGTTGGTTCGGATGACCGATGCGCGGCCGAGGCGCGCAAACTCATCGAGAATGACCAGCACTGGCACCGCCGTCGTTTTATCGGGCAGGTCGCGGACGTTCAGGTCGATCAGTTGCTGGAACAGGAGATTATGGAGCGGCGCGATCCGGTCGAGCTTGTCGGGCGAGACGCCGAGGTAGACCGACATGCGGCGCTTGCGAAGGTCGCGCAGATCGAAGTCACTGACCGATGTTGCGGCATCGACAACGGGGTTGAGCCACAGGCC
>JAYWFN010000116.1:0-28304 GCA_043778785.1 Sphingomonas sp. | reverse complement strand
GCGCCGATGTCGTCATCTGGTCGGGCGATCCGCTCGAATTGGCAACGGCGGTCGAGAAAGTCTGGATCGACGGCGTCGAACAGGATCTGACCACGCGGCAAACCCGGCTGCGCGATCGTTATCTGAAAGTAGGCGAGGGCGCGTTGCCCAAGGCGTATGAGCGGTAGACTATTCCCCTCTCTGACAGGGAGGGGAGAAGGAGAAACAGATGCTGAATCTCACACTCGCGCTCACCGCTTTTGTTGGCACGCATTTCCTGATGTCGCATCCTTTGCGCGTGCCAATGGCGTCGCGCCTGGGCACTGCCGGTTTTCAGATTGTCTATTCGCTTGTCTCGTTCGCGACGCTCGGCTGGGCCGCTTATGCGTTTCGCGAGGCTCCGCTGGGGATGCCCCTCTGGATCGCGGGTGACGGCCTGAACATCTTGGCCACGGCCATCATGTTTGTCGCTAGTGTGCTGCTCGCCGGATCATTCATCGGCAATCCCGCGCTGCCCCAGCCCGGCGCAAACAAACTGGCGCAGCAACCCGCGCGCGGCGTCTTTGCCATCACCCGCCATCCGATGATGTGGTCGTTCGCGCTATGGAGCCTCGCGCATGTGCTGGTCAGCCCGCGTCCGGCGGTGCTTATCCTGTCAGGCTTCATCGCGCTGCTCGCGATCGGCGGCGCGGCGGGGCAGGACATCAAGAAAGCCAAGCTGATGGGTGACAGCTGGACTGGCTGGGTATCGCGCACGTCGTTTATACCAAAGCCCGCCTGGCCCGGACGCACCGCATTGATTGTCGGTACGCTGATCTGGCTGGCGGCGACCTGGGCGCATCCTCTGGCGGGCGCGCCAACGGCCGGTATCTGGACTTGGCTGGGCTAAAGCCGGACCATCTTCATGCCTCGTTCGGCGTAACGCGGTCCCGCTGTTCCCGCGCGCGGCGAGACTGCATCGAGAGCAGCAATATCTTCTGCGCTGAGAGCAACATCGACCGAGGCGACGCTGTCCTCCATCGTAACACGGCGCTTGGTGCCGGGGATCGGCACAATATCGTCCCCCTGCGCCAGCAACCATGCGAGGGCAATCTGCGCCTTAGACACGCCATGTGAATCGGCAACGGTGCCGAGGGCATCTACCACTTTCAGATTCTGGGGCAGGTTTTCAGACGAATAGCGTGGGTCGTTGCGACGCCAGTCGTCAGCGGGCAACTCGTCGAGGCTACGGATTGTGCCCGCCAGAAACCCACGCCCCAGCGGCGAATAGGGAACGAAGCCAATGCCGTTGTCGCGGCATGCTTGAAGGATGCCGTCCTCGACATCGCGTTCCCACAGTGAATATTCGGATTGGAGTGCCGCAATCGGATGCACGGCGGCGGCGCGGCGGATGGTCTCAGGGGCCGCTTCGGACAATGCGATGTGGCGGATTTTCCCTTCTTTTACGAGGTCGGCCATGCCACCGATTGTATCCTCGATCGGCACCTTGGGATCGACCCGGTGCTGGTAGAACAAGTCGATGGTGTCGATGCCGAGGCGCTTGAGCGACCCCTCGCACGCGCGTCGCGCATTGTCGGGACTGCCGTCGAGTCCGACCATATTGCTGCCGTCCCAGCGCATGGCGAACTTGGTCGCGATGACGAGGCCATCGCGTTTGCCCTTAATCGCCGCGCCGACAAGTTCCTCGTTGGTGAACGGGCCATACATTTCGGCGGTATCGAAAAAAGTGACGCCCAGATCTATCGCGCGGTGGATCGTGCGCGTCGATTCATCGTCATCGGCATGACCGTAATTGATGTTGCCCTCGCGGATCATCGGCATGCAGCCGATGCCGATGGCCGAAACTTTCAGTCCCTGGCCAAGTGTGCGGTATTTCATGCAGGTTCTCCCAGAGTTCCGGTTTGTCGGGCGACGGTGCCTGTAACGGCCACATCATGCATGACGTTCCCGAGGGTGCGGAAAATATCGGGTAATGTCTCCACCGCAATCAGCAGCGCGAGCGGCTCGACGGGCGCACCTATAGCAATGCAGATCGGAGCGCAGGAGGTGATGAAGCTGACCGTGCCTGGCAGACTAACGGCCCCCATGGATGTGAGCACGGCAGCGAAGATGGCCACTGCATATTGCGCCGGTCCAAGCTCGACGCCGAACCAGTTGGCCACATAAAGCGCGACGGACAGGTTCACGGCGGGGCCGGTCGCCCGCAACAGCGCAACGGCCATCGGCAGCGTGACGCCCGCACTCGACTCGGGCACACCAAGGTCTTCTGATTTGCGCAGCATCAATGGCAGGCAGGCCAGCGATGATTGCGTGCTGATCGCGAGCGCCTGCACGGGGGCAATCGCGGAGGCGTAGCGGCGCAACGACCAGCCCGCGCCAAAGACAGCAAACGGATAAGCCAGCAGCGAAATTACGATGCCAACACTGGATACTGCAGCAATATAATGAAGCAGCGCACCGAACGCTGCCGCGCCGGACCGTGCCCCCACGACCAGCGCCAGAGCGAACACGCCAACCGGCGCGAGCTTCAACACCCATTCGATGACAATCACCATCGCATCGGCCAGTGCGCTGAAAAAACCCGACAAGCGGGCACGCGGCTCGGGCGGCAGCTTTGTCATCGCGAAGGCAAAAACGAGCGTGAAGATCAGCAATGGCAGGATCGCATCATTCGATGCTGCCGCAATCGGATTGGTCGGCACGATGGCGCGAATGAAATCCCCGAACGGCGGCACGGCGGCGACTGATGGTGCTGTCGTCAGCGCGGCCTTCAGCGCGTCTGCCGATGCGGTTGGCATCGGAAACAGCGCAAGGAATGTCGGCATCAGGATCGCGCCCATCACGGCTGACAACGTCATGATCGTGACAATCCACGCCAGCGAAAGCCCCGCCAGCCGGCCCGCACGTGCGGCCTCTGCCGTCTGCGCGATGCCCGTAATGAGCAAGGCCACCACGAGCGGCACAATCGTCATGCGCAGGCCATTGAGCCACAGCGCGCCGATGGGATCGGCAATATCGGCCACTTGTCCAGCAAGCGTCGGGTTCACGCTGCTCCCCGCGATTCCGATAACAAGACCAAGGACGAGAGCGAGGAGAATCCGGGTGGCGTTTGACATAGAGCGTTGATCTGGCACGGCAGCGCGATCAGCGAAAGCTGGAAATGACGCAGCGTTTGCGTTTAAGGATGCGCGACGAAGGGGTTTCCACGGATGACATGCAAATTCTTCGGCACCGACGGCATCAGGGGGCGCACCAATGCCGCGCCGATGACCGCCGAAATCGCGATGAAAGTCGGCATGGCGGCGGGCACTTATTTCATGCGCGGCAATCATCGTCACCGCGTGGTCATTGGCAAGGATACGCGCCTTTCGGGCTATATGGTCGAAAATGCGCTGGTCGCGGGGTTTACCAGTGTCGGCATGGATGTCGTCCAGTTCGGACCGCTGCCGACGCCCGCTGTCGCCATGCTGACGCAATCGATGCGCGCCGACCTCGGCGTCATGATCTCGGCGAGCCACAATCCTTATTATGACAATGGGATCAAGCTGTTCGGCCCCGACGGTTATAAATTGTCCGACGCGGCGGAAGCCGAGATCGAGGCATTGGTCGGTGGCGACATCGCGTTGGTCGACGCCGAACATATCGGTCGTGCGCGCCGCGTGGAGGATGCGCGCGGGCGGTATATCCATTTTGCAAAATCGACCTTTCCCGGTCATCTTCGCCTCGATGGTCTGAAGATTGCGCTCGATTGCGCCAATGGGGCGGCGTATCAGGTGGCACCGGCGGCATTGTGGGAACTCGGCGCCGAAGTCATTTCCGTGGGCGTCAATCCCAACGGCAAGAACATCAACGACAAATGCGGATCGACCTCACCGGGCGTGCTGCAGGAAACCGTCGTGGCGAGCGGCGCGCACATCGGCATCGCGCTTGATGGTGACGCTGACCGTCTGATTATCGTCGATGAAGCCGGCCGTGTTGTTGACGGTGACCAGTTGATGGCGCTGATCGGCGTCAGCTGGGCGCGCAGCGGCATGTTGAGGGGCGGCGGCGTTGTCGCGACCGTGATGTCGAATTTGGGCCTCGAGCGCTACTTGAAGCGCGAAGGGCTGTCGCTCGAGCGCACCGGCGTCGGCGACCGTTATGTGCTCGAACGGATGCGCGGCGGCGGTTTCAACGTCGGCGGCGAGCAATCGGGGCACATCATCCTCACCGACTATGCGACCACCGGCGATGGCCTTGTCGCGGCGTTGCAGGTGCTTGCCGAACTGGTCACGACGGGTAAACCCGCCAGCGAATTGCTCCACCTGTTCGATCCCGTCCCGCAATTGCTTAAAAATGTCCGCTTTTCAGGCGGCAAGCCGCTCGACGCGCCGCATGTCAAAGCTGCGATTGCCGAAGCAGAATCCGAATTGAACGGATCTGGCCGCCTTGTGATCCGTCCCTCAGGCACCGAACCGCTGATCCGCGTGATGGCTGAAGGCGACGATGCCGGACAGGTCACGCGGCTCGTCGATATGATCTGTGATGCGGTGAAGGAAGCCGCCTGATGCTTGAGATGCGCCCCAATTGCGAGAAGTGCGGCCTCGATTTGCCCGCAAGTAGCGGCGGCGCCTTCATTTGCTCATTCGAATGCACTTTCTGCGCCGACTGCGCGCACGCGCTCGACGAGCAATGCCCGAACTGCGGCGGTGAACTGTTTGATCGCCCTGCGCGCGCCAAAACACTGCTGGAAAAATATCCGGCGTCGACGGAGCGAAAGTTCAAAGGGTGACCGCGCGTATTCTCATCATCGCAGGGTCCGATTCGGGCGGCGGCGCCGGGATTCAGGCGGACATAAAAACCGTGACGATGCTCGGCGGTCATGCGATGACGGCGGTGACCGCCGTGACGGCGCAAAATACGCTGGGCGTCGATGCCGTCCACCTGATCCCGACTGACATCGTGATCGCGCAGATCGACGCCGTGGTCCGCGACATCGGTGTCGATGCCGTGAAGATAGGGATGATCGGGTCGGCGGAAACGGCCGAAGCGGTGGCGGACTATCTCAAGCGGCTCACGGTGCCGATTGTTTTCGATCCAGTAATGGTTGCCACCAGTGGATCCGTGCTGGCGGATGCGCGGACAATCGCGGCGTTCCACCGGCTGATGGCGATTGCCTCGGTGGTGACGCCTAATCTGCCGGAGTTGAACGCGCTTGGCGGCACAATGCCTATCCTGCGGCATGGGTGCCATTTGCTCCTGAAAGGCGGGCACGGCGATGGCGACCACATTGTCGACCAGCTGCTTTCGACCACGGGCCTTATCCGCGAATTGCGCGGGCATCGGATCGATACGACCAGCACGCACGGCACCGGCTGCACGCTGGCCAGCGCCGTCGCGTGCGGGCTGGGGCAGGGGATGGGAATCGTCGAAGCGTTCGAGCGCGCCGTCGCGTTCGTTCGAGCGGCGTTGATCTCAGCACCCGGTCTCGGTCAGGGACACGGGCCGATGGGGCATCAGGCCGTCCGCCTATGATCGCCGGCGTCGACGAAGCGGGCAGGGGGCCACTTGCCGGACCTGTGGTCGCGGCGGCGGTGATCCTGTGTGACGGCGGTATCGATGGGCTCGACGACAGCAAGAAACTGTCGGCCAAACGGCGCGGCCAGCTTGAGGCGTTGATCATCGCGCACTGCACGGTCGGCATCGGTATGGCGAGCGTTGAAGAGATTGACGCGATCAACATCCTGCAAGCGACAATGCTTGCCATGGCCCGCGCGGTCGAGGCTTTGGGCGTGGAACCATCGCACATCCTCGTTGACGGCAACCTATTGCCGAAATGGCGATACCGTGCCGAAGCCGTCATCGGCGGCGATGCCATCCACCCCTGTATTTCAGCGGCCAGCATCATCGCCAAGGAACATCGCGACCGCATCATGGTCGCGGCTGATTGCGATTATCCCGGTTATGGCTGGGCGTCGAACAAGGGATATGGCGCGGCGGTGCACATGGCCGCGTTAAGCAAACTCGGGCCAACGCCAATGCACCGGATGAGCTTCAAACCGGTTCGTGAAAGCATTTTTGCGACGAGCTGAGTCTTTCGCGCCACACACCACACATTGAGTCGTTGTGTGAGGAACGACCCAACATATCGTGGGAGACTCCTTTCGTTCTCAATGTGTTAAAGGCTTTGTTAAGATTCTCTGTTAACTATGTGCTTGACGGCGGAGTCAGTCGGACTCACCATATCCTGCTGAAACCGGGGGCATGTTGATGGGTGTGATGGAAAAGCTAAAGGCGGTGGCGCCTGCTGAAACGCTGTCCGTCGATCGGATCATCATGGATGACTGCATCGCGGCGATGGCGAACCTTCCCGATGCTTGTGTCGACATGGTGTTTGCGGATCCGCCGTATAACCTCCAGCTTGGGGGCGATCTGTTCCGGCCCGAGGGTGGCCGTGGGGATGCCGTTGATAATGACTGGGACAAGTTCGATACCTTTGCGGCTTATGACGCGTTTACGGCGGCGTGGCTTGCCGAAGCGCGGCGCATTCTTAAACCGCACGGCACGCTCTGGGTCATCGGCAGCTATCACAATATCTTCCGCGTCGGATCGCGCCTGCAGGATGCAGGTTTCTGGATTTTGAACGATGTCGTCTGGTGCAAGACCAATCCCATGCCCAATTTCAAGGGCACGCGATTTACCAACGCGCATGAGACGCTGATCTGGGCATCGCGCGGCGAGGGCACGAAATATACGTTCAATTACCGCGCGATGAAGTCGCTCAACGACGAACTCCAGATGCGGTCAGACTGGACTTTCCCGATCTGCGGCGGACAGGAACGCATTAAGCGCGGCGGCACGAAAGCGCACCCGACGCAAAAGCCCGAAGCGCTGCTCTATCGTATCTTACTGGCCTGCACGAAGCCCGGTGAGGTTGTGCTCGACCCGTTTTTCGGAACGGGAACCACCGGCGCGGTGGCGCGACGGCTGGGGCGGCACTGGATCGGGATCGAGCGTGATGCGACGTATGTCGATGTCGCGCAGGAGCGGATCGCGGCGGCGCTGCCGCTCGATGAAAGCGCCGTCACAACAATGATGTCGCCAAAGTCACAACCGAAGGTTGCCTTCGGAACGCTGGTCGAAACCGGTTACATCATGCCGGGCACCAAGGTTTTTGATGCCAAGCGGCGCTGGGTCGCCACGGTCCGCGCCGATGGGTCGCTGGGCATGGGGAACGAAGCCGCCTCGATCCACAAATTGGGGGCGCAGGTTCAGGGTGCGCCGTCGTGCAATGGCTGGACCTTCTGGCACCATGATGTGGCTGGCGTCGCAAAGCCTATCGACAGCCTGCGCCAGACCTATATCCTCGCGACGGAACTTTAACCCGAACGCGAACGGAATTCACGATGGCTATCACCCAGATGATCTACACATCGCAGCCATTCGGTTTTGACGATGCGATGCTGGGCGGCATATTGGTTCAGGCGCGGCGCAACAATCCGGCGTGGGACATCACCGGCTGCCTGATCTGCCGCCACGATCTTTATCTGCAGCTGCTTGAGGGGCCGGAAGCGGCAATCGACACGCTCTATTCGCGGATAAAGGCGGATGATCGACATCTTGAGGTCGCGCTGCTCAGCCGCGAGACTGTAAACACCCGCCTGTTCGCCAATTGGGCGATGCGCGATGATCCCGCGCAAAGCTGGCTCTGGCCGCCGGGTGCGGTAGCTGCGGGCGCCCTGCATCAGGCAACGCCCGAAGCCCTGCGCGCTGTGTTTGCGCGCGTGAACGGATGAAGACTTATCTCCGGCCGACCGCGTTTGTTGACACGCCCGTCGGGTTTGACGGGCAAGTCGCGCGGCTGGCGGGGGGCATGTCGTTCTTTTCGGCCTATGAAGTGATCGCGGTTGAAAGCGGCAAGCGGGTTTCGTCAACGCTCGTGCCGGTTGACCGGATCGACGACCACCCCGCTGTCGGACGCATCACGGCGCGGCGCGCGCCACTGGTGCTTGGTGCGCGGACGATCCGGCTCGACCAGCCGCAGGTGATGGGCATCCTCAACATGACGCCCGACAGCTTTTCGGATGGCGGCAAGCATGGTGACGATGTCGAGACCGCTGCCGCTGTCAGTTTTGCCATGGAAGCGGCGGGCGCGGCAATCATCGACGTGGGGGGCGAATCAACGCGTCCTGGTGCCAAACCGGTTTGGGAGGGCGACGAGATCAAACGGACGCAGCCGGTCATCGAACGGCTCGCACGCGGCGGGGCCACAGTCTCCATCGACAGTCGCAAGGCGAGTGTGATGGAAGCGGCGCTGAACGCGGGCGCGGTGATCGTCAACGATGTGTCGGCGCTATGTTTTGACCAGCAGGCGCTGGCGCTGATGGCGCGCAGTTCGTGCCCCGTCATCATCATGCATTCACCCGACGCGGCGAAGACACTTCACGACGGCCCCGCTGCTGCCGATCCTTTGATCGAAACCTATGACTGGCTTGAGGCGAGGATCGATACATTGTTTGCGGCGGGTATCGACCGCAGCCGCATCATCATTGATCCCGGCATTGGTTTCGGCAAAAGTGTCGCGGCCAATCTCGCGATCCTCAACGGTCTGTCGTTGTTTCACGGCCTGGGCTGCCCCATCCTGCTCGGCGCCAGCCGCAAGCGCTTCATCGGCGCGCTGTCGAATGAAGCGCCGGTCGAGGCGCGGCTGGGCGGTTCGATCGCTGTTGCGGTGAAGGGCGCCGAGCAAGGCGCGCAGATTATCCGCGTCCATGATGTTCCCGAAACCGTCCAGGCGTTACGCGTCTGGCGCGGGATGCGGGATCAGGGGCTGGCGGGCTAGAATCATATAATGTCACTCTATTTTTACCTGATTTCCGACATTTCTATCGAGTTATCGCATCCAAGCCACAGCCTATCGCGGCTGTTAGCTGGAATTCATCTTGCCATCCCCACTTGAGGTCAGCCGCTCATTTCCGGGTGGCATGAACCTCCATATTTAGGGGATTGAAATGCTTACCGTACGAACAATATCCATGCTTGCCGCAACCAGTGTGCTGGCGCTTTCCGCGCCTGCATGGGCCGGGGAGCCTTATGTTGGTGTGTCGGTGGGGGCAACATTACCGCAGAAATCGAATGATCGGGGGACATTCACCGCCGATGTGCCGGCAACAGCCGATTTTCCCGCGATACCCAGCGGCACGCCACTGACGCTCGATACGCGGTTCAAGACCGGGTATAATGTGTCGGGTTTCGCAGGATATAAGCTGGACAATGGTTTTCGCGGTGAAGTCGAAGTCGGCTACAGCGAAAATGACGTGAAAGATCACAAGAACCTTACCGCCGGGGGAACGGCGATTGATGCGCTTGATGTCGCAGTGCTGACACGCGGTGCACCGGCCGCAACGAACCCGACTGTCGGCACAGTCATCGGCAATAGCGGCAAAGGGCGCCTGCGCAACCTTTCGGTCTTCGGTAATGTCTATTATGACTTCAACCGCGAAGGGTCGATCCAGCCCTACATTGGTGGTGGTCTCGGCATTCAGGAAGTGAAGGTCCGGTATGAACCGTCCGACGTGCCGGTCGCGGCTGGCAAGAAAACCGTCTTTGCCTATCAGCTGATTGCGGGCCTGACCTACAAGATCAGCCCGAGCTTCGAGATGTTCGGTCAGTATAAATACCGCGCGTCGGATCGTCCGAATGTGCCACTGTCGATCGTTCCAGCGTCGTTCGATGTCCAGAACAAGCAGTCTGTCCTGTCGCTCGGGATGCGGATTCCGTTCGGCGCAAAGTAACTGATGATGGCGACGCGGCGTGAGATTACGCCGCGTCGCTGATCCCGAGTTCGGCGAGCTTGCGATAGAGCGTCGAGCGGCCGATCCCCAGCCGCCGCGCCACTTCGGTCATGCGCCCGCGATAATGGCCGATGGCAAGGCGGATGACGTCGGCCTCGATCGCGTCGAGCGCGCGCATGTTGCCATCCGAATTGAACAACGTGACGCCCGCCGCTTGCGTACCATGATCGGTAATGGGTGCCCCAGCGACGAGCAGGCTCGCGATATGCGGAAAATCAGTCGCGGTCAGCGCGTCGCCATCGCAAAGCACTGCCGCACGGAAAAGCGCATTCTGCAACTGGCGGACATTGCCCGGCCACGCATAACCGCCGAGCAGCGACATTGCCTCGTCGGTGATGCCGAGTTCGCGCAGGCCGGGCTGCTTGGCGATACGCGCAAGCAAATGGCGGGCAAGTGCCGGCACGTCGCCGCTGCGGTCGCGCAACGGCGGGATCGTGACCTGAACAACGGCAAGGCGATAATAGAGATCTTCACGGAAGCGTCCGGCGGCGACCTCGTCGAGCAAGGTTCGGTTTGTGGCCGCAACGATGCGGACGTCAACGTCGCGCGGTCGACCGCCCACCGGACAGACTTCACCAGACTGCAGAACACGGAGCAGTTTGACTTGTGCATCAAGCGGCAGATCACCGACCTCGTCGAGAAACAGCGTCCCGCCGTCGGCATCGACGAACTTGCCGACTTGCCGGGCGAAAGCACCCGTGAACGCACCCTTTTCGTGGCCGAAAAGTTCGGATTCGACGAGATTGGCGGGAATCGCGCCGCAGTTGACGGCAACCAGCGGTTTTTTGGCGCGGGGGGATGCGGCATGAATCGCTTCGGCGACCACTTCCTTACCGACTCCTGATTCACCTTCGATCAGCATCGGGACCCGAGCGCGGGCAGCTTTTGCCGCTATCGCCAGCGCCGCGCGGAATTTCGGCGCAGAACCGACGATTTCGTCAAATCCAAGCGGTGCCGATATTTTTTCGGACAGCGGGCGCAGTTCGCCACTGCTCGATCCTTCGGCCATCGCAGCTTCGAGCGCGGCGAGCAGGCGATCCGGCGCAATCGGTTTGACGAGGAAATCAGACGCGCCGGCGCGCATCGCTTCAACCGCAATTGCGACCGAATCAGTTGCCGTCAGCATCAGGATCGGCAGCATCGGGCGGCGTGCGCGAAGTTCCGAAATAAGATCGGCGACACCGTCACCCCAGCGATCGATGAGGATCGCGTCAAGCATCATGCCGTCGCGTGTGCCCAGCGTTGCAATCGCCATTTCATTGTCGCTGATCGCAATCGTCCGCCATCCCGCCCGCGCGGCAAGCGCCGACACCAAACGAACCTGTGCCGGTTCGTTATCGACGAGCATCAACATGCGTGTCCCGTTCGGAGCCAAGGCCGTCTCCACTTTTGTCCCAATGAAGGACATCTTTTAACCCCCAACGGTAAAGTTCCTGTGAATCGCCGTTAGAATCGATCAGTTGTCAAAAAGCTGAAGTGACTGTTCATGATGCAGAAAGCGGCTGATCGACCAGCTTTGGCTTGAGAGCAGCGCGGGTCGCGGTTAAAGCCTGAAGCCAGTGAATTATTAGTGAGGAAAAAAATGGCGGGGAATGGCGAAACCAACGGCGATCTGAACGCGCACACCGAATCCTATACGCGGTTTATCTGGTGGCTGAAGTTCGGATCGATCGCGACAGCGGCGATTGTGATATTCGTCATTGCTCTGATCACCCGGTGAAGATCGCTGTCCTGAAAGAAACCGCCGACGGCGAGCGGCGGGTGGCGGTGAGCGCAGAGACGGTGAAGAAATTCATCGGGCTGGGTGCGACCGTTTCGGTTGAAAAAGGCGCGGGCGTGCAGGCGTCGGTTGCCGATGCTGATCTGGCGGCCGCAGGCGCGACGATGGGCACGCGCGCGGCGACGATCAAGGATGCCGACATACTGCTCGGCGTTCAGGGACCGACGGTGGCGTCGCTCAAGGGTGTGAAGGCCGGCGCTTGGCTGGTTGCAGGCCTCAATCCCTTCGGCGAGCGTAAGCGGGTGGATGATTATGCCAAGCTCGGGCTTGAAGCGCTGGCGATGGAATGGATGCCGCGGATCACGCGGGCGCAAGGCATGGACATATTGTCGTCGCAGTCGAACCTTTCAGGATACAAGGCGGTGCTCGACGCTGCGTCTGAATATGGCCGCGCCTTTCCGATGATGATGACCGCGGCCGGCACCATCAGCGCGGCGCGGGTTTTCGTGATGGGCGTCGGCGTGGCGGGCTTGCAGGCGATTGCGACGGCGCGGCGGCTCGGGGCGCAGGTCTCGGCGACGGACGTGCGATCCGCAACCAAGGAACAGATTGAATCGCTCGGCGCGAAGGCGATTTTCGTCGAGGACGTGAAGGGCATCGAGGGCGAAGGATCGGGCGGCTATGCCACCGAAATGTCCGATGAATACAAGGCAGCGCAAGCGGCGCTGGTGTCGGCGCACATCGCCAAGCAGGACATCGTGATCACCACCGCCCTAATCCCCGGCCGTCCGGCGCCGCGTTTGGTTTCGGATGCACAGATTGCGAGCATGAAGCCCGGGTCAGTGATCGTTGACTTGGCAGTTGAAAGCGGCGGCAACGTCGAAGGCGCTGTCGCTGGCGAAGTTGTCGAGGTCCACGGCGTCAAGATCGTTGGCCACAAGAATGTGCCGTCGCGCCTCGCCACCGACGCCAGCGCCCTCTTCGCGCGCAATCTGTTTATCTTCATCCAGGCGTTCTGGGACAAGGAGCAGGGCAAGCCGATCCTTGACGAGGAAATCGGCAACGCGATCCGCCTGACGCAGGGTGGCAAGGTCGTGAACGAGCGGTTGTTGGCAAGTTAAGTGGCCAATGCGGATAAGTTGTTCGAACGAACGCGAAACAATCCGCGTGATTGGCGGATTGAAGATGTTGTATCGGTCTGTAACGGGTTTGGGATTGCTTGCACGGCACCACGCAAGGGGTCGCATTACAAGGTGAAACATGAAAGCACGGCTGAGATACTGACCGTTCCCGCGCATCGACCGATCAAGCCGGTCTATGTTCGCGATTTGGTCCAGTTTATTGATGGCGTACAAGGAGCGAAACGATGAAACCGCAGGATTACGAGGTTGACATCATGCCGCTGGCCGAAGCTGATGGCGGCGGTTTTACGGCGCTGGTACCTGAACTGCCCGGCTGCCGTTCGGATGGGGATACACCGCAGGAAGCACTCGACAACGCTTATGACGCGATTGGCTGCTGGATCGAAGCGGCACAGGAAATGGGACGCGCGGTGCCGCAACCGCGTCGCTTGGCCGCTTAGGGGGAATAAATGGACTTCATCAGCATCTTATCCATCTTCGTGATGGCCTGTTTTGTCGGCTATTATGTCGTGTGGTCGGTCACGCCTGCGTTGCACACGCCTTTGATGGCAGTGACCAATGCGATTTCCTCGGTGATTATCGTTGGCGCCCTGATCGCGGCGGCGGCGCCGGGATCGGACGTGTCCAAATATCTCGGGCTGCTCGCGGTTGTGCTGGCGAGCGTCAATATTTTTGGCGGGTTCGCGGTGACGGCACGGATGCTGGCCATGTATAAAAAGAAGGAACGGTAATCGTGGAACATGCCGTTCAGAACCCGTGGGTCGGCCTCGCCTATTTGATTGCGGGCATTTGTTTCATCCTCGCGCTCCGTGGTCTTTCGTCACCGTCGACCAGTCAGGCGGGCAACCGGTATGGCATGATCGGCATGGGCGTGGCAGTGATCACGACGTTGCTGGTCCACGATTATGCGTCGCTCCCCGAAATCGCGATTGCCATTGCCATCGGCGCGGCCATCGGCATCGTAACGGCGCGCAAGATCGCGATGACTGATATGCCGCAGCTTGTGGCAGCGTTTCACTCGCTGGTCGGCTTGGCGGCGGTGCTGGTCGCGGCGGCGGCTTATCTCAATCCCGGAGCCTTCGGCATTCTCGATCCCGGCGGCAACATCGATCCGGTCAGCCGTGTTGAAATGGGCCTTGGCGCGGCCATTGGTGCGATCACCTTCTCGGGCTCGGTCATCGCTTTCTTGAAACTCAACGGCAATATGGGCGGCAAGCCCATAATGCTGCCGATGCGCCATGTGATCAATTTGGGCACTTTGGTCGCGATCCTCGGGCTCACTGCCTATTTTGCGCATACAAACCCCGTGCCCGAATGGGTGTTCTGGACGCTGCTTGCGCTTGCATTCCTGATCGGCTTCCTGCTGATCATCCCCATTGGTGGCGCAGACATGCCGGTCGTCGTGTCGATGCTCAACAGCTATTCGGGCTGGGCAGCGGCAGCGATGGGCTTCACGCTGCACAATACCGCGATGATCATCACCGGCGCGCTGGTCGGCAGCTCGGGTGCTATTCTGAGCTATATCATGTGCAAGGCCATGAACCGCAGCTTCATCAGCGTGATCGCGGGCGGCTTTGGCGCGGTTGCGAGCGCGGGCGGCGAAGCGAAAACCGACCGCCCGTGGAAACGCGGATCGGCCGAAGACGCCGCCTATATGATGGCGCAGGCCGAAAGCGTGATCATCGTGCCCGGATACGGCATGGCCGTGGCGCAGGCGCAGCATGCCCTGCGCGAAATGGGTGACCTGCTGAAGAAAGACGGCGTGAGCGTCAAATACGCGATCCATCCCGTCGCGGGGCGCATGCCGGGGCATATGAACGTGCTGCTTGCCGAAGCCAACGTGCCGTATGACGAAGTGTTCGAACTCGAGGACATCAACAGCGAATTCGCGCAGGCTGATGTGGCGTTCATCATCGGCGCGAACGACGTCGTGAACCCGGCGGCCAAGACCGACAAGACATCGCCGATTTACGGCATGCCGGTGTTTGATGTCGAGAAAGCCAAGACTGTATTCTTCATCAAGCGCAGCATGGGCGGCGTCGGCTATGCCGGCGTCGACAACGACGTGTTCTACATGGACCAGACGATGATGCTGCTGGCCGATGCGAAGAAGATGGTCGAGGATATCAACAAGGCGCTGGCGCACTAGGCGCAGCGCGGGCACGGAATAGCTCTGCTATTCTGACCTCGCGCAAGCCCGGCCAGCCGCTGAAAGCGGACTGACGACACGGCTTTGCCGGGTCGGGCCGTCACTGTAATCCCCCAGCCCCCGACCACGCCAATGTAATACTCATCCGCCGGTTCTTCGGATCAAACCGATTGGCCGGGCTGAAGGGTTCGCGGTCGGCAACGCCTTCGATCCGCGCGAAGCGGCTTGATCCCAACCCCGCGAGCGACAAAGCCTGACGCGTTGCCTCAGCTCTTGCGGTCGAGAGCAGCCAGTTGTTCATCGCGCCGCTGGCGACATAGGGCAGCGCGTCGGTGTGTCCGCGCACAATCAGGTCGTTGGGCACGTCGGCAGCGACCTTGGCGACTTCGGTGACGAGCGCGCGGGCGTCGGGCAGCAATTGATCGGCGCCGATGCGGAACATCGAGAATTCGGTTTCGTCGACAATATCGATACGCAGCCCCTCGCGCGTTTCGGTAAAGCGGATGTTGTTCATCAGGCGTTTGAGCGCTTCACTGCTTTCCATGCGGACGCGGAGCGCGCGGGCGATGTCCTTGAACTTCACCCGGTCTTGGTCGCGCGTGGGTGGGATAGCGCGGCTGCCCGTGCCCGCGACCGATATGGCGAGGTTATCCCGGGCGAGCGCGGAATCGCCCTGAAGCAAGCCATTGCCGCTGCTGTCCCGCCGACGACGGCGTTGCGCTGGATAAGGACGATGAGTGACAACGGCATGTTTGTCCGCGTGGCAGACCCGGAAGACGGTCGCCGCGTTTTCATCGAGCTGTCGGATGGCGCGGCCTCCGCGATGGCAGCGTATCTGAGCTCTGCGAAAGCGAGCGGCGGGCTTGCGATTTAGCGGGCATTGCGGCTAAGCGCTTTTTTGCGGGCGCTTAGCTCAGTTGGTAGAGCATCTCGTTTACACCGAGAGGGTCGGCGGTTCGAGCCCGTCAGCGCCCACCATCAAACCGCCGCTCTATGTCGTTTGATTCCTGCTGGCGGCGGCGAAAAATTCGGTATGGTTTCGTCGAGCGCGGCCAATGCGCGGTGGCGGTCGTCCGGCGTAAATCGGCCCGTTGTCAGGCAGAATTCGACGACATTGTCATTCGGGTCGCGCGTGTAGATCGAACGGCACCAGTTGTGATCGACTTCCATCACGTCGCACCCCGCTGCTGTCCACTGGTCACGACGCTCGTCCAGTTCCGCAGCGCTCTCGACTGCAAAAGCGATATGGTTCAGCGGATCGGGCAAGCCAGCGGCTTTTGACAGGTTGGTTTCAAAGTCATCACCGCCGGGAACCTCGTGCAATTCCCAGAAAGCAACAAAACTGCTGTCGTTGCCACTCATCCGGTAAAAGAAATGCTTGGCCCAGCCGCCCTGCATAACCGGCGCAATTTCGACCTTGACCAGTTCAAAGCCCATAACGCCTTCATAAAATTTATGGATTGCCGCCATGTCGCGGACTGCCAGTGCAAGGTGGTGATAGCTCATGGTGCATCATAACAGGCGACCGTGGCGACGCCACAGATGAATTGTGCGAATAATTGCGTACTTCAACAATCCGATGGGACCGAGCATGAACGTGAACGTGAGCGCGAGCAGAACGATCATCGCCCAGTGTGCAATGCCAATCCGGCCTGCATTTTCGACTTCCCAAGAGCCAACGAACAGGTCGAATGCCAGATAATGGGTCCAGCCCAGCATCACATTGCCGGGTAACGAAAAAAGTGCCGTCACGCCGGCAAGCGTCGAGAAACTTGCGCTAACAACCGGTGCCGTGATCGTAAAAAGCTGCACGAAATAGCCGACCGCCAACAGGACAGCGACAACCCGGGCAGCACGGATGAGCCGTATGCGCGAAAGTGGCGCGGCGAAGAGCGCGATCCATCCAACAAGCGCGGTAAGCATGCACAGGCTGAACATCGTCTCTAACGTCATCCCACTTATCCTTTATCGGTCGACCACGGCCATTACGTCGGGATCAAATCCCGCGGGTGCGGGAACTTCGATGACGGACTCGGGCATGTCGTCAAACTCAAGCCGGAGCGCGCGCGACATCGTCGCATGCATCGCATACAATGATACGATATATGTCAGTTCAATAATTTGTTCGGCATCGAGTTCCGCTCTGAGTGCCGCAAATACGCCATCGGCGACCCGACCGTTGGCTGTGGCAATTGCGTCGGCATAAGCAAGAACAGCGCGTTCAAGCGAAGTGAAGGCGTCAGACACCTGCCAGTGCGGCACAGCATCGATTTTTGTTTCGGAAAGGCCAACACTGCGCGCTGCTTTGCAATGCTGCGAGAAAACAAACTGTGAGCCGCCTGCCCAGCCGACACGCATCTGGCCCAACTCGCGTAATTGCGGATCGATCCGCCGATTGGGTGCACGGTAATATTGGAAGCCTGCGACGGCGTGTTTGAACGTGTCAGGCGAATTGGCAAAAACGGTCCACCAATTGCCGGGCGTGCCGGTGGCAGTGCCGGGATCCTTCACAGGATCGCGGTTACCGAATAACGTTTCGTAAAGCCGGACGACGAAAGGATCGGCATCGGCGCGCGAAACTTCGGGCAGCCGCGGCACCGCTAAAGCGCCCGGATAAGTTTGACGGCATAAGCGGCCCATGCGGGATCAGAAATCACCTGCTGTTTTCCGCCTGCCCCGGGGGGCAGAATTTGCAGCATCGTGCCGTCGCGGTTGATCAGGCGACCGAAAATGAAGCGGCCTGCGGGGCGGGGGAGGAGAACGTCGCGGTTGAGCAATATTGCAAAATTGTCAGGAGCAACGCGCTGGCACCAGATCATGTCGCCTGCGCGATATTCGCCGATCGTGGTTTCGACCTGAATGGCGACCATCCCCGGCGCGGGGGCGGGCGGGGTCGCGACCGAGGGACGCTGTGGCGCATTCACACCTTCTGCATCGAGAATTGCCGCAACGGGGAGATCGGCGTGATCGGGCATTTCGACGAGATCACCTGCAGAAACGTCCAGCGCAGCAGCAATGCGATTGAGCCAGCCAACCGATACGGTGCGCGTGCCGGTTTCAAGACGACCAATGGTTTGGGCAGTGGTTGGTGGTGCGCAGCGTTCTGCGACATCGAGCAGCGTAAGTCCTTTGGCCCGGCGAACTTCGCGGATGCGGGTTATCATGAACTTGCCTTTGTGTAACCAATAAGGATTAATGCTTTCCTACAAGATGGTTCGTTTGGCAAGTCATGATCTGTGATTCGGGAGATATGACATGCAACAGCGCGAATTGGTTGAAACGCAGCTGCCGTCCGGGCGAACCTTTGTGGTCAATGTCGCAGAGTCGCCGCTCTCATGGCTGCGGGCACGCAATCTGGTTGATGCACGACAATTCGAAGCGGGGGAGCGGTTACGCGCAGACTATGAAATGGCATTGCTTGGGCCGAGCCTCACAATGCGATGGGATGCGAGTCAGATGGCAAAAGGGAGGCGCGGTGCACCGAGCAGCATGGATCCGACGATGGCACAGA
Organism: Sphingomonas sp.; assembly: GCA_043778785.1. Classification (GTDB taxonomy): domain Bacteria; phylum Pseudomonadota; class Alphaproteobacteria; order Sphingomonadales; family Sphingomonadaceae; genus Sphingomonas_O. The sequence goes on along the minus strand of JAYWFN010000116.1, from coordinate 9,970 downwards.
TCGAGGCAAAGCGGCGCTTCGAGCGTGCGATCGCCGACGTCGGGCGCGGATTGTCCGACATACTCTGGCGGATTGTATGTGCGGGAGAGTCGCTGCCGATGGCAGAAAAGGCAATGGGATGGCCCACGCGGTCGGGGCGGGTGGTGTTGACGCTGGCGCTCGATCGGTTGGGCGATGCTTATGGGTTGCGTTGAGCTTTCGGTTGTTTCCCACATGGTTTGCGCGGGGCAAGTTTCGGGTTCGGGTTAACGGCGATGCCCGCCTTGTCCAGCATGTCACCGAATTCAGTGTCTGCAATATAGCAATCGAAATCATGGCCATGCGGAACCGCGATAATCGGGAATGGACGAAGCACGTTCCACCGCTTTCCAAGCGTTACGCCAAGTTCGGGTTTGAAACCGAAATCGGTCGCATTGTACCAGTTCGACGGGAGAATGAACTTGCCGAGGACGCTGTCCTTGTCGTTGAGGGTATAGCCGAAGAAGGTCACTTCGGAACGCAGCGGACGCACGTCGACGCAGCCGTCCGCGTCCATGATCCGCGCGGGGCGACGCGCGACGTCGGCACGGCTGAAATCGATGCATCCGATGGCCGGCGCAAGCGTCAGAAGGCGAACACGATTGCCGGTATCGGTCGGCAACGCGGCAGGGCGGAGAAAATTCGGGCTGCCGTCGATGCCATCGGTCAGGTCGAAATCGAGGCGTTCGGTCTTGGTGAGGTACCCATCGGCAAAGGGCGGGTTCGACAGCGCGCTGAGCGCGACCGACGCGCCGCGACTGTGCGAGATCAGGAAGATGTCGCGGTTTTTGGCCAAGGCGAGAATGCGACGCAAGCCTCGCGCACCGGCAGTCTGGCTGTTGCCGGTGGCCTTGCTCCAGAATGCAAGCGGCGCCACGCTGAACGCGTCTTTCGATGGAAGTTTGACGAGGCCGTCCCAATAAAATTCGATCACGCCGTCACTGGCGTTGAAGGCAATGCGGTCGCGGATGCGCCGGTAGGATTCGCGAGCGTCGTCCTCGTCGGTGTTGAACCCGTGGATCAGGATGAACAGGCGCGCGTGTGCAGCGGCATAATCGGTAATCAAAGCAAGCTGGCGTTTTTCGTCGGTCAAGATATGCGCACGATAATCGGCGGCGCTCACACCCGTTGCGAGCAGTGAAAATCCGCGCTTGATCTTTGCGCAGGCGGCGCCGCACTTTTCGCGCCAGTCGTTCGGATAGAAGGTTCCGTTGGCATCGACGTAAACGCGCAACGCCGACGGGTCTTCGGTCGCTCTCGGAAATGCCTGTGTGACCGGAAAGTTGTTGCGATAGGCGCAGCCCGAAAGCAGGACCAGCGCGAGGAGGGGAGCGAGCAATGCACGGATGGTCATCATCGGTCGCCTCTATCACGGTTCTTCGGGGCCGTAACGGGTATATGGACTTCGTGCTGAATACGTATGCCAACCCCGTGACATCGGTCATGTTCCGCCGGACTGTCACCACCGATAATCGATAATCAGGAGAGCCCCAATGTTGTCCCCCGTTAATCGCATTGCGGCTGGTGCCTTGGCATTGCTTTGGACAAGTTCGACGCTTGCCGCCCCCACTGCCACCGCGTCGTCACCTGACGGATCGATTTCGGTAAAAATAGAGACCGATAATGACGGGCGGACGATGTATTCGGTCAGTCGCAAGGGCAAAATAATGATCGCGCCATCGCGGCTAGGCTTTTTGCTGACCGATAGCGAAGCGATGGTGCGCGGCTTTGCCGTGGCGGGATCGGAAACGGCGAAGGGCGACGAGACCTGGCAACAGCCGTGGGGCGAACGCACCAATGTTCGCAATCGCTACAATGAGCTGCTGGTGCGTCTGGTCCAGTCGTCGGGCCTGAAGCGGACAATGAACGTGCGCTTCCGCTTGTTCGATAATGGCATGGGGTTTCGTTATGAAATGCCCAAGCAGCCCACGCTGACGACGATGAAGATTGCCGAGGAAGTGACCGAGTTCAATCTCGTCACGCCGGGCACCGCATGGTGGGCGACCGCGCAGGAATGGAACCGCGAGGAATATCTTTACAACAAGACGCCGATCAACGCCGTCTCCGCCGCGCAGACGCCGTTTACGATGCGCCTCGACGATGGGACGCACTTGAGTTTCCACGAAGCGGCGCTGGTCGATTATTCGGGCATGTGGATCAAGCGGATCGAGGGCCAATCGTTCCGCGCACTGCTGTCGCCCTCGGCTACGGGTCCAAAGGTCATGCGCGGGACGCCCTTTTCCACGCCCTGGCGGACGATCCGCATTAGTGACGATGCCAAGGGGCTGTATAACAATGATCTCGAGCTCAACCTCAACGAACCGAACAAGCTGGGTGATGTCAACTGGGTGAAGCCGATGCGCTACGTCGGCATCTGGTGGGGAATGCATCTCGACAAATATAGCTGGTCTCAAGGCCCCAAGCACGGCGCGACGACGGCGCGGGCGAAGGAATATATCGATTTTGCGGCGAAGAATGGCTTTGGCGGCGTGTTGATCGAAGGCTGGAACAAGGGGTGGGACGGCAACTGGTTTGGCCATGGGGATGCGTTCAGTTTCACGGAGAGCACGCCTGATTTCGACCTGCAAGCTGTCACTGATTATGGTCGCAGCAAAGGTGTCGCGCTGATCGGGCATCATGAGACCGGCGGAAACATTGCGGTTTACGAAGCGCAGCTTGAGGACGCGATGGCGCTGTATCAGCGGATGGGCGTGCCTGCGGTTAAGTCGGGCTATCCGTGGCTCGCTCGCGTCATCGGCGCGTCAGAAGCGCGCGACACCGACGATCGTTGAATCAATCACGGCGGAAGATATTGGCAAGCTGCCCGACGTTTCGATCGCTGACTCGCTTGCGCGCCTCCCCGGTGTGACGGCGCAGCGCCTTGAAGGGCGCGACCAGCGGCTTTCGATCCGTGGCCTTGGTCCCGATTTCTCAACGACCCTGTTGAACGGTCGTGAACAAGTCACCGTTGGCGACAACCGTGGCGTGGAATATGACCAGTATCCGAGCGAATTCTTCAGCAACGTTGTCGTCCAGAAATCACCTGATGCGTCGCTGATCGCGGCGGGCATTGCCGGGACAGTTGATCTGCGCATGCTTCGCCCATTGGCGCAGAAAGACCGGATTATCGCGGTTCAGGCGCGCGGTCAGATGAATGGCTTGAAGAGCCTAAATCCTGACTCACCGCGTTATGGGTATCGTGGGTCAGCGGCTTATGTCGATAAGTTTGCCGACGATACGCTGGGCATCGCGCTTGGTGTGTCAGTCTCCTCGTCGCCCTCGCAGAACGAACGTTATGCGGCATGGGGCTTCCCGAATGCGCCCGAAGCTGGTGGCGCGCTGTTGCTCGGCGGCGCCAAGCCCTATGTCCAGTCGAACCTGTTTGATCGTTACGGCGCGGTGGCGACAATCGAGTATCAGCCAAGCGATAATTTCCACTCGACGCTCGATGTGCTGTATTCAAAGTTCAAGGAAACGCAGCGGCTGCGCGGCATCGAATTCCCGATCAATCCCGGCTGGGGCTCTGGCGCGACGTTGCAGCCCGGCTACACCGTGGTCGATGGTTTTGTAACGAAGGCAACACTGACCGGCGTTCAGGCCGTGCAGCGCAACGACATCAACAAGCGCGACGCCGACACATTGTCGATCGGCTGGAACAACGTGATTGGGCTTGGCGGGTCAAAGCATCTGAAGATCGATGCGGCATGGTCACGCTCGACGCGGACCGACTTCCTGCTCGAAACTTATACCGGCGCGGGCTATAATGGGGCGGGGCCGAAGGACACGATCAACATCACGCGTACCCGCCTCGACAAATTGCCGAGCGTGCTCGATTTCGCGTTTCGTAGCGCCGTGCTGGCGACGGTTGCCGGTAATGCCGGGACCGACACGCTGGAAAAGCTGTTTGCAGCCGACGTCCTTTATGAAGGGGGCGAAGCGACGGCGCGGCAACTGCCCACGTTCACCGGCAATCATGATTTCGGACGCTTTGCTTTTTTTGCGCGAAAAGCATTTCCGAAACCGGATGATGACGAGATACAGAAGCGGGTGAATCTCGCCCATGCAATGATGTTCATGCTGCGCGGTGTCCCGGTGATCTATTCGGGCGACGAACAGGGGTTTGCTGGCGATGGCATTGATCAGGACGCGCGCGAGACATTATTCGCGTCGAAAGTCGGATCCTATAACGACAACAAACTCGTCGGCACGACCGCAACGACGGCGCAGGCGAATTTCGTCACAACCCAGCCGATCTATCGCGCGCTTTCGGACAACCACGACGTCAATTCGTGGCACGGCAACGATGCCGAGAATTATGGTGCGGGGTTCGAAGCGTTTGCCGTCCTTGCTGCGACGCTGCCGGGTGTGCCGCTGGTCTATGGCGGTCAGGAAGGAGTGCTCGACAAGCGCATTGCCTTTTTCGAAAAAGATGCGATCGACTGGAAGGGCTATAAGCGCGCGCCGCTTTACCGGCGGTTGCTGACGATGAAGTCGCGCAATCCAGCGCTTTGGAACGGTGTCGCGGGCGGCACCCTGACTTTTGCAGAAACCGGCAGTCCTGACGTCATCGCGTTCACCCGAACGCGCGGGCGTCACAAGGTCCTGGTTGTCGCCAACCTGTCAGGCGCGACGCACATAACAGCCTTTGGTGCGCTTGATCCGTGGGCGACGCAAATCGTTGAGCGCTAGGCACTGACGTTCCTGTGTCCCAAAATGGAACGGGAACATCATCGGCCTGATCGGGTTCATCCCTGCATCGCGCCATCCCGGCGCGGCTGTCAGGAGACTTTCGATGGGCGAATTTATCGACAAAGCCAAAGGTGCTGCAAACGAAGCGATAGGCAAGACCAAGGTCGCCGTGGGCAAGCAAATGGACGATTCCAAAATGGTTGCCAAAGGCGCGGCACAGGAGCTGAAGGGCAAGGCCCAACAGGTGGCTGGCGACGTTAAAGGCAAGCTCGGCGACAAATTTTAAGCACGGCCAACCATCCTCTGCAAAGGAGCGCAGCACGATGTTCACATTATCAAAATTGCCGTATGCAGAGGATGCGCTGGCGCCGCATATTTCTGCCGAAACGATGAAGCTTCACCACGGCAAACATCATAAGTCTTACGTCGACAAGTTGAATGGGTTGCTGGTCAACGATCCGCTGGCGGATTTGCCGCTGGACGATGTGATCCGCCGGTCGCACGGTTTGGCAGCGCGGCAGACAATTTTCAACAATGCCGCGCAAATCTGGAACCACGATTTTTTCTGGAAATCGATGGCACCCGATGGCGGCGGCGCGGCGACAGGGCCAATCAAGCAGCTGATCGATGATAAGTTTGGTGATGCCAAAGCCTTTGGCAAAGCTTTTTCTGACGCAGCAGCGGCGCATTTCGGGTCGGGCTGGATATGGCTCGTGCTGGATGGCGAGGCACTGGACATTGTGACGACACATGATGCTGACCTCCCGCTGGTGCACGGCTGGACGGCGCTTGCGACGTGCGACCTTTGGGAGCATGCCTATTATCTCGATTATCAAAATCGGCGGCCAGAGTTTGTTCAGACGTTTCTTGATCATTTGATCAATTGGGATTTTGCCAATGCCAATCTGTCGATGGCGAAAGTTTCGGAACCCGCATAACGCGCGTCAATAATGGTTCGCGTATGCGGGAACATTGTTTAAGGTCTGTGGTTCCCGTGGTTCTGCACAAGGAGCGCACATGTCTTTAAAAGCTGCACTATTGCCCGAACTCCCGTTTTTGCGTCGATATGCGCGCGCGCTTACAGGGTCGCAAAAATTGGGTGATGCTGCTGTGCGTGAAACGCTCGAGGCACTTTTGATTGCCCCGACCGAGTTCGACATGACAAAGCCTCCGCGGCTTGAGCTCTATCGGGTATTTCACAAGCTCTGGCAGGGGATGGCAGAGGTTGGTCGTGACGGCGGACCAGTAGGAAGCTTAGCCGTCCATGCTCGGCAATCGCTTCTACTGACTGCTGTCGAAGGCTTCAGCATCGGCCAAGCAGCCGAGATTCTAGATAGCACCGTTGACGACGTCACCAACGAAATTGCGGCAGCGCGCGAAGCAATCACCAATGATCTTCATGCGAAGGTGATGATTATCGAGGATGAATCGATCATCGCGCTGCACATCAGATCGATTGTCGAGGGCCTTGGCCATAGCGTCGCAGGAATTGCGCGCACACGGCAAGAAGCCGTTGATCTGGCGGGCCGTGTGCAACCCGAACTCGTCCTCGCCGATATCAGCCTTGCCGATGGGTCAAGCGGTATTGATGCCGTCAAGGATATTTTGAGCGTCATGGACGTGCCGGTCATCTTCATCACAGCTTTTCCCGAACGCTTGCTGACCGGCGAGCGGCCCGAACCGACTTATCTGATTACCAAACCGTTTGAACCCGAAACCGTTACGGCAACGATCGGTCAGGCGCTGCTTGTCCATCGTGAACTGCATGCATCGCCCGCCGAGGTCGCTGCCTGACGCGGGAACAAATCCCCGGCACTTTGGTTTATATTGCAACGCAGCAATTGCGCCACTGACGTGGGTGGTCCGCTTTATTTGACGCACCCTTTGCCAGCATATTTGCGTTGGGCATTCGACGGTCAGTGTGCGCGGCAACGGGAGGCGTATGCGATGTATGAAACTGTCGGAGTCACCGTTTTCGAAGATGAAGTCATGTCGCCCGTTGGCTCGAAGCCAAGGGCAGCGGTGACCACGCGTGTCGCTATTGTCGGGGGTTTTACGCCGCGGCGATGCGGCATCGCGACGTTCACTGCGGACATTTATGACTCGCTATCCGCGGCGGCAGAGAATGTCGTGGTGGATGTTTATGCGATGACCACGGTTGCCGAGCAGACAATATTTGATCCCATTGTGGCCGCTCCGATCATCGAGGGTGACGCCCAGAGCTTTCGCGATGCCGCCGTGCAGATCAACGATAGCGGTCCCGACGTGGTTTGGCTTCAGCATGAGTTTGGCCTCTTCGGCGGCACTGCGGGCGACATGGTATTCGAACTGGTTGACCGTATTGCAGCGCCTCTGATCGTGACGTTGCACACGGTCGTTGCCGATCCCGACCCCGATCAAATGCGCGTTATGAAGCGACTGGTCGCACGCGCGTCGAAGCTCATGGTCATGTCCGATCAGGGTCGATCCCTGCTACAACGCGTCTACGGTGCGGATGCAGACCAGATTCTGCTCATCCCGCATGGCGTGCCGGATCGCCCTTTTGGCCGTTCGGTTCAGTTCAAAACCAAGTTCGGCTTTGACGGAAAACAGGTGCTGATGACATTCGGCCTTCTGTCGCCAGGTAAAGGAATCGAGGCAGTCATTGCCGCACTGCCCGCGATCATCGCCGATCATCCAAATGTGCTTTACTGTATTGCTGGCGCGACGCATCCCAATCTGGTCGCGCGCGAAGGCGAGGCGTATCGCGAGCGGCTTCATGCCCAAGCGGATGCGCTGGGTGTGGCTGATCATATCCACTGGATAGACGCGTTTATTGAAACGCCCGAACTTCTCGACTTGCTTGAAGCGGCAGACATTTATGTGACGCCCTATCCGGGCGCGGCTCAGTCTACATCGGGCACGCTGTCCTACGCGGTGGCGCTTGGCAAAGCGGCAGTTTCGACGCCCTACGTCCACGCCGTGGAACTGCTCGACGATGATCATGGTGTGCTTGTTCCATTTAACGACAGCGACCGGATCGCGGTCGAAGTTGGTGCCTTGCTTGACGATCCCGAACGTCTTCTGGCGCTGCAGCAGAGGGCCTATATGCGCGGTCGGGATATGATCTGGCCGCAATTTGCCGCCCGTTGTCTTACGATGATTGACGACGCGAACATATCATCACCGCCAATGCCTGACAGTCTTTCTATCGGCATTGGCGGATTGTTGCGCATTTGCGACGACACCGGGATCCTGCAGCACAGCATCCATTCGGTGCCCAACCGCGCCCATGGCTATTGCGTCGATGATAACGTCCGCGCTTTGATGCTGATGAACCGTCTCGGCCCTGACGCCGAACCGCATCGCAGCCGGATGACGACGACGTTTGCGGCTTTCGTCGAGAGCGCATGGAACGAGGCGACCGGCGAATACCGTAACTTCATGGATTATCGCCGTAACTGGCTGGAGGATGTGGGATCCGAAGATAGTTGCGGGCGAACGCTGTGGGCGCTGGGCGCAACCGCATCCGAAGGCAAGTCTGCGGGCATTCGACATTGGGCGCACGGGCTGTTCAATCAAACCGCGCAATCGGCGTTTGGCTTTGGATCGCCGCGCGCGACCGCCTTTGCGATGCTGGGCGCTGATTATCTGTTGCACGCTGATCCGGCGCACGAAGTCGCACATGACATTCTGACAAAGGGTGCCGATCGCCTGCTCGCGCTTTATTCGCAGGTACAGTTGCCCGGCTGGACGTGGTTCGAAACCATGCTGGCCTATGACAATTGTCGACTGTCCGAAGCGTTGATCCGTGCGGGGTTGCGCCTGAAGCGGGCCGACCTGGCTGATTGTGGCCTTGCAACAATGCAGTGGATTTTTGAGCAGCAAACGGCACCAGCGGGGCATTTCCGCCCCGTCGGGTCGGAGAATTTTGGACGTGAACACGACGCCCCAATGCCCTTTGATCAGCAACCCGTTGAACTGTGGGCGGCCATTGATGGCGCTGCAGCAGCGTTCGATCTGACAGGGGATGCGATCTGGTTCGTGCAGGCGCAGCGCGCCTATGACTGGTTTGGCGGGGCCAATGATCGCGGTGTTGCTGTTGCGGACCCGCTGACCGGGACATGCCATGACGGCATCAATCCGCGAGGTCTCAATCTCAACGAAGGCGCTGAATCGGTGCTTGCCTATCAACTTGCGACTTGTGCGATGCGGGGATTGGCTGCCAAGATTGCGACGTAATGATTGATCTTGTCCAGCATGACCTGCGGCTTCACGCCGATCCCGCTCGTGTCGTCGTGCGTCCGTTCCATCTTGCGTGGCAAGCGTCCGGCCCTGATCTGGAGCGTGTCCAAAAACTTGCGCAGGATATTCTTGCACTCGATGCCAGGACGGTGCGCGCAGAACTTAGCGTCGTGCTCGGCGATTTCGAGGATCGCCACTGGCAGATCGAAAAAGTCTTCGATGATCGATATGCCGAAATCGAACCAAAGCTCGGCCTCGACGGACAAAATATCAAGCGCGAAACCCGGCGCTTGATTGGCGCCTATTTTTGCCACGAATATAGTTTCGCTGCTGCAGCTTTGATGAACCCCAGCGTTGTTCGACACCCTGACCAGTCAGGTTTGCAAGCCGATAGCGTTCGCATTCTCCTATCGCTCCGTGCGGTGGGCGAGGGGCATATCTCGACCATCGCGTTCCGCGAGGGGATAATCTCGGCCGGCCGGACGCTGACTCTGTTGCCGCAGCCCGCGTTCGCAACCGCTGCGATGGAAGGGAACCGCAAGGATAATGCACTCACCGACAGTGTGTCGCTCTATCGGCATCGCGACAGCACCATTTCGGGCACAGTGATCTTCCCGGTCACCGAAGCGCAGCGCAACGGCCTTGAAGATCTGCGCCTTGTCGAGTTTCAGCGCGATAGCGGCAAGAGCGAGTGGATCGGCACCTATACAGCCTACAGCGGTCGCGATATTCGTTCGGAATTGCTTCGCACGCGCGATTTCCGCGATTTCACGCTCACGCCGATCCGCGGCGGGGCCGGGCGCAACAAGGGCATGGCGCTGTTTCCGCGCAAGGTCGATGGCCAATTCCTGATGATCGGGCGGCAGGACGGCAAGAATCTCTACCTGCTGCGCTCTGACAAGATCGACGAATGGGAAGGCGGCGAACTGCTGCTTGAGCCGCGTTTCCCGTGGGAGCTTGTCCAGATCGGCAATTGCGGTGCGCCGATCGAACTTGACGAAGGCTGGCTGGTGCTGACGCATGGCGTCGGTGCTATGCG
>JAYWFN010000115.1:0-4938 GCA_043778785.1 Sphingomonas sp. | reverse complement strand
GCAAGAAAACCAAGTCCCGGCTCCTGAGCCAAAACGGTCAACCGCTGCTCGGCAGCGCGCCAGTCGCGATTTCGCAGCGCCGAAATATAAAGCAGGATATGTGCATCGGGCGGTGCGACGCCCGCTATGTCAATCGTCTGCGCGCTACGGACAGCGAGCGCATAGTGACCGGCTTCGACAGCTTTACGATAAGCCCGTGACGCGATCATCACATTTTCAGGATCAGAAGCCAGCGCCGCTGCATAAGAGCGCACCGCCTGCTCCGATTGCCCGCGCTGGTCAGCGACCCGCGCGCGGACATAATGACCGAGCGTAGACGGCTCGGCTCGCCGAGCCTCGACGAGTGCAGGCAACATAACGAGCGCGATGCTACATATTCGGATAGTTTGGCCCACCACCACCCTCCGGCACGACCCAGTTGATGTTCTGCGTCGGATCCTTGATGTCGCAGGTTTTGCAATGCACACAATTCTGCGCGTTGATTTGCAGGCGCGGGTTATTCTCTTCGCGCCCGACAATTTCATAAACACCGGCCGGGCAATAGCGTTGCTCGGGATTGTCATAGAGCGGAAGGTTGACCGCGATCGGAACGCTTGGGTCCTTCAGTTGCAAATGACACGGCTGATCCTCCTCATGATTGGTGTTCGACAGGAACACCGAGGACAGTCGGTCAAAGCTGAAGACATTATCGGGCTTGGGATAGGCGATTGGCTCAATCTGATCCTTGCGCCACAGGCTTTCGTTGTCCGGATGCGTCTTCATCGTGAACGGTAGTTTGAACCCGAAATACTCCAGCCACATCATGATCCCGGCGAGCATTGATCCCAGCAGGTCGCCAAATTTTTCGACAGCGGGCAAGACATTGCGCACCATACTCAGCTCCTTGGCGACCCAGCTCGTCCTGTAATCGGCCTCATATGCATCCAGTGTGTCGCTTGACCGTCCGGCGGCGATTGCAGCCGCTGTGGCTTCAGCCGCCATCATTCCGGTCTTCATTGCGGTATGGCTGCCCTTGATACGTGGCACGTTCACAAATCCTGCCGAACAGCCGATCAGCGCGCCCCCCGGAAATGCCAGTTTCGGGACGGCCTGAAATCCGCCATCGTTGATCGCGCGCGCGCCATAGGATACGCGCCGTCCGCCTTTCAGGATGGCACTGATCTCGGGATGCGTTTTCCACCGCTGCATTTCTTCGAATGGCGACAGGAAGGGATTGCGGTAATTCAACCACGTCACAAAGCCAAGCGCGACTTGCCCGTCAGCCTGATGATATAGGAATCCGCCGCCGTTGCTGCCCGTGGTCAGTGGCCATCCCTGCGTATGAATAACGCGGCCCGACACATGGTTTGCCGGATCAATGTCCCACAATTCCTTGATGCCCAGCCCGTAAATCTGTGGCTGCGCGTCCTTTGCCAATCCCAGTTCTCTTATCAATTGTTTGGAAAGACTACCGCGAACGCCTTCAGCAAAAAGCGTATATTTCGCGTGCAATTCTAGTCCCGGCTGATAATCGCCTTTGTGCGAGCCGTCCTTCGCCACGCCCATATCACCCGTCGCCACGCCTTTGACCGACCCGTCCTCGTTGAACAGGACTTCAGCGGCAGCAAAGCCCGGAAAAATTTCGACACCCAAGCCTTCTGCCTGCTCGCCGAGCCAGCGACACAAATTGCCAAGACTGCCAGTGTATGTCCCCTTATTATTGAGGAACGGCGGCAGCAGGATATGCGGAATGGCAAACTTTCCTGACTTGGTCAGCACCCAATGCTGGTTGTCTGTCACCGGCACTTTCGCCAGCGACGCACTTTCGCGCCAGTCGGGCAGCAACTCATCAAGCGCTTTTGGATCAACAACTGCCCCTGACAGGATATGCGCGCCAACTTCTGATCCCTTCTCAAGAATGCAGACCGATAAATCGCCATTCAACTGTTTCAACCGGATCGCCGCAGCCAGCCCCGCAGGACCGGCCCCGACAATCACAACATCATAGGGCATTGCTTCGCGTTCGCTCATCGCACTCATCCTTGGCCGCGCTTTGCCGCGCGCGGGTAACGGGCTATCCCTATGGTCTCTCCCTCGCATTGACCGCGCCGTCAAGAACCGGCTTTGACAAGACATGGGGTTTCAAACGCAGAATTTCGAGACTGATGGCGCCGCAAGTTTGCTCGGTTGGTGGCACGACGCTGGGGTTGATGTCGCGGTCGGGGAGACGCCGCACGATTGGCTGGGTGCCACAGTCATGATAAAAACGTCTAAAACGACGGCCTCTGCACCACCGACAACCGCAGCCCCTCAGTCACTTGACGTTCTTATAAATCATCTGATGACTGGCGACGTCGCCGATGCTGGACCTGCCAATCGGCGGGTCCGCCCGACTGGCGACTCGTCCGGTGATTTAATGATACTAACCGACTTTCCCGATCCTGCTGACGTAGATTCAGGTGAACTGCTAAGCGACCCGGTCTTTGCCAAAATGCTCGAAGCCATCGGCCACACCCGCGCATCGGTGTACATTGCATCGCTTTGTCCCGGTCGGCCGGTAACGGGAAGATTGACGGACAGCAGCCTTGCCGCGCTGACAGTCCTTGCAAAGCAACACATCGCATTTGTGGCTCCCAAACAGCTTTGGCTCGTTGGAAGTGCGGCGAGCCGTGCGATCCTCGGGATCGAGGATGCGGCCGCCAAGGGAAAGTTACATAGCGTTAACCATCTCGGCACCATAATGGTCGCAATCGTAACGGCACACCCGCGGATGTTTGACGGATCCAAATCCCGCAAAGCCGCAGCGTGGGCCGAAATGCAAAGACTGATTGTTAGGGAAGACGCGTGAAAACCAAAACCGCTCTCGCCATCCTGATGTTGTCTACGGTGCCGCTGCCGTCGGTGGCCTTCGCCGAAACCGCGAGACCGGCGGCGATTGCCCTGCCCGTACAACTTGGCCCGAATGCACGCGAGCGTTATCGTGATATTTTCACCAGCATCGATGCGGGCAAATGGGCAGATGCATCAACCAAGCTTGCCGCGATGGATGAGGGACCGCTTCACCCCACGGCGCGAGCGATTATCTTCACGGCAAAGGGATCGCCGAAAGTCGAAGTCGGTGATCTGGTGACGCTGGCGACAATCGCGCCAGACCTGCCCTATGCGCCATCGCTGGTTCGGCTGGCAGGAGCGCGCGGCGCAGCGACAGTTCCGCTCCTTCCCGAAGTCCGCGAATTGACATGGCTGGGCACCTCGCCCCGCCGGGGACGCACACCAACGACTGAAGGCGATCCTGCAGCAGGGGGTCTGGCGGCGCAAATCCTGCCGCTCATCAAAAATGACAGCCCATTCGATGCAGAAGCACTGCTTGTTCTCAATCAAGACAGCCTGACACCCGATGCACGCACCGAGTGGCAACAGCGGGTCGCGTGGTCGTATTTCCTCACAGGCAACGACGACGCAGCGCGTAAACTGGCAACCATTGCACAAAAGGGGACCGGCGATTGGGCCGCGATGGGCGACTGGATTGTAGGCCTCGCTGCCTGGCGCCAGAAAGATTACAAACCATCGTCCACCGCTTTTGCGTCGGTCGCGCGTCGTCACTCGGGTGCCGAAATGATTGCTGCGGGTCATTATTGGGCGGCGCGCGCTGATATGGCCGCCAAGCAACCTGAACGCGTGCAGCCGCATTTGCGCAATGCTGCGCGTCTCGAAGAAACGTTTTACGGCATGCTTGCCCAAGCCGCGATGGGCCTCGCGCCCGAGAAAGACGATGATGGCAGCAGTGCCATTCGCAAAGTCGCAGAGCGCCCCAATGTGCGCGCCGCATTGGCACTTGCGGAAATTGGCCAGACACAGCGCGCCGACGATTTGATCCGCTGGCAAGCACGCATCGGTATTCCCGCCGAACATGCCACGCTCACGGCGATCGCCGGAAAACTCAACTTGCCGTCGACCCAGCTTTTTCTCGCGCACAATGGACCGCGTGGCGCACGAACCTCGATTGAGGGCCGTTATCCCATGCCCGCAAACTGGTCGCCTGACGGCGGCTGGCGCGTGGACCGGGCGCTGGTGTTTGCGCATACACTTCAGGAATCGAATTTTCGCGTCAATGTTACCAGCCCCGCCGGTGCGCGCGGCCTGATGCAAGTACGCCCCGGCACTGCCAGCGACATTGCGCGGCGCAAAGGTGTTGTCATGGGGTCACTCGCCAACCCGTCGACGAACATGGAATATGGCCAAAGCTATATCGAACAGCTTCGCGACATGGCTGCAACCGGCGGCCTGCTGCCGAAAGTCATCATGGCCTATAACGCGGGTCCCGCCCCGCTCGATCGCTGGAATGCGCGCGGCGATGACACTAACCGTGATCCGTTGATGTATATCGAAAGTGTCCCCTATTGGGAGACGCGCGGTTACGTCACCATCGTTCTGCGCAATTATTGGATGTATCAGCAGCAGGCCGGACAACGCACCGACAGCCGCTTTGCGCTTGTCCAGGGGCTATGGCCACGCTTCCCCGGCTTGCTGGGTGCAAATGCCGTGCGTGTGTCGCGTTGATCGACGAATCCGCCGAATTTCGGCCGGTCCGGATTGCAGTTCTGACCGTATCGGACACCCGAACTGCGGCAAATGACCGCTCGGGCGACAAGCTCGTCGAATTGATCGAGGCAGCAGGACATATCCTTGCGGACCGGAGCATTGTGCACGATGATACAGACTCGCTGATCGCTTGCCTCCACCGCTGGGTGGATGACCGCACCATCGATTGCATTATTACGACAGGTGGCACGGGCGTAACCGGGCGAGACGTGACGCCCGAAGCGCTCGCTAGGATGGGTGGTAAGGACATCCCCGGTTTTGGTGAGCTCTTCCGCTGGCTGTCCTACCAGAAGATCGGCACCTCGACCGTGCAGTCCCGCGCCTGCGCCATCGTCACGCGGGGCACATATATTTTTG
>JAYWFN010000114.1:0-1998 GCA_043778785.1 Sphingomonas sp. | reverse complement strand
TGCCCGATTTCGGAGAGCAGCAAGCCCAAACGCACGCGACGTTCGGCAATTGAGCGATAGTCCGCCTTGTCGGCTTCCATTTCGGCCAGTGCGGCCTTGGGGTCTTCCTCGCGCGCGGCTTCCTGTTCGAGCTGCGCCCAGATCTGGTTGAATTCGGCTTCGACCATTGACGGCGGCACCGGGAAATCATGCGCGCCCGCCAGATGATCGAGCAATTTGCGCTTCATGTGCGTGCGCGTCAGGCCATTATGTTCCTGCTCAATCTGTCCCTTGATCAGGTTGCGCAGCTGCTCGAGACTTTCGAGGCCCAGCGTCTTGGCGAAATCATCGTCGGCAACCGCCGCCTTCGCCACGCGGATTTCGTTGATCACCAGGTCGAACGTCGCCGGCTTCCCCTTCAGGTAGGCGACATTATAATCCTCGGGGCACGTCACCTTGATCTGCTTTTCGTCATTGGCCTTCACGCCAACCAGCTGGTCCTCGAATCCGGGAATCAGGCGACCACTGCCGATCTCGACCGACATGCCTTCGCCCTTGCCGCCATCGAACGGCTCGCCGTCGACCTTGCCGAGGTAATCCATGATCACCAGATCGCCGGTCGCGGCCTTGTGGCCCTTGGGCGCGTCATCGAACGACTTTTGCTGGCCCAGGAACATCGCGATCTGCGCATCAATCGCAGACTCGTCGATGTCGGCGGTCAGCCGCTCGAGCTTGATCCCGTCAATCTTTGGCGCAGGCACATCGGGCAGCACTTCGAGCGCGATCTTGATCTCGGCGTCCTTGCCCTGTTCATAGCCTTCATTGAGCTCGACCGCAGGCTGCATTGCCGGACGAAGATTATTGTCCGTGATCATCTTCTGCACGCCATCCTGGATCGACGTGTTCAGCGCTTCCTGAAACAGCTGCGGGCCGTGCATCTTGCGGACGAGATTGGCGGGCACTTTGCCGGGACGGAAACCGGGCATTTTCATCTGCGGCGCGAGTTTCTTGACCTCGCCCTCGATCCGCGACTCAATGTCTTTGGCAGTGATCGTCAGCGTGTAGGCGCGCTTCAGTCCGTCGTTCAGCGTTTCGGCAATCTGCATGGTTTCTCTTCACTCGAATAATGTCATACGGGCAACGAATTTGGTGCGGGCGAAGGGACTCGAACCCCCACATCTTGCGATACTGGTACCTAAAACCAGCGCGTCTACCAATTCCGCCACGCCCGCTTGCGCTCGTCGGCAAGCGGCGGCCTATACCAGCGCCCGCGCGAAGGGCAAGGACTAGTCGGTGGCCTTGCGGTGCTTTGCATAGCGCGTGGCGCTTTCAACGAGGGCATCGCCGAGCATCCCACTTTGCCCGCGAGCATCGCGACCGTTGACGAGCAGCGGGACGTCAAACGAAACGCTGTCGATCCGCACCCGCGCTGCGCGGTCGTAAGTTTCCCAGCGAACCGTCGCCTCGCCCCCGCCCGACGGCTGTTTCTCGCCAATGCCCAACCCGGCAAGGCACAACCGCAGCTTAACCCGCTCCACGACGACTTTCACACGATAACGGGTCATCGGCGCGGCATCGGCAAACAACGGATCGGCCCGCGCCGCGACGGACAGCCCGCTTTCGCCAAGCACCCCCGTAAGCCGCGTGGCCAACACGTCGTCCTCCGGTCGCGCCACATCGCGCCAGCGCAACTTGCCCTTCGGCAGGCACAGCAACCCCGCCTGAACCTTGCCCACCTGCTCGAGCGGCGTCGGCAGATATTCGATGGCCGCGATGGAATAGTCGGCGATATTGCCCGACGCGCTGGCAACGTCCGCGTTAACGGCCATTGCCAAAGCGATCAGCGATACCACAGCGCGGTGCGGTATTTAGTTGACGGTAAAGTCGAAAACGCGGAACGTCGCATTCGCACCCGCGCCGACGATACCCGAAATAAACCCGTATTCACCGGGGGTTAGCGGGTCGTTCGGGACGATCTTGTAAACGCCCGGCGCGATCTGGTTTGCGGTAAATCCGCGT
>JAYWFN010000113.1:0-28412 GCA_043778785.1 Sphingomonas sp. | reverse complement strand
GTGCATCTCGCTGCTGAAGATATTGCTGACCAACAGCTGCATTTTCGACTGCCATTATTGCATCAACCGCAAATCATCGAACGTCCGCCGCGCGCGCTTCACGGCAAAGGAAGTCGTCGATCTCACCATCTCGTTCTACAAGCGCAATTACATCGAAGGGTTGTTCCTGTCGTCGGGCATCATCAGCAGCTCGAACTACACGATGGAACAGCTTGTCGAAGTCGCTCGGTCACTGCGCGAGGATCATGATTTTCGCGGCTACATCCACCTGAAGACAATTCCCGATGCCGACCCCGAACTGGTCGCAGCGGCAGGGCGCCATGCCGACCGTGTGTCGATCAATGTCGAACTGCCGACGACGCCCGGGCTGAAGCGCCTTGCGCCTGAAAAATCGGTCGAACGGATTGCGGGCGCGATGGCGGACATGAAAGCATCGATTGTCGATGCGCGCGATGCGTCGAAACATTATAAATCGGCACCGCGCTATGCGCCTGCGGGGCAGTCAACGCAGATGATCGTCGGCGCCGATGCCGCAACTGACAGCGACATCGTCCTGCGCGCAAGCGGCCTTTATGATGCGTTCGGTATGCGCCGCGTCTATTATTCGGCGTTCAGCCCGATCCCCGATGCCAGCGCCATCCTGCCGCTCAAGCGCCCGCCGCTGATGCGCGAACATCGGCTGTATCAGTCCGACTGGCTGATGCGTTTTTATGGTTTCGCCCCTGCCGAAGTCATGAGCGCCACCGATAACGGGATGCTGCCGCTCGACATCGATCCGAAACTGGCCTGGGCACTCAAGTTTCGCGCGAGTTTTCCGGTCGACGTCAATCGCGCGCCCAAGGAAATGCTGCTCCGCGTCCCCGGTCTCGGTGTCCGCGCGGTTGGGCGGATCCTGACGTCGCGGCGCTGGCGACGGCTGTCCCTCGCCGATGTCGCGCGCTTGACGGTTTCGATCGCAAAACTGCGGCCCTTCATCATCACCGAAGACTGGCGGCCGGTAGCCCTTAGCGACAAGGCGGACCTGCGCGCCATTGTTGCCCCGAAAGTGGAACAGCTGGAGCTGTTTGCGGCTTGAGCATGTGATGCGGACCGTCACGCTGCCCCAGCCCGATGATTTCGACGCGTGGCGCGATGCCGCCCGCGCGCTGATCCTGCTGAAAACCCCGCCCGATCAGGTCATCTGGCAAACCGGTCGCGCCGATGATCTGTTCGCCACTGCCGATCCGCTGCCCGAGGCGACTGGTACAATCCCGGTGCCGCGCGCGTTTATCGATCTTGCGAAAAGCGCGATTTGCCACAGCGCGCCCGAACGCTTTGCTTTGCTCTACACGCTGCTGTGGCGCCTCCAGACGCAGCGCGCGCTGATCACCGATCATGCCGATCCGCTCGTCCGCCGGATCGACGATCTTGCCAAAGCCATCCGCCGCGACGTCCACAAAATGCGCGCTTTTGTCCGCTTCCGCGAAATCGACACGCGTTATGTGGCCTGGTTCGAGCCCGATCATCATATCGTTCGCGCCAACGCGGGGTTTTTTGTCCGCCGCTTTGCCTCGATGCACTGGTCGATCCTGACGCCGGCACTGTCGATCCATTGGGATGGCGAAGCGCTGACCGAAGCACCGGGCGCGGAAAAAAGTGATGCGCCCGACGGCGACCCGGTCGAAGAGGTCTGGAAGACCTATTACGCCAGCACATTCAACCCGGCACGCGTCAAGATCGGTGCGATGATGAGCGAGATGCCCAAGAAATACTGGAAAAATATGCCCGAGACCGCGCTGATTCCGGCCTTGATCGCCAGCGCCCAAGCCCGCGAATCAGGAATGATCGAACGCCGCGCGACAGGGGAGGGCGGTCCCGCCGCATGGGACGCCCTGCGCAGCGAAGCCATCGGCTGCACCCGCTGTCCGCTCTGGCAACCCGCCACGCAAATGGTGTTTGGCGAGGGGCCGGTTGACGCCGCGCTGATGTTCGTCGGCGAACAGCCCGGCGATCAGGAAGATGTGGCGGGTCATCCCTTCGTCGGTCCCGCGGGACAGATGTTCGACAAGGCGCTCGCCGATGCCGGTATTGATCGGACACGCGCCTATGTGACCAATGCCGTCAAGCATTTCAAATTCGAGGCACGCGGCACGCGTCGCATTCATGCCAAGCCGGGTGCGGGCGAAATCGAGGCCTGCCGCTGGTGGATCGATCAGGAACGCGCGATCGTCCGCCCCAAGTTGACGGTCGCTCTCGGCGCCACCGCAGCGCGAAGCCTGTTCGGCAAAGTGATGACAATCGGAAAATCGCGCGGTCAGCCACTGGCATTAGCTGACGGCAGCGAGGCATGGGTGACGATACATCCGAGCTATCTGCTCCGCATTGAAGACCGCAATGCCGCTGCGCTTGAATACGACCGGTTTGTCGAGGACCTGATGGCGATCAAAACGCGGCTAACGGAAATCTAGGACCAGCGCGTCTTCATCCACGCCGCATAGTCGCGATAGGCCTGATCGTTGCCGAGATGCTTTTCCTCGGTCTTGGCGCGCCACCAGTAAACGCCGCTGACGAGCGCCAGAATCGCGGTATTGCGCACGGCGTCGACCAAACTACCCGTCGTCACCAGAAATGGCAGCGTCGACAGCCACCAGAATGCGTTTTTCGAAAGATAGGCAGGGTGTTTGGCAAACGCATAAGGGCCGTGCGTCAGGATCCCGCGATGCGTCAGGTTGGAAAAGCGCAAGCCGAACGCGACAGTGGCCCAGGCATAGATTGCCGTGAGCAGCACGAGCACACCGCCCCAGACCCACAACAGCCCCTGATAATCGCCGAGCCAATAGGCCCAGCTTTGATCACCCATTGTGCCCGGATGATAATCGAGCGGCCCGCCATTCCCCATCAGGATAAACGGCGGATAACAGATCAAAGCGGCAACCCACCCCTCGGCATAGGGCGTCGCCGAACGGATATGCGCATCCAATGGCTTCATCGTCAGCAGATAGCCGACCGTCGCCAGCGCGACATCGACAACGAACATAAATGAGATCAGATAATTGGCGAGCGGCACGGGTCCCGCCGTGATTTCGGCCCACGGACGCGACACGACATCGTAAAACCCGCCGGGCACAATCGAGATCATGAAGGCGAGGAAAAAGCCCTTCACCGCCCAGCTGCGGAAATGGTCGGCAATCGCATGGCGATCGGCGGCACCCTGTCCCATCAGCCAGCTGCCGAACGCCCATGCTCCGTCCTTGGGATGCTTCAGGCGGCGATCGAGCCAGATGACGTAGAATGGCGATGCGACCAGCAAAAACGGCGCGGCGACCGTGAAACATCGCATGGCAAAAACATAATTGCCGACCCAGTAGAACCGCGACAGCGCATAAAGACAGCCGATGATCGCCCAAGTCGCCCACAGTCCGGCCAATTTGGTCAGGCTGATGTCGAGCGTTTCGGCGCGGGGCGGCAAGGGGCGGTCCCAATCGATCCCCGTCGAGCGATTGCGATGGACCTTGTCGACAAATATCGACCACAACACCATCGGCAGCCCGCACGCGACAACATTGGTCAGCGCCGAATAAGGGCCCGACATGCCAAAGGCGCGCGCGATCGCAAACCATGTCAGCAACCCGGCCAGCCCCGCCAGCCCGACGCCGGTGCTGACGGCGGACGTGGGGCGTGTTGATCTCGCTGACGGAGCGCTCTGGTCGGCCATCCCGCCCCTCTAATCGAAGCTTAGCGCCCTTGCGAACGCCATTTCTTGATGACGCGCTGAACAATCTCTTCCTCGCCACCGGTTTCTTTCCACAGTTCGGAAAAGAGCGGATCGCTCGACGCCGGCCGCTTGTTCTCGTCGAGACTGTCGAACGCGACACGGATCGGGATCGAGACGCCCTCGCCGCAGATAATGGCCTCGCGGTTGCGCAGCGCGGGGATCGTATCAAGAAAACCGCGCGCCCCTTCGGGCATCGCCGCTTTCACAAATGCCTGATCGCGGTCGTTGTTCAGACGCATCGCGATGATCGTGCCGCACTGTGACAGCACGCCTTCGGCCAAGTCGGACGGGCGCTGCGTGATCAGGCCGAGCGACACGCCATATTTGCGTCCTTCCTTGGCAATGCGGCCGAGGATCTTGCCGACCGAACTGTTGTGTGCATTGCGTTCGTTGGGAACATAGCGATGCGCTTCTTCGCAGACGAGCAGGATGGGGCGTTGTGGTTCGTTGCGCGACCAGATGGCATAATCGAAAACCATCCGCGCGAGAACAGCGACCACCACCGAGGTAATGTCCGACGGCACGCCCGACACGTCGATGATCGAAATCGGCTTGCCATCGACAGGCAAGCGGAAAATGCGCCCCAGAAAATTCGCCATATTGTCGGCAACAAGCATCCCCGAAAACATGAAGCTATACCGCGGATCGGCCTTGATCTCGTCGATCTTGGTTTTCACGCGCATATAAGGCGCATTGTCCGTCGCCTTGCCAAGCTGGCCCATTTCGGTGGTGAGGATAGCCGTCAGATCGCTGAGCAGATACGGGATCGGCGAATCGACCGTCAGTTTCGAAATGCCTTCCGCAGCACGGCTTTTGGCGCGGGCGGCGAGCAGACATTTTGACAGGATGTCGGCATCGGTCTGGCGTTCGTTGCCGTGCGTGGTCAGGAACACTTCGCAATGTTCCTCGAAATTCATCAGCCAATAGGGCATTTGCAGGTTCGACACGTCGAACAGCGCGCCATTGGTTTTGAACGCTGCCGAATATTCGCCGTGCGGATCGATCATCACGATATGGCCCTGCGGTGCCATTTCGCAGATTTTGTGGAGGATCAGCGCGGCACTCGTCGATTTACCCGTGCCGGTCGATCCCAACAGAGCGAAATGCTTGCCGAGCATCGCATCGATGAACAGCGCACCACGGATATCCTTGGTCGGATAGACGTTGCCCACTTCGATATGCGGCCGATCATCGGCGGCATACATTTGTTTCATATCGGCCGACGTGACCGGAAATGCCGATGCGCCGGGCGAGGGATAGCGCGTCACACCGCGCCGGAAGTTATAGACTTTGCCCGTGAGGCGCTCTTCATCGCCTTCACCGAGGAAGTCGATAAAGCCAATCGCCGAGCCCTCGCGCGTTTCATCGACGGTGAGTGTGCGCAGATTCGCCATCAGCCATGTCGACCCGACCTTGACCTTGATCTGGCTGCCAACCTGGCCGCCCATCGCAAGGCAGGGATCGGCAACATCAGTCAGCGCATTCACGGCCCGGAGATCAAGGCGCACTTTTGACGATGATCCCGAAATTTCGATCACCGAGCCAATGGCGACCGAGGCCAGCGGATCACGCGGTGCGTTGGCGGCAATTTCTTCGGCTTCATTATGCGTGTTGAACGCCGTGCCGCGATACATGTCCATAAAGGCAAACCCCACCTGATCGATTGATCAAATGGGGCTTAATCCAAAAGGGTAAAGAAAGCGGTGACGCCGTTCAGGCGATCGCCGCGTTCCGCATCCTGGCACGGCGCAGCGCGCTGCCGACAATGCCGAAACCGACCAGCATCGACAGCCATGTCGCGGGCTCGGGCACAGCGGCGGTGCCGAGGTAAATCTGGTTCTGCGACGCGCCGTCAACCGAGATGAGCGACGACAGAAGCCCTGCCGATGCGGTCCAGTTGTTTGCCAAATAGCTGTTCGCGCGGTCGCTGACGAGCGGGGTAAAATCGCCGAAGGCAAAAAAGTTTCCGGCGCCTTCAGCAACAGACAGCGGCGCGTCGGCGGATTCATAAACCAGTTCCCAGACCGAAAGCTGCGTTGCCGCACCGATCAAGCGGCGTTCGCTGTCGGTTGTCGCCGCGCCGAGCAGGCCTGCCGAATTGACCAGCAGTCCGGCAAGGCGGCTCTGGCGATCCGCGCTCGCCCCAATCGCGCTGAGCGGCAGGATGTCATAATTCGTCGATGTGTAAACCGCCGTGAACACATCAATGCAGTAAGTGAACGCATTGAATGCGGTCGACGGTGATCCGGCCTGAAACCCCGTTATCGCAAAACGACCGGCTTCACCGCCAAACCGGGTCGGATTTGGCAGCGTGGCGTTGAGAACCGCGATCCCGCCATAAAGCGAGTCCGGTGCATAGGGTGCGCTGGTGACGGTAATAGTCACTGCCAACGACGGCGTGGCGACACAAAGTGCAGCCACCGCGCCGGCAACCGACAAAAGATAACGCAACTTCATGATAAAACCCCCGAATCTCGATATCACAAAGCGTTAGCGTCTAATTAACCCGCTGCCATCCCCCAAATCCGGCACCGTCCCCGAATGGGACGATGGGCGTTCGGTGGGGCCGCATCGACGATCCGAACAACCCTGTCCTACACGAAATGTTCTTGCTAAGTTCCGAGTCGGCCCTTTCTATCTGTTGACCTCGAATCCCCGCTCCCGCCTATTTCGCGTGGCCGCCATAGTGTCACCTTTGTAACCTTCGTAAAGAAATCCGACACCATTTTGTCGCGCGCTAAGCCTTCGCTTTCAAACTCTTCGCCACCGCAAAGCCATGCTTTTCCAGCCCCGCGACGATTTTCTTTGCCCCTTCAAGATCACCCCAGAACATCGGACCACCACGATAGACCGGCCAGCCATAGCCATAGATCCACACGACATCGATGTCCGACGCGCGCTGTGCCTTGCCTTCTTCGAGGATCAGATAGCCTTCGTTGACCATCGTATACAGCGTGCGCTCGATGATTTCCTCGTCTGAAATCTCGCGTTTGGGCAGGTTTGATTTGGCCGCAAAATCGTCGATGATTTTTTGTGTCTCGGCGCTCGGTGTCGGATTGCGCTTTTCGTCATAATCATAATAGCCCTTGCCGGTCTTCTGACCCCAGCGGCCAATTGCGGCGAGCGCGTCGCGGACATTTTCGATACGCGTCGGGTCGCGGTGCCAGCCGATGTCGACACCCGCGAGGTCGGCCATCTGGAACGGCCCCATCGGCATCCCGAAATCGACATGGACGCGGTCGATCTGCTGCGGCGTCGCCCCTTCCATCAGCAGCTTGTTCGCTTCGACCTGGCGCGGCATCAGCATCCGGTTGCCGATGAACCCGTGGCAGACGCCTGCAACGACGGCGACTTTGCCGATCTTCTTGGCAATGCCCATCGCGGTTAGCAGCGCATCGGGCGCGGTCTTGTCGCCGCGCACGACTTCGAGCAGCTTCATGACATTGGCAGGCGAAAAGAAGTGCATGCCGAGCACATCCTGCGGGCGGCTCGTGCTCGCGGCAATCTCGTCGATGTCGAGATAGCTGGTGTTCGACGCAAGGATCGCGCCGGCTTTGCAGATTTTGTCGAGCTTGCCGAAAATCTCTTTCTTGACGCCCATTTCTTCGTAGACCGCTTCGATGATCAGGTCGCAATCGGCCAAGTCTTCGAGGTTCAGCGTCGGCTTGAGCAGCCCCATTGCCCCTTCGGCCTGCGCTGCGGTGATGCGGCCTTTCGATGCGCTTGCTTCATAATTCTTGCGCATGATGCCCGTGCCCTTGTCGAGCGCCTCGGCTTTCATTTCGACGATGGTGACGGGAATGCCCGCCGACAGGAAGTTCATCGAAATGCCGCCGCCCATCGTGCCCGCACCGATCACGCCGACGCGCTTGATCTCGCGCGGTTTCACATCGTCGCCGATGCCGTCGATCTTGGCGGCCTGACGCTCGGCAAAGAAGATGTGGCGTTGCGCCGCCGATTGCGCGCCCATCATCAGCTTCATGAATTCGGTGCGTTCGAAGGCAATGCCATCGTCGAAGGAAAGGCGCGTTGCGGCTTCGACGCAGGCGATATTGGCGGCGGGTGCATCGAAACCACGGAATTTCTTTGCATTTGCTTTGGCATAGGCTGCGATGGCGGCAACATCGCCTTTTACCGGCATGGCGCGCGTCGGGCGTGGTCCCTTGGCGATGCACTGCTTGGCAAACGCCAGCGCATCGGCAACCAGTGTTTCCTCGCCTGCCAATTTGTCGATCAAGCCGACCTCGAGCGCTTTTGCCGCGCTGATCGGCGAACCACCGGCGCAAAGCTCAACCGCCGTCGCAATCCCTGCAACACGCGGCAGGCGCTGCGTTCCGCCCGCCCCGGGCAGCAGACCGAGCTTGACCTCGGGCGTCCCGATTTTCGCGCTGGGCACGGCGATCCGGTAATGACAGCCAAGCGTCACTTCGCATCCACCACCGAGCGCCGTGCCGTGGATCGCCGCAATGACAGGCTTCGTGCAGGCCTCGATGCTGTCGATCACTTCGGGCAACATCGGCATCACCGGCGCTTTGGTGAATTCGGTAATGTCGGCCCCGGCAAAGAAGGTCCGCCCATCGCAGCGGATCACGACCGCCTTGATCGCGTCATCGGCCATCGCCTGCTTGATTCCCGCATCAAGGCCGATGCGCACCGCCGCGCCGAGCGCGTTGACCGGTGGATTGTTCGAAATGATGACGAGGACGTCGTCGTGGATTTCGGTGGTGATGGGGCTGTCGGTCATATCGGGTCTCCAAATATTTAATTGGTGGCGGTCGCGGCGATTGCTTCGGCCTGCGCGAACAGCGCGGGATCAATGACGAGGCCGCTGGCTTTGGCATTGTCGCTGATCTGTTCGGGGCGGCTTGCGCCGACGATGGCGGCAGCGACATTGGGTTCACGCAAGACCCAAGCGAGCGCAAACTGGGCCAGCGTGCAGCCTGCTTCGTTCGCAAGCGGCACGAGCTTTTGCACGGCTTCGAGCACGGGTGCTTCCAGAAAGCGGCCGATAAATCCACCCATGGCTTCGCTTGTCGCGCGGCTTCCGGAGGGTGGCGGCGTGCCGGGTTTATATTTGCCGCTCAACACGCCCTGCGCGAGTGGCGACCAGACAATCTGTGAAATGCCATTTGCGGCACACAGCGGGATGACCTTCGCTTCGGGCCGCCGCCACAACAGCGAATATTGCGGCTGCGACGACACAAACTTTACCGTGCCCGGCACGGCCAGCGCGTCGGCGATATTCTGTGGCGACCATTCGGAAAAGCCGATGGCGCGCGCTTTGCCTGATCGGACGACCACGCTCAGCGCATCCATCGTTTCCGCAATCGGCGTTTCATCATCGTAACGGTGGCATTGATACAAATCGACATAGTCAGTTTTTAGCCGCAACAGGCTTGCGTCGATCTGCTTTTCGATCTGCTTGGCCGACAGCCCCTTGTCGCTGTCGGTCATCGGGAAAAACAGCTTCGTCGCCATGACATAGCTGTCGCGCGGTCGCCCCTTCAGCGCATCGCCCAGAAATGTTTCCGCCGCGCCTTTGCCATAAATATTCGCTGTGTCGATGAAGTTGATCCCTTCGTCGAACGCACGGTCGAGGCACGCGCGCGCCGAATCGGCCTCGACACCCACGCCATAGGTCAGCCAGCTGCCGAGACAGATTTCGGATACCGAAATGCCGCTGTCACCAAGGTCACGATATTTCATACAGCTGTCTTTCCTGTTAGCTGGCGCGTGACCGGATGCGAGCTTGATAGCCCGCCATCGACCGCAATCGCCTGCCCGTTGATGTAGCTCGCATCGTCCGACGCGAGAAACAGGGCAACCTTCGCCAGCTCGATTGGTTGCGCCGCGCGGCGCAGCGGGTTCAGCCTGCCGATTTTTTCCTCGACGCCTTTGTCGCGGGCATAATCGAATGTCGGCTTGGTCATGCCCGTTTCGGTAAGTCCGGGGCAAAGCGCGTTGACGCGGACCCCGGTCTCGCTGAGCTGCTGTGCCGATGTCTGCGCCAGATTGATCACGCCCGCTTTGGACGCCGAATAGCTGGGGCCACCCGCGCCCGACCGGATCCCCGCCACGCTCGCCGTCAGGATGATCGATCCGCCGCGAGCTTGATCCCACATCCGCTTGCCCGCATGCTTTACCATCAGCATCGGGCCGATCAGGTTGACGCGAAGGACTTCGGCCATGTGTTCGGGCGTCGTTTCGAAAATGCCATCCATCCCGCCCGAGACACCGGCGTTGGCAAAAGCGACGTCGATGCCGCCATAGGAGGCAACGGTGGCTGCGATCATGCCGGCGACGTCGCTTTCCAAGCCAGCATCCATCTGCATTGCGGTCACCGTGCCGCCCGCCGCCTCGATGGCGCGCGCCGTTGCGAAAACGCCATCGCTCAAATCACCGATGACAAGTGTAGCGCCTTCGCTGGCGAACAGGATGGCCGAAGCGCGACCGATGCCCGAACCGGCGCCAGTGATGACCGCAACTTTCCCTGCCAAACGTCCGGTCATACGACGACACCTCCATCAATCACGATTGTCTGCCCGGTCATGAAGCTCGACGCCTCGCTGGCCAGGAACACCGCTGCGCCTGCAATTTCATGCGGCTCGCCGATCCGGCCCAGACATGCGCCCGCGACACTATGCTTCAAGTTCTCGGGATTTTCCCACAAGCCGCGCGCGAAATCTGTCTTCACAAGCCCCGGCGCGATACAATTGATCCGGATATTATCGGGGCCGAATTCGCGCGCAAGATTCTTGGCCATCTGGATATCGGCAGCCTTGGTGATCCCGTAAGCCCCGATGATCGCCGTGCCGCGCAGGCCGCCGATTGAGGATATCAGGATGATCGACCCGGATTTGCGCGCGCGCATTTCGGGGGCCACCATCTGGATAAGCCAGTGCTGCGACACGATATTATGGTCGAGCGTCTTGCGGAATTGCTCGTCGGTGATCGTTGCCATTGGGCCATAATGCGGGTTCGATGCGGCGTTGCAGACCAGCACATCGATTTTGCCGAAGGCCGCGCGCCCGGCATCGATCATCGCTTGCAATGATTCCTTGGAGGAAAGCGTGGAAGTGACCGCAATTGCTGCGCCCGAATGCTTCGCGTTGATCGCGGCGGCCACCGCCTGACAGGGCTCAAGATTGCGGCTGGTGATCACGACTTTCGCGCCATGATCGGCCATGTCGTGCGCAATGGCTTCACCGATCCCGCGCGATGATCCGGTGATGATCGCGACCTTGCCGGTCATATCGAACTGACTCATCGCTGCGCCTTTCCTGCAAAATCCCATGCTGCCGCTGCGAGGTGCGGCACGCGTTCGGCCATTTCGGCGGCATGGGCGGAACTTGCCGTGCCCGTCAGCACGCGCTTCTTGATCCCCTGAACAATCGACGCCAGCCGGAACAGGCCGAAAGCGAAATACCAGTTGAGATCGGGCACGCCGTCGCGACCCGTGGCGGCGCAGTATCGTTCGGTCATCTGTTCGATGGTCGGAATGCCAGTGTCAGGGCCGGTCAGCCCCTTCACGCCCGAACGCCCCTCGGGCTCGGTGACCCAGTTCATCATCATATAGCTGAAATCAGCGAGCGGGTCGCCGGTGGTCGACAATTCCCAATCGAGCACGGCGATCACTTTGGGTTCGGTAGCATCAAAGATCATGTTATCGATGCGGTAATCGCCGTGGACAATGCTCGTCCGTGTCTGTTCGGGAATGCTGCGCGACAGAGAGTCGATCAGACGCTCCATATCGTCCATCCGCTCGGTTTCGGCGGCGCGATATTGCTTGGTCCAGCGCCCGACCTGCCGTTCGAAATAATTGCCGGGCTTGCCATAATCGCCGAGGCCTGCCGCAGCATGATCGGTGTTGTGCAGCGCGGCCAGCGTATCGACCATCGCATTATAGATTGCGGTGCGCTGCGGCGGGGTCATATCGGGCAAGCTGCCATCCCACAGCGTCCGCCCCTCGACCATGCCCATCACGTAGAACCAGCTGCCGAGCACCCTGTCATCGGTGCAAAGGCCGTAAGGCTTGGCGACGGGAAACCCGGTCGGGTAGAGCCCCGCAATCACTGCAAATTCGCGGTCCACCGCATGCGCGCTCGGCAAGAGCGGGCCAAATGGCTTGCGGCGCAGGACATACGCGCCCGAGGGGCTGTCGAGTCGATAGGTCGGGTTTGACTGGCCGCCTGCAAATTTGCGCACCGTGACCGGACCGGCGAACCCCGCGACACTGGCTGTCATCCAAGCAGCCAGTTTGGCGTCGTCGAGGATATCCTGTCCGGTCGGTTCGATGGTGCCGGTAAAGTCCTGTTCGGCGTTCATGAGAAAGTCACCACGGTGCGAACACTGTCACCGCTGCGCAGATCATCAAACGCTTCGTTGATCGCGGTGAGCGGCACGCGCTTGGCAATGATACTGTCGAGATCGAGCAGCCCGCGCATGTAAAAATCAACAAGCCGCGGAATATCGACGGGGAAGCGATTGCCGCCCATCAGCGCGCCTTGCAGCTTCTTGCCGCCCAGCAAGTCCATCGCGCTCAACCCGACCTTGTGGTCGAGCGGCATCATGCCAAGGATCGTCGCCGTCCCGCCACGCCGCAACGTGCTGACCGCGAGATCGCCCGACGCCGGTCGTCCGACGGCTTCAATCGCATGATCAACGCCGCCCTTGGTCATTTCGACAATCTGTTTGCCTGCATCATCTGCGCTCGCATCAATGCTGTCCGTTGCGCCCAACTTCATTGCTAGTTCGCGCTTTTCAGCGACGGGATCACAGGCAATGATCCGCCCCGCTCCGGCAATTTTCGCCGCGTTCACCGCAGCCAGACCCACGCCGCCGCAGCCGACAATGCACACGCTATCGCCCGGCGTGATGTCGGCGGCATGAAACACCGCGCCTGCGCCCGTTACCACCGCACAACCCAAGATCGCGGCGCGGTCGAGTGGCATATCGGGATCGATCCGCACGCAGGCATGTTCATGCACCAGCATCATTTCGGCATAGGCCGACAGGTTGAGCATCTGGTTCACTGGCGACCCGTCCGTCGTCAGCGTCAGCCGTGGTGGCTCGTCCTTCCCCCGCCGCGTATCACCGCCGAGGCAGAGCGACATCCGTCCGGTCACGCAAAATTCGCACTGCCCGCAATAGGCCGACAGGCAGGTCACCACCGCATCGCCGACCTTCACCGTGCGCACTTCGCTGCCGACCGCTTCGACAATGCCGGCCGCTTCATGCCCGGGGATGCACGGCATTGCGTGCGGATAAGCCCCATCGATGAAATGCAAATCAGACCGGCATACGCCGCATGCCGCCGTGCGGATCAGCACTTCATGCGCTTGGGGGTTAGCAACCGCGACGTCTTCGACCGTCAGAGGTGTCTTGGGCGCAGTCAGGACGGCAGCTTTCACTCGCCTGTGCTCCTGCGAAAGCAGGAGCCCTGCCGACCGGAGCCGTCGCTCGGATTGCCAAGGCTCCTGCCTTCGCAGGAGCACAGAGTATCGCAACCAATCATTTCACCGCATACTTCCCGAACTCGATCCGCGCGATGCTGCGGTTGTGGACTTCATCGGGACCATCGGCGAGGCGCAGCGTGCGCTGCCCGGCATAGGCATAAGCCAATCCGGGATCTTCGGAAACACCCGCGCCGCCATAAGCCTGAATCGCATCATCAATAATCCGCAGCGCCATGTTTGGCCCCGCCACCTTGATCATCGCGATTTCGGCCTGCGCGCCCTTGTTGCCGACCTTGTCCATCATGTCGGCCGCTTTGAGGCAAAGCAAGCGGCACATCTCGATGTCGATTCGCGCCGTCGCAACGCGCTGTTCCCAAACCGAATGTTCCGAAATCCGCTTGCCAAAGGCGACGCGCGACGTCAGCCGCTTGACCATCTTTTCGAGCGCGACTTCAGCCACGCCAATCGTCCGCATGCAATGATGGATGCGCCCCGGCCCGAGCCGCCCCTGCGCAATCTCGAACCCGCGGCCTTCGCCGAGCAGCATGTTCGACGCTGGAATGCGGACATCCTTCAGCTCGATTTCCATATGGCCGTGCGGCGCGTCATCATACCCGAACACCGGCAAATGCCGCAGGATGTTTACGCCGGGTGCGTCGAGCTCCATCAGGACCATCGACTGCTGCGTATGGCGCGAGGCTTCGAAATCGGTCTTGCCCATGACAATCGCGATCTTGCAGCGCGGATCACCCGCGCCCGACGACCACCACTTCACGCCATTCAACACATACTCATCGCCCTCGCGGCGGATCGATGTTTCGATGTTGGTCGCGTCGGAGGACGCCACGGCCGGTTCGGTCATCAGGAAGGCCGAGCGGATGTCGCCGTTCATCAGCGGTTTCAGCCAGCGGTCCTTCTGTTCGCGCGTGCCGTAACGGTGGAACACTTCCATGTTGCCGGTGTCAGGCGCGGAACAGTTGAACACTTCGCTGCCCCAGCCGATCCGCCCCATTTCCTCGGCGCACAGCGCATATTCGAGATTGCTGAGCCCCGGGCCTTCGAATTCGAACGAGTCATCGACATGCACACGACCCGACGTCGGCGGCATGAACAGATTCCAGATGCCCGCTGCTTTCGCGCGCGCTTTTTCTTCCTCGACCACGGCGAGCACTTTCCAGCGCGATCCCTCGGCCTGCTGGTCATAATAATCCTGCGCGCGCGGGAAAACATGCGCGGCCATGTGATCGCGCACCCGGTCGCGCCAGTAACGCTGGCGGTCGGTCAGGTCGAAATCCATGGTTGTTCTCCTTTACGCCAAAAACTTTACGTAGACGTCAAGCCTATGCCCCCGCGAATCCGGCTTTGCCTAGCCCTTTTGTGCCGACGCTACGGCAAGCGCGGCGACACGTGCATCATGTTCGGCCTGACCGAAGGGGAATCGCAGGAGGGCGATCGTTGCAATCGCCGACAGCGCCAACGTCGTTAGGATGAAATAGAGATTCATCGCATCGAGCACATCACCCGGCACCTGTCCGACTGCCGCCTTTTCGGGAAACACGGCGAGCGACAGAAGCACACCCGTCACGAGAATACCAAGCCCCGTGGCGGTCTTTTGCATGAACAGCGTGCCGGCAAAAAACAGCCCTTCCTCGCGGCGACCCGTCTGCTCTTCGGAGGCTTCGACGACATCGGACATCATGGATCCGCTGATGATGAGCGCCCCGATTCCCGCCGCTGTGCCGATTGTGTTCAACAACAGGAATATCGGCAACAGCATCGGCGTTCCCGGTTCGGGGAACAGCCCGAGCAGGCGCAGCGTGTAGGTCGACACGATAAAAATTGCCGAAACAATCGACAGCAGCGCCGCTGCATGCACTTTCCCCAACGCGCGCGCCAGCGGCGTCACCACGAAAAAGGTCGCGACCATCCCGCCGAACAGCGCAACGGCATAAATCAGCAGCTGGCTCGAACTGAACTGCCAGACATAGTTCAAATTATATTGCGAGATGGCAAAACCGACGCCCTGATTGGTGTAGCCAAAAACACCCGCGATCATCAGGATAACGAACGCGCGGTTTGACAGTGTCGTCCGCATCTCGCTGACAATCACACCGACGGGTTGCGGTTCGATCCGCTTGAGCGGCGGCTTCGCGAGGCGGCGGTGCGTGCCCAGCGCCGAGACCAGCACGGTCAGCGCCATCACGACCGCGCCGAACAGGCCATAAGCCTGAAACCCTGCCGCTGGGCCCGGTCCCGACATCTGCGTCAGGAACACGCCGTAAGCCAGCATCAGCATCGCCAGCCCGCCGAGCCAGCCGAACAGAAAACGATAGCGCAGCACGGCGGTCCGCTCATGATAATCAAGCGTCATTTCAGGCGCCATCGCGAGCGAGGGGACTTCGTTGGTGGCAATTGCGGCGCGCGTGATGATCGCCGTGACCAGCAGCCAGCCCATCACCATCGGCCCTGTGCCTTCGGGCGGATGCCAGAGCAACAACCAGCTGAGCGCAATCGGTAGCGCCGACGCATAAAGCCACGGATGCCGCCGCCCCCAGCGCGTATGCGTCCGGTCGCTCAGCACGCCAATCACGGGATCGATCATCGCGTCGAATACCAGCGCGACAGCAATCACCAGCCCTACAGTCCCGGCGGGCAAACCCACGACTTGGTTGTAATAAAGCAGGAGGAACGTCGAAAAACCGTTTTCTTTGATGCCATAAGCGATGGCGCCGATGCCATAGGCGATCTTGGTCGCAAACGGGACGTGGTCCTTATTATTCACCAAACTCTCTCCCGTTCGCCCTGAGCTTGTCGAAGGGTTGACCTTCTTTGGCGCATTTTCAAAGAAGGACAAGGCTTCGACAAGCTCAGCCCGAACGGAAGTTGTTGCGATCTTCCAACTGCCGCTACGGAAAGTGGGATGACCGAAAAGCTGCTTGCCGTAAACGTAAAGCAGGCATAGCTTTGCCGATAAATTAGCTGCTTTTGTAGGAGAGTCGCCCGTGAGCAATACCACGCCCGATCTGGAAACCTTCCGCGCCGAAACCCGCGCCTGGCTGGAGGCAAATTGCCCCGCCGAAATGCGCGAGCCGGTGCGCGACGAGAGCGACGCGTGCTGGGGCGGTCGCAACCCGACCTTCAAATCACCGGCGCAAAAGCAGTGGATGGACGTGATGGCGGCCAAAGGCTGGGCTGTGCCCGATTGGCCAAAAGCCTATGGCGGCGCTGGGTTGACGCCCGAACAATCGAAAATCCTGCGGCAGGAAATGCAGTCGCTCAAATGCCGCTCGCCGCTGTCGAGCTTCGGCATCTGGATGCTCGGGCCGGCGCTGCTGCAATTCGGGACCGAAGAACAGAAGGTCCATTATCTCGGCCAGATCGCGCGCGGCGAAATCCGCTGGTGTCAGGGCTATTCGGAACCGGGTTCGGGCAGCGATCTTGTCTCGATGCAAACTTTTGGTGAGGACAAGGGCGACCATTGGGTCGTCAACGGCCAGAAAATCTGGACCAGCTACGCTGACAAGGCCGACTGGATTTTCTGCCTCGTCCGCACCGACAAGGCCAACAAATATCAGGGCATCAGCTTCCTGTTGTTCGACATGAAAACGCCGGGCGTCACCACCAAGCCGATCCTGCTGATCAGCGGCAACAGCCCGTTTTGTGAAACCTTCTTCGACAATGTCGTCGTGCCCAAAGACCAGATCGTCGGTGAACTCAACCGCGGCTGGGACGTCGCGAAATATTTGCTCGGGCATGAGCGCGAGATGATCTCGGGCGGCGGCCTCGGCACCGACATGATGTCGATCGGCGCGCAATTTGCGCAGGTTGCTGGCGAGGAGCCTGTCCTTCGCGCTGACATGGCCGACTTCGACGTCGAGGTCATGGCGTTCCGCGCGATGAGCGAGAAGTTCGTCGACGAAATGAAAGCGGGCAAATCGCATCCCGCCCAGCCCAATATGATGAAATATGTCGGCACCGAACTCAACAAGCGTCGGCATGAGCTGATCATGGCGGCGGGTGGCTCCGAAGCGCTCGAATGGGACAGCGAAGGATCACGCGGCGGCGCCAAAGCGCGCGGCTGGCTGCGCACCAAGGCAAACAGCATCGAAGGCGGGACGAGCGAAGTGATGCTCGGCGTGGTCGCCAAGCGCATATTGGATTTGCCGGGGGCATAAATCATGTGGGGAAAAGTGTCAGACACTTTTTCGCCGAGATGGCGTCCTCTTTCAATAATTTAAGTTCGCGAAAAAGTGTCTGACACTTTTCTCCCCGGAGACGTCAATGCCCCTCTACCTGAATGAAGACCAGACCATGCTCCGCGACACGGCCAAGCCGTTCATCGCCGATGCCGCCCCCGTCAAACATCTCCGGAGTCTCCGCGACGACAAGACCGGCTTTTCGCGCGACCTGTGGAAGCAATTCGCCGAAATGGGCTTCACCGGCATCCTCGTCCCTGAAGCGCATGGCGGGATGGGCATGGGCCATGTCGAGGCCGGGATCGTGCTCGAGGAAATTGGCCGTAACCTGACGCCGTCACCGTTCCTCACCACTGCCGTTGCCGCCGTCGAAGCGCTCAAAGCCAGCGGGCGGTTGTCCGAGGAATGGCTGCCCAAAATCGCGGCGGGCGATACCATTGTCGCGCTCGCGATCGACGAAGGCGCGAAGCATCGCCCCGAAGCGACCGCGCTGAAAGCCGAACGCGCAGGGAACGGTTTCAAGCTGTCGGGCACCAAAGCGTTTGTCCTCAACGGCCATGTCGCCGACATGATGATTGTCGTCGCGCGCACCGCCAGCACTGCGGGCGATACGGATGGGCTGACCCTTTTTGCCGTTCCAAAGGATGCCGGACAGACCGCCGATCCGCGCCGCCTTGTCGACTCGTCGCTCGCCAGCCACGTCACCTTTGATGGCGTCGACGTCGATGCCGACGCGGTCATCGGCGACGTCGATGGCGGCTGGTCGGTGCTGACCAGATTGCTCGATGCGGGCCGGATCGGGGCCGCTGCCGAAATGATCGGCGTTGGTGGTGCCGCAATGGACATGACCGTCGATTATCTCAAACAGCGCAAGCAGTTCGGCAAGCTGATCGGCGAATTCCAGGCGCTGCAGCACCGCGCCGCGCATCTTTACGGCGAAATGGAAGTCGCGCGCGCGACGGTCCTCAAGGCGCAGCAACTGCTCGACGCCGCTGATCCCCGCGCCGAAATCGCCGTCGCGGTTGCCAAGGCGAAAACCGGGAAGGCCGTCCGCCTGTCGGTTCAGGAAGGCATCCAGATGCACGGCGGCATCGGCATGACTGACGAATATGATATCGGCCTGTTCATGAAACGCGACCGCGCACTCGAGGAATTCTTCGGCGATGCGCGTTACCACGCCGAACGGGTGGCGCGGATGAGCGGTTACTGATGCTCGATACCGAGACGTTCGATGCCCTGATCGAAACCGTCGAGCGGTTCGTCAGCGAACGCCTGCGCCCCGCTGAGTCCGAAGTCGCGGAGACCGACGACATTCCCGCCGACCTCGTCAAAGAGATGAAAGCGCTAGGGCTTTTCGGTTTGTCGATTGACCCGGAATATGGCGGGCTCGGCCTGAACATGCTCGAGGAAGTCAAAGTCGGCATGGCGCTGGGCAAAACGTCGCCCGCGATGCGCTCGACCTTCGGCACCAATGTCGGCATCGGATCGCAGGGGTTGGTCATGGCGGGCACCCCCGACCAGAAAGCCAAATGGCTCCCCGGCATTGCCTCGGGCGAGATCATTACCAGCTTTGCATTGACCGAACCCGACGTCGGCTCCGACAGCGCGAACGTCAAAACCCGCGCCGTGCGCGATGGCAATCAGTGGAAACTGACCGGCACCAAACGCTACATCACCAATGCCGACCGCGCGCATCTGTTCACGGTCATGGCGCGCACCGGCGAACCCGGCGCAAAGGGCGTCTCGGCGTTTCTCGTCCCCGCTGATTCGCCCGGCTTGCGCGTCGGCATCCCTGAAAAGAAAATGGGGCAACAGGGCGCGCATGTCTGCGACGTCCATTTCGACGATGTGCCGGTCCCGCCCGAAAATATGCTTGGCGCGGAAGGCGAAGGCTTCAAGGTCGCGATGCGCGTGCTCGATCGCGGGCGGCTGCATATTGCGGGGGTGTGCGTCGGTGCGGCGGAACGGCTGATTGCGGACTCGGTCGCTTATGCCACCACGCGCATCCAGTTTGGCAAACCCATCGCCGAACATCAGCTGATCCAGGGCATGATCGCCGACATGAAAACCGAATGCCTCGCCGCGAAAGCACTCGTGTTGCAAACCGCGACTGACAAAGACGCCGGCCACAACGTCACGATGGAAGCTGCCGCCGCCAAATATTTCGCCTCTGAAATGGTCGGCCGCGTCGCCGACAAAGCCGTGCAGATTTTCGGCGGCGCAGGCTATATCGCCGATTATGGCATCGAACGCTTTTACCGCGACGTCCGCATCTTCCGCATTTACGAAGGCACGAGCCAGATCCAGCAGCTGATCATTGCGCGCGAGACGTTGAAACGGGGCGGGTGAGCAGGGGGCAAAAAAGTGTCAGACACTTTTTCTGAATTCAGCGCGTAACAAGAACATCAGCTTGGAAAAGTGTCTGACACTTTTCTGCCAGGAGAACGATATGGACATGAACACTATTTTCCGCCTCGACGGCCGCGTCGCGCTTATCACCGGCGGCTCGCGCAATATCGGCGCGTGGATCGCCGAAGCGTTCATCGCGCAGGGGGCCAAGGTCTATATCTCGGCGCGCAAGGCCGATGCCTGTTTCGCGATGGCCGAAAAGCTCGGGCCGAACTGTATCGCGCTGCCTCAGGACGTCTCGACCGTGGCGGGATGCAAGGCGCTTGCCGAACAATTCGCGGTGCATGAATCGAAACTCGACATCCTCGTCAACAATGCCGGCGCGGCATGGGGCGAACCGTTCGAACAATTCCCCGAAAAAGGGTGGGACAAGGTCATGGACCTGAACGTCAAATCGCCCTTTTTCCTGACACAGGCGCTGTATGATCAGCTGAAAGCGGCAGCCTCGCCCGATCAACCGGCGAAAGTGATCAACATCACTTCGATCGATGGCCAGCGGCTCAATCCGTGGGAGCATTATAGCTACCAGACGTCGAAGGCAGCGCTGATCATGCTGACGAAGAAGATGGCGGCGCATCTGATCAAGGATAATGTCGTCGTGCAATCGCTTGCCCCCGGTGCCTATCCGTCGGAAATGAACCGCGCCGCGCGCGATCATGCAGACGAAGTCGGCAAATCAATTCCGGCGAACCGCGTCGGTCGACCCGAGGATATTGCGGCGGGCGCCGTCTATCTCGCGAGCCGTGCAGGCGATTATGTCATCGGCCACACGCTTAACGTCGATGGCGGCCTCGTCAGTGCCGAGTTGCAGTCCTCCATCGACGCCTAGGTCTCTGTCTTTAGGCGGCGCGTTCGATCATCATTTTCAGGTTGGCCGTCGCAATCGGCTTGGTGCGGTCGTCCTGCCACGCGGTCACCAGCACATTGGCAATCCGCCGACCGAGCCGCACAATCTCGGCCTCGGCATAGGTTTCGACCATCGCACCGCCGCGCAGGAAATCGACCGTCACAGTGATTGGCTTGATCTTGGCGCCATCGGGCAAGGCATCGAGCACGGTGACCCACGCCGTGTTTTCCAGCAACCCCGAAATCGCTCCGCCGTGCAGAAAGCCGGGCCGCCCCGTGAGCCCGTCGGCAAATGGCATCGTCACCGTCGAGGCGTCGCGGCGCAGTCCGAGCATCACGGCATAAGGCGATTTGAACTCAGTCAACAGCCGTAAACATGAAGGTACCGGCGACATGCGCAATGGGGTGCGCGGGATCGCCGTCATGCGCTTCGCCGCGAACAAACGCCATGCGACGCGTCAGTTTATAACATTCGCCGTGCCCGATCACCGTCTTGCCGGGTTCGGCGGGGCGCAGATAATCGATGCGAAGGTCGACGGTTGCTTGCGGTCGAAACGCCCCCGATTTCAACCAGCAGGCAATGCTCGTCGCCATGTCCATCAGCGTGATGATCGGCCCCGATGCGAGAATGCCCGTTTCGGGATCACCGATCAGGTCTTCGCGATAGGGCAGCGCAAGTTCGGTCCAGTCGGGGCCGTGCGCGTGATAGTCGATCCCCAGCATCCCGTTATGTCCCGACCGGCTCATGGCCGAAATGAAATGAGGGGCGTCAAAATCACTCATACCCCTCCCATACCGTTCGGGCTGAGCTTGTCGAAGCCCTGTTTTTCGTCTTAGCTGCTATCCAAGAATAAAGCGGCCCTTCGACAAGCTCAGGGCGAACGGAGTTTTTGGATGCATCCCTATCGCCATGCCGCTGCGACGCCCGACAAAGCTGCGATCATCGTCGCCGAAACCGGTGCCGTCACGACCTATGCCGAACTTGACGCCGCGTCGAACCGCGCCGCGCATTTTTTCCGGGCAAAGGGGTTACAGGCGGACGACGCCGTCGCTTTTTTCCTTGAAAACACGCCCGATTATTTCAGCCTGGCGTGGGGCGCGCAGCGATGCGGCCTGCGCTTTGTCTGCATTTCGTCAAAACTGACGGTCGATGAAGTCGACTATATCCTGAAAGACAGTGGCGCAAAGCTGCTCGTTGCGGGAGCGTCACTGGCACCAATCGCGTCGGCACTCGCGGCGTCGGTTGACCGTTACAGTCTTGGCGGGGCGATCACCGGGTTCAGCTCGTGGGAAGCCGCCGTCGTCACGATGCCCGCAACGCCGATCGCCGACGAAACCGCCGGACAGGGCATGCTCTATTCAAGCGGTACCACGGGCCGACCCAAGGGTATCATCCGCGACGCCCTGCCCGATCCGGCCATTGATGCCGTCACGCCGCTGGCGATGCTCGCTGTCGGCTTCTTCGGATTGAGTGCCGAGACGATCTACCTCTCGACCGCGCCGCTCTATCATGCCGCGCCCCTGGGCTGGACGATGACGGTCCACCAGCTCGGCGGGACGGTTGTGCTGATGAACAAGTTCGATCCCGAAGCGACGCTGGCCAATATCGAGCGGTACCGCTGCAATGCCGGGCAGTTTGTGCCGACGCATTTCGTGCGCATGCTCAAGCTGCCCGCTGAGGTCCGCGCCCGATATGACGTCGCGTCGATGAACGTCGCGATTCACGCCGCCGCGCCCTGCCCGGTGCCGGTCAAGCAAGCGATGATCGACTGGTGGGGGCCGGTGATCGACGAATATTATGCCGGCACCGAAGCCAATGGATTCACCGCGATCAAAGCCGCGCAATGGCTGGCAAAACCCGGCTCCGTCGGCCCCAGCATCGGCGAAGCGAAGCTGCGCATCTGCGACGAGGACGGCAACGATTTACCCCCCGGCGCGGAAGGGCTCGTTTTCTTCGAAGGCCCGAGATCGTTTCGTTATCACAACGATCCCGACAAGACCGCCGAAAGCCGCAACCGGCACGGCTGGTCAACGCTCGGCGACGTCGGTCGTGTGGACGATGATGGCTATCTTTACCTCACCGACCGCAAGAGCTTCATGATCATTTCGGGCGGCGTGAATATCTATCCGCAGGAGATCGAGAATCTGCTCGTCACGCATCCCAAGGTTGCCGATGTCGCCGTGATCGGTGCGCCGCATGACGAGATGGGCGAAATGGTCGTCGCTGTCATCCAGCCAGCGAACATGGCCGATGTGGGCGACGATCTTGCCGCCGAGCTCACCGCATTCTGCCGCGCCTCGCTCTCGGGCATCAAAACGCCGCGCCGCATCGATTTTCTGGCCGAACTGCCGCGCCATGATACCGGCAAACTCTACAAACGCCTCCTCCGCGACGCCTATTGGGCAAAGGATCCTGCATGACCGACCGCGTAACCACTACCATCACCAACCAGATCGCCGACGTGCGCCTGAACCGCGCCGACAAGATGAATGCAATCGATCCGGTCATGTTCATGGAAATCGGGTCCGCCATCGATGCACTCGCGGACCGAAAGGACATCCGCTGTGTCGTCCTCTCGGGTGCGGGCAAGGCGTTTTGCGCGGGGCTCGATATGGCAAGCATGGCGGCGGGGGGTTCCGGGACGAGCGCGGAACGCAATGATCACGGATCGATCCTGCCGCAGCATGTCACTTGGGGGTGGCGCAATCTGCCGATGCCCGTGATCGCTGCTGTCCACGGTGTGGCGTTCGGCGGGGGTTTTCAGATCATGTCGGGCGCCGACATCCGCATTGCCGCGCCCGGCACGCGTTTTGCCATTCGCGAGACCTATTGGGGGCTGGTGCCCGACATGGCCGGCTTCGCGATCTGGCGCGGACTGGTGCGCGATGATGTGCTGCGCGAACTGGTCTATACCGCGCGCGAGTTCGACGCCGACGAAGCGCTGCACCACGGCTTCATCACGCGCATTGCCGATGATCCGCATGCCGCCGCGATGGAAATGGCAACAGCCATTGCGGCGCGCAGCCCGCACGCCATTCGCGGGGCCAAGCGGCTGTGCAACATGGCGCATGACACCGATCCGCGCACGATGCTCGAGGCCGAAACGCACGAGCAGATGGCGGTCATCGGCAAGCCCAACATGATGGAAGCGGTCGCCGCCAACATGGGCAAGCGCGCGGCGGTCTTTGCTGATTAGGCCGATCAACCCACTTCCGATTTTGTGTCCGCTGCCCTATCGACCGTCAGATGTGGCTTCTCCATCAATTTCCGCTTTGTCCTTTTTCGCGCAAGGTTCGCTTGCTCATGGGCGAAAAGGGGATTGGCTATGAGCTGGTCCGCGAGCATCCGTGGGAACGGCGCGACGAATTCGTCGACCTGAATCCGGCAGGACAGACGCCGGTTCTTGTCGAGAGCGAAAAGAATATCACGCTGATCAACTCGGTGGCGATTTGCGAATATTTCGAAGAAACGGTCGAGCAAGCACCGATGATTTCGGGCACCGCGATCAATCGCGCCGAAATCCGCCGTCTGTCCGCCTGGTTTGACGAGCAGTTTCACGGGGCGGTGGTCGCTCCCCTGATGATGGAACGGATGCTCAAACGCATTGTCCACCGCGCGACACCCGATACGACCGCGCTGCGCGAGGCGATGAAGGCCGCCAATTCGATGCTCGATTATGCCGACTATCTGCTCGATCATCGCAACTGGCTGGGCGGCGCAACGCTGAGCCTCGCCGACCTGACAGCGGCAGCGCATATTTCGGTGGCGGATTATCTCGGTGGGATCGACTGGCGCGCGCATGAACAGACGCGCAACTGGTATTCGGGGCTGAAATCGCGACCCAGTTTCCGCCCCTTGCTTGCCGAGCGCATGGGCGTCATCGCGCCGCCCGCCGATTATGACAAGGTCGATTTCTGATGGATGCGGTCGCCCTGATTGACGGCATGGCAGCACGCGCGCGGATCGCGTCGCAGCAGCTTTCGTCGATGCCAACGGCGCAGAAAGCGGGCGGCTTGAAAGCAGCAGCGGCGCAGTTGCGCGCTTCGGTGGACGCGATCATGGCGGCGAACGCCATCGACCTCGACGCCGCCAAAGCGAGCGGTATGGCCGCAGCCATGGTCGACCGGTTGACGGTCGATGCGGCACGGATCGAGGGGATTGCAAGCGCCGTTGACGCCATTGCCGCGCTTCCCGATCCGGTCGGCGCAATCATCGACCAGTCGGCGCAGCCCAATGGCCTGAAATTCACGCGGGTCCGTGTGCCGCTCGGCGTCATCGGTATCATTTACGAAAGCCGCCCGAACGTGACGGCAGATGCCGGGATGCTGTGCGTCATGTCGGGCAATGCCGCGATTCTGCGCGGGGGTTCCGAAGCGGTGAATACGAACAAGGCGATTCATGCCGCTCTGGTTGCGGGGCTCGAAACGGCAGGGTTGCCGCGCGATGCGATCCAGTTGGTCCCGACAACGGACCGCGCCGCCGTTGGCGCGATGCTGGCGGCGCATGGCAAGATCGACGTCATCATTCCGCGCGGCGGCAAGACGCTCGTGGCGCGGGTTCAGGCCGATGCGCGTGTGCCCGTCCTCGCGCATCTCGACGGGATCAACCACACCTATATCGATGCCGCCGCCGACCCCGATATGGCGCGGACGATTGCGGTCAACGCCAAGATGCGGCGCCCCGGCATTTGCGGGGCAATGGAAACGCTGCTGATTGACCGGGCGTTTATCGATGCGCAGTCGGTGATCGCGGCAATGGCGGACAGTGGCTGCGAACTGCGCGGCGATGCGGCGGCGCAGGCGCTCGATCCGCTCGTCAAACCGGCATCGCCCGAGGACTGGGATACCGAATATCTCGAACCAATCTGCGCCGTTCGCATCGTCGATGGCCTTGATGACGCTCTCGCCCATATCGCTGCCCATGCCTCGCATCATACCGACGCGATCATTACCGAGGATGCGGCAAAGGCCGAGACTTTCTTGAACAATGTCGATTCGGCGATCGTGATGTGGAATGCCTCGTCGCAGTTCGCCGACGGCGGTGAATTCGGGCTCGGTGCTGAAATCGGCATCGCGACGGGCCGCCTCCACGCGCGCGGTCCGGTGGCGCTGGAGGGCCTGACGACCTATAAATGGCTGGTGCGGGGAACGGGGCAGATACGACCTTAAGTCAGCTTGACGTATTTGTATACAAACGATACATTATATTCATGAATGATACAATCGTCGTCACATCTCGTGTCCCCCGTGCCCTTTCGGAAGGGCTGGATTCGCTCGCAAAGGATATGGATCGAACCCGCGCATGGATCGTGGCAACAGCAATTCGCCGTTACGTTGAAGAGCAGTCCGAATGGATTGCCTTTATCAAAGAAGGTGAGGACGACATTGCAGCTGGCCGCA
The DNA here is from genome assembly GCA_043778785.1 of Sphingomonas sp. Lineage (GTDB taxonomy): Bacteria > Pseudomonadota > Alphaproteobacteria > Sphingomonadales > Sphingomonadaceae > Sphingomonas_O. The sequence goes on along the minus strand of JAYWFN010000113.1, from coordinate 2,352 downwards.
CATTTACACAGGAAGAAGTGGAAGCGATGTTTCTAGATCGCAGGAAAAGCCGCGCCGCTGCATGAGCCGCATTATCTGGACGGCAGCGTCGACCCGCGATCTCGCTGCGATGCAAGCATATTTGGAGAAGTTTGACAGCCGGATTGCGCAAGATGCTCTTGAGCGCGTCATTTCAGCGACGACGTTTTTGCTGGATCACCCATTTGCGGGTCCCGCCATCGATTATCGTGACTGGCGGAAGTGGAAGCCAAAGCGGCTTCGCTATGTCCTGATTTATCGTCCCGTTCGAAATGGCGTCGAGGTCGTTCGCGTCCGCCACGAACGTAATGATTGGAAGCCGGTGCCCGATTGACGCTCACCGGTATCCTCGGCGGATCGTTCAACCCGGCGCACCGTGGCCACCGGCGGATCAGCTTGTTTGTGGCCGACGCGATGGGGCTCGACGACGTCTGGTGGCTCGTTTCCCCCGGCAATCCGCTCAAGCCCGTCGAAGGCATGGCTCCTTATCGCGCGCGGCTGGCCTCGGCGCGAAAAATGGCGCGGCGGAGCATTATCAAGGCATCGGACATCGAAGCGCAATTGGGCACGCGCTTTACTGCCGATACGCTCGCCGAGCTGATTCGCCGTTACCCGAAACGGCGCTTTGTGTGGATCATGGGCGCGGATAATCTCGGTCAGTTCCACCGCTGGCGCGACTGGCGACGGATTGCGCGGCTGGTTCCGATTGCGGTTGTCGCGCGTCCGGGCTATAAAGCGATGACTGTTGCGAGCCCCGCAACGGCATGGCTGCGGCGTTTTGTCCGACCCGAGGCCAGCGTAAAGCAGTGGACGCATTGGAGACCGCCGGCGCTCGTGCTGTTGCACTTCCGCCCCGATCCGACCTCCGCAACGGCGCTCCGTCGGGCCGATCCCGACTGGTATCGCCGATTTTCCACCCCCCATAAGCGGAACGACAAACCGCCTCATTCCTAAAAGGATTCTCCTTGCCCGCCACTGCCGCCGAACCCGCTCCCGTTCCTGCTCTCGCGCCCGACTCGGTCGATGCGCTGCATGCCATGATCATGAAATCGCTCGACGATGATCAGGCTGTCGAGGCCGTTTCCATTCCCTTGGTGGGGAAATCATCGATTGCGGACCATATGGTCATCGCGTCAGGCAAATCGACGCGGCAGGTGGCGTCGATGGCGATGAAACTTGCGCAGAAAATCAAGGAAACGACGGGCCGGTCGGCGCGGATCGAGGGGTTGCCTGCGGCCGACTGGGTGCTGATCGACACCGGCGACATCATCGTCCACCTGTTCCGCCCCGAAGTGCGCAGCTTCTATAATCTCGAGCGGATGTGGGCGTTTGGCGAAGCGCCTGCGGCCCCCACCACGCACTAATTGAAGCTGCACATCGTTGCACGCGGCAAGATCGCGCGCAGTCCCGAAGCCGATCTGGTCGCACGCTATGTGCAGCGGATCACATGGCCGTTAGCGATCACCGAATTGCCTGAGGTTGGCGGTAAAGTGTCGCCGGTTCTGGCTCCCGCAAAGATCATCGCGCTCGACGAGGGCGGCGTGACGATGGGCTCCACCGCCTTTGCCCGACTGATCGAAAGCTGGCGCGACAGCGGCGTGCGCGAGGCGCGGTTTTTAATTGGCGCAGCGGACGGGTTAAGTGCCGACGAACGCGCGTCTGCCGATCTGATCTGGAGCTTCGGCGCCATGACCTGGCCACACCTGCTGGTCCGCGCGATGCTCTGCGAGCAGATTTACCGCGCGACGAGTATAGTCGCGGGGCATCCGTATCATCGGGAGGGGTGAGTGACGTCATAGTGTCGGATTTCTTTACGAAGTTCACAAAGTTCCCACGATGGCAGCCACGCGAAATGCGCGAAAGCGGGCGCTTGGGGTCAACAGATAGAAAGAGCCGAATCAGAACGTATCAGGCACATTTTGTGTAGGACAGAGGTTTTTGTTGCGGATGGCGCTCCGCCGACCGCTCTGACGACTTTTCGGTCGTTCGGGCTTTCATTGTATGGTCCGAAAGCAGACCTTGCTCGCAAACGCTTGTCTCTTGTGAACGCAGCTAGCAATCTTAAGGTTGAATATTAGGCACGACGACGGTTTGCGCAGTGCATAGAGGGAGGGTCCACGTGAAGCCGCTATCGTTACAAGGTCTTTGGTGGCTTCCCGAAACGCCTGAAGATACCGAAACCGGCACTCTTACTTTCGATCAGATCGAGGGCGCAAAGCTGAGCATTGTCGGTCGCCTAGTTGTTTAGTCCCGGCATTTGATGGTGTAATATTCAGCCATCAGTGGAAGGACTCGCTATGGGACAGATTCTGCACGGGAGCGCCCGCACGACAG
>JAYWFN010000112.1:0-11752 GCA_043778785.1 Sphingomonas sp. | reverse complement strand
AAGGATTTTGGCGCGAGTCATTTCACACTATTTCCAAGCTCGTCATTCCCGCAAAGGCGGGAATCCAACTCCCGAACCTCGATATTAGGCGTTGGATTCCCGCCTTCGCGGGAATGACGATAAGTTTACTCACTTCGCTCTCGGCAGAAGCAACCGGAAAACCGTGCGCTCGGGATGGCCTTCGCGCGCGAACTGGATGATGCCGCCGTTGTCGCGGACAAGTTTGTCGACAAGCGCAAGGCCAAGACCACGGCCCGATGATTTGGAGGAAACAAAGGGCTCGAACAGATGGTCGGCGATCTCGGCGGGCGGCCCGGGGCCGTCATCGATCACGCACAGCTCGATGGGCACCGACAGGCGACCGCCATCTTCGCTGGGCACCGAAACCCCGTGGCGATAGCCGGTCGTGAGCGTGACAATGCCGCGCTTGCCCGAAGGCACGGCTTCGGCCGCATTTTTAAGCAGGTTGAGGACGATCTGGATCATCGAATCGCGGTCGACAAGCACCGGCGGCAAGGAGGGGTCATAAGAATCACGGATATCGATGCGTTCGCCAAACCCCGATTCGGCGAGCGCGCGGACATGATCGAGGATCGCGTAGATATTCTCGGCCTTGCGGACGAGCGGACGACCGTCGGTAAAGGCTTCCATCCGGTCAATCAGCGTCGCGACCCGGTCCACTTCGTCACGGATGAGTTTTGTCAGCGCCTTGCCATCGTCGCCAACGGCGTTGTCGAGCAATTGTGCTGCGCCGCGGATGCCCGACAGCGGATTCTTGATCTCATGCGCGAGCATCGCAGCGGCCCCGGTGGCAGCGCGAACGCCGCTGCGCCGGTCGCCCATCGATTGCGCGGTGGCAGCGCCGTTCAAGGAAATGAGCCGCCAGCCGTCATGATCGGGCAGCGGTGTTGCGTGGAAATCGACGCGCAATTTGGTGCCGCGCTGCGTCTCGACGATGCAATCATAGGAGGCGAAGACGGCATCTTCACGAAGGCCTGTAAGGCATGAGTCGGGGAGCCGAAGGATAATGCCGAACGGTTTATGGCGCAGATAGGAGGCGCTGGCGTTGAGGAGCATCTCGGCCGCGCCATTGATGCCCGAAATGCAGCCTTCGGGATCGAGCACGATCAGCGCGCCGGGCATCGCCGCGATCAGCGCTTCGGGGGTTGGCCCCGCAGGAACCGCCGTCAGGCGGCTGCGCGCGAGAGCCACGGATCGTAAAAGCGGGCAAGCATGTCGAGCACCGTGGCACTGTCGGCGATCTGGTTCACGGCATTGCGGAATTCGGCCGATCCGTGCAGCCCCTTGGTATACCAGCCGATATGCTTGCGCGCGAGATTGACGCCGGTGATCTCGCCATAATGATCGAGCATCGCGCGGTAATGCCCGGTGATAACATGATATTGTTCTTCGATACCCGGATCGGCAGGGACATGCTGACCGGTGAGCGCTGCCATAACCTGCGCGAGGAGCCACGGTTTTCCATAAGCGCCGCGCCCGATCATGACACCGTCGGCGCCCGACTGGTAAAGCGCGCGATGCGCATCCTCGATCGAGCAGATGTCGCCGTTGACGATAACGGGGATGCGGACCGCATCCTTGACCGTGCGGATAAACGCCCAGTCGGCGCTGTCACGATACATCTGGTTGCGGGTGCGACCGTGGACCGTGATCATTTTCGCGCCAAGATCCTCGGCGATATGCGCGAGTTCGGGCGCGTTGAGGCGAGTGTGGTCCCAGCCCATGCGCATCTTGACCGTGACGGGGACGTCGACGGCTTTGACGGTGGCGGCGATCAGGCTGGCGGCCAGCGGCAAATCGCGCATCAGGGCAGATCCGGCGTCGCCATTGACGACTTTCTTGACCGGGCAGCCCATGTTGATGTCGATGATCGCCGCGCCACGGTCGGCGTTAAGCTTCGCAGCTTCAGCCATTTCCTTGGCGGTGCAACCGGCGAGCTGCATCGAGACGGGTTCCTCGAGCGGATCCCATGCCGCTTTCTGGAGCGACTGGCGGGTCTCGCGGATCATTGCCTGACTGGCGATCATCTCGGTAACGTTGAGCCCCGAGCCATAGCGACGCACGACCGTGCGGAACGGCATATCGGTTACGCCGGTCATCGGCGCGAGGATGACGGGCGCCGCGATGGTGACGGGCCCGATATGGATGGGATGAATGCGTTGCACTAGATTTTGCCTAAATTTCAGGCATCCCCTACCCTTTATGGCTCTGGTCGGCAAGCTTCGGCTTGGCTAAGCGCTAGCCATGAAAACAGTCGCTCTCATCGTCGCTGCAGGTCGCGGGGAACGTGCGGGCGGCGACGTGCCCAAACAATATGCGATGCTCGGTGGACTTTCGGTGATTGCCCGCGCGGTGGATGCGTTTGGCGATATGCCGGTGTTTGTCGTGATTGGCGCAGGGCAGGAAGCAATGCTGCAGGCGGCGCTGGGCGGACGATCCGTTGCTGGTGTGGTGACCGGCGGGGCCGAGCGACAGGATTCAGTGCGACTGGGGCTGGAAGCAATTGGCAAGGCGGATCGCGTGCTGATCCATGATGCCGCGCGGTGTTTTTTACCGCATGTCGTTATAGATCGTTTGCTGGCGGCGCTGGACAGCCATGACGGCGCCGTGCCGGTTTTGAGCGTGGCCGACAGCGTTGCGCGGGCGGACGGACTTTTGGGCGATGCGGTCGACCGCACAGGCCTTGTCCGCGTTCAGACACCGCAGGCATTCCGCTTCGATGCCATCATGACGTCACATCGGACATGGGCCGGACCACCGGCGACCGATGACGCCCAAGTGGCGCGCGCGGCGGGATTTAACGTGGCAACGGTCGAAGGCGATATAATGCTCGAAAAGATTACCCGACCCGAGGATTTCGCCACCGCGGCCAACCGCCTGCTGGTCAGCCGGAGCGCGAGCGGGTTTGATGTGCACCGGCTTGAGGCGGGCGAGGAACTTTGGCTGGGCGGCGTCCGCATTCCGCATGACAAGGGACTGTCAGGCCATTCGGATGCCGATGTGGCGCTGCACGCGATTACCGATGCCGTGCTCGGGTGTATCGGCGCCGGCGACATCGGCAGCCATTTCCCGCCGAGCGATGCACAGTGGCGCGGCGCGTCATCCGACCGCTTCCTCGACCATGCGCGCGGGTTGGTCGCGGCGCAGGGCGGCATCATCGATTTCGTCGATCTGACGATCATCTGCGAAGCGCCGAAGATCGGCCCATTTCGGGACGCGATGCGCGGGCGGATTGCCGAAATCTTGCAGGTGCCGACGCGACGCATTAGTATAAAGGCAACAACGACCGAGCGACTGGGCTTTACAGGACGCGGCGAAGGGATCGCTGCGCAAGCCATTGCGACGGTTCGCCTTCCGGAGGAATTGTGAGCGATATAGAACCCAATGCCGCGGAGCGTATCGATACCCTGCTTCCCGCCGAATTGCTGGACGCGGCCAAACGCGTGCTGGACGCAAACCGCGCGGCGGGGCGGACGATTGCGGTGGCCGAAAGCTGCACCGGCGGTCTCGTCGCGGCGGCGCTGACCGAGCATCCAGGGTCTTCGGATGTGTTTACGGCAAGTGTTGTCTCTTATTCGAATGCTGCCAAAATTGCGCACCTTGGCGTCGGCACCGACATATTGGAAACCTTTGGGGCGGTATCGGTCGCCACGGCATGGGGCATGGCGCAGGGTATGCTCAACCGCAGCGACGCTGATATCGCTGTGTCGATCACCGGTGTGGCAGGACCGGACGGCGGCAGTGACAGGAAACCCGTCGGGACGGTGGTTTTTGCGCGCGCCATACGCGGCGGTGATCCTGAAAACGTGCATGCGGACAAGAAATATTTCGACGACAACGGTCGTGGTGGCGTTCGTCTTCAGGCGGCGCTGTGTGCGCTTGAATTGCTGATGCCAGAAGGCGACGCGTAAAGCGCATCGGCGCGGGTTTCGAAGGCGTTGATCATCTTGCGCAGCGCGGCGTCGAACATTTGCCCGGCGATGGCTTCGAATACGCGATTTTTGAACGCAAACTCCACCGAAAAGTCGATCGTGCAGCCACCCGGCGCCGGTTCAAACTGCCACTCGTTGCGCAGGAATTTCAGCGGGCCGTCAATATAATCGACGCTGATCCGCTTAGCGCGCACCTTACCGACGCGGCTGGTGAACCGTTCGCGCAACGACCGGAACCCGACGATAAGATCAGCGGTCATTTCGCTTTCACTGTTCGATCGCACGCGCACCGCCGTGACCCACGGCAGGAACTCGGCATAGCGGCCGACATCCGCGACCAGATCGAACATCTGTTCGGCGCTGTAGGGAAGAAACCGTTTTTCGCGATGACCGGGCATCTAAGGGCGCGCCACCTTCGCCTCACGCGCCGCACGAAGTTTCGCAAAGTCATCCCCAGCGTGATAGCTCGAGCGCGTCAATGGCGACGAGGCGACCAGCAGGAAACCCTTTGCCCGCGCGATCCCTGCATAAGCGTCAAAGGTCGCAGGCGTGACGAAATCGATCACTTTGGTATGGCGCGGGGTCGGCTGAAGATATTGGCCGAGCGTCAGGAAATCGACTTCGGCGCTGCGCATGTCATCCATCACCTGATGCACTTCCATCCGTTCCTCGCCAAGGCCCATCATCATGCCCGATTTGGTGAAGATCGACGGATCGTGCCGCTTCACGCTTTCGAGCAAGCGCAGCGACGCATAATAACGTGCCCCGGGCCGGATCGTCGGATAAAGCCGCGGCACTGTTTCGAGGTTGTGGTTATAAACGTCGGGCCGCGCAGCAACGATTGATTCAACAGCAGCTTGTGACTTGTTCCTGAAATCGGGTGTGAGGATTTCGATCGTCGTGTTTGGCGTGGTCCGCCGCAGCGCCTCGATCAATTTGACGAACTGCGACGCGCCGCCATCCGGCAGATCGTCGCGGTCGACACTGGTCACGACAATATGTTCAAGACCGAGTTCGGCCGCCGCATCGGCGGTATGCTGCGGCTCGAGCGGATCGACCGCGCGCGGCATGCCGGTTTTCACATTGCAAAAGGCGCAGGCGCGCGTGCACGTATCGCCAAGGATCATCACTGTGGCGTGCTTTTTGGTCCAGCATTCGCCTATGTTCGGGCAGGCCGCTTCCTCGCACACGGTCGCAAGATTCAGGCGGCGCATCAGTGCTTTTGTTTCGGCAAACCCGACCGAGGTCGGCGCCTTTACCCGAATCCAGTCGGGCTTGCGGGGGCGGGGAGTGATCGTAGCGGCGTTGTCCATGCCATGCGAGATAGCGACGACCGCCCCGTTTGCCAACCGCTTCGGCGGTCGTTATCGATCCAAATATGGGGGAGATATTATGATCCTTGAAACGCTGACGTCCCCGATCATTCTGTTTTTTGTATTGGGCTTGCTGGCAGGTTTCGTGCGCTCGGACCTTGCCGTTCCCGAAGCACTGGCAAAGGGCATGGCGCTCTACCTGATGGCAGCAATCGGTCTTAAAGGCGGGGTTTCGGTCGCGGAATCGGGTTTTACCGCGACATTGGGCCTTGCGGCGGGAACCGGCATGGTTCTCAGCTTCCTGCTTCCCCTCCCCGCCTTTGCGCTGTTGCGCTCGGTCGGCGGCTTGTCGCGGGTAAATGCTGCTGCAGTCGCTGCGCACTACGGGTCGGTCAGCCTCGTTACCTTCGTCACTGCCGAGCAGATGCTGGCCGGAATTGGCTTGCCTGCCGCGGGGTTCATGGTCGCCGTGCTCGCGCTGATGGAAACGCCTGCGATCATATCCGGCCTGTTTCTGGCGCGCCGTGGCGAAAGTGACGGAACGGGCGGCGGGCTGTGGCATGAGGTTTTGTTCAACGCATCGGTTGTCTTGCTCGTCGGCAGTTTCATCATTGGTCTCATCGCAGGGAAAGACGGTTTTGCGCCGATCAAGCCGGTGTTCGACGGCGGCTATCGCGGCATTCTTTGCCTGTTCCTGCTCGATATGGGGCTGATCGCCTCGCGGCGGATCATGCAAACCAAGGCACTGACATTGCCGCTTGTGGCGCTGGGCATTGCCATTCCGATCACAAACGGCGTTATCGGGACGGTGGCAGGCACATTGATCGGAGTCGATGTCGGGACGGCGGCCATGCTTGGCATCCTGGCGGCAAGCGCTTCGTATATTGCGGTGCCTGCGGCGATGCGTCTGGCCTTGCCCGAGGCGGATCCGGGGATTTATCTGTCGATGTCGCTTGGCATCACTTTCCCCTTCAACATCGTCTTTGGCATTTCGCTCTTTGCCTGGCTCGCACAGACGTTAGGGGGCATGTGATGGACACCGTTATCCGCAAACGCATCGAAATCCTGACTGACGCGCCGCTCGTGCCGCGCATATCGGCTGCGTGCGAAGCAGCCGGGATCAGTGGCCATACCGTTATTCCGTCGCTGTCGGGTCGTGGCCGTGCGGGTCACTGGAGCGAAGACCGGCTGAGCGGCGCGCAGAGCAAGGTCATTGTGCTTGCCATTGCTTCGGCCGAGCGCGCCGATGCGTTGCTCGATGCACTGGCGCCAGTGCTCGACAGCCACGGGCTGCTAGTGATGGTCGGCGACGTGGCGGTCATTCGCGGCGAGCGGTTCGGCTGAGCGCATGGAAATGCTGATCGAAGGCTATCACCGGTTCCGCGCGACCGACTGGCAAGCCGAGCGCGAACGCTGGGCAGCGCTTGAAGCGGGTCAGAAACCGCGAATCATGGTCATTGCGTGCTCAGACAGCCGCGTCGATCCCGCGACGATTTTCGATACACCGCCGGGCGCAATGTTCGTGGTGCGCAATGTCGCCAATCTGGTGCCGCCGTTTGAAGCCGACGGCGGGCGTCACGGGGTATCCGCAGCGCTCGAATTTGCGGTGACGCAGCTCGAAGTGCCGCAGATCATGGTGATGGGGCACGGCAGCTGTGGCGGCGTCGCAGCGGCCCTGTCACGCCGGTTCGAAGGCGCGGTGGCCGGTGAAGGCGGTTTCATCGCGCACTGGATCGATTTGCTTGACGAGGCGCGCGACCGGATTGTTGCCGAGCATGGTACGGGCGCGGCGGCAGTGCACGCGCTGGAACTCGAGAGCGTGAAAGTAAGCCTGAACAATCTGCGCACGTTCAAATGTGTCCGCGAGCGCGAAGCGGCGGGGACGTTGCGGTTGCGCGGAAGTTATTTTGCGTTGAGCGAGGGCGTGTTGCACGTGCTCGATGAAGCGACTGGCATCTTTAGTCCGGCCTAAAGCCCAAGCGCATAGCGAACGACATTGAGATCACCGAAGCGGACGCAGGCGTCGGCAGCGGCTTGGGTTTTTGGCTTAGCATGATAGGCGACGCCCAGCCCTGCGACTTCGATCATCGGAATATCGTTGGCGCCGTCGCCGATGGCAATGCTGACCGACGAGTCGCGGCCGGCGAGGGCCTCGATGAGTACCGCGCGCTTCGTCGAGGCATCAACGATGGGCGTTTCGACTTCGCCTGTCAGGAAGCCGTCCTTAACCACCAGGCGGTTGGCAATGGCGCGGTCGAAACCGATTTCCTTCGCAACTGGCCCCGTGAAATGGGTGAACCCGCCCGAGACAAGGATTGTCGTGCCGCCATTCGCGCGGAACGTGTTTATCAGCGCCTTGGCCCCGCCCATCAGTTTGACGCGCTCGCGCAGGCATTCGGCGACGGTGGCTTCGGAGAGCCCCGCGAGAAGCGCCACGCGGTCACGCAATGCGCCTGCAAAGTCGATCTCGCCGCGCATGGCGCGCTCGGTGACCTCGGAGACTTCGGCCTTCAGCCCCGCGTAATCGGCGAGTTCGTCGATGCATTCGACCGTGATCATCGTCGAATCCATGTCGGCGACGAGCAGCTTGCGATGGCGGTCGGCGGCGGGTTGGATGATGATGTCGATCCCAACCGTCGAGGGATCCCAGCTTTCGCTGGAATGACGGGTTGGGAAGGTGATGTCGCAGGCGACGCCATCGACGACTGACCGTGCGGTTCCCTGCAATGCATCGCAAGCAGCAGAAATATCGCCCGCTGAAAGTTCTTCCGGTGCTACCAAGGTTGCAATGAACACGAAAACCCTCCCGCCGCTAGTGCTCATCGCAGGGCCGACCGCCAGCGGCAAGTCTGCGCTGGCGCTGGCGCTGGCGGAATTGACGCCGTCGGTGATCATCAATGCCGATTCGATGCAGGTTTACCGCGACTTGCGCGTCGTGACGGCGCGGCCTTCGGTCGAAGAGGAAGCGCGAGCGCTGCACCGGTTGTTTGGATATATTGACGGGGCGGAGGCTTGTTCGGCTGCGCGGTGGGCGGCAGATGCTAAGGTCGCGATCACCGAGGCGCATGACGCGGCGCGGTTGCCGATCCTGGTTGGCGGGACGGGGCTCTACATACGGACCTTGCTCGACGGCATCGCGCCAGTGCCCGACATTGATCCGGCGGTGCGGGCTGAGGTTCGGGCTTTGGCAGTCGCCGACGCTTATGCCGCGCTGCAAGCCGAGGATGCCGCGGCGGCGGCGCGACTGGCCCCGGCGGATGCGGCGCGGGTGATGCGGGCGCTGGAAGTCGTTCGGTCGACGGGGAAGCCACTCGCCCACTGGCAAGTGGCGCGGACTGGCGGGATTGGTCAGCAGGTTCGGCTGGTGCCGATGATCCTGTTGCCACCGCGCGACTGGCTGGCCGCGCGGTGCGATGCGCGGTTCGAGATGATGTTCGAGCAGGGTCAGGATGAAGTGGCGGCATTGCTGGCGCGCGGATTGGACCCTGCTTTGCCGGTGATGCGTGCCATCGGGGTACCAGAAATCGCCGCCTATCAGCGCCAAAAGTTAGTCAAAAATGAGTCCAAGAACACCGGAAAACTGACGACGCGGCACTATGCGAAGCGGCAATATACCTGGTTCCGGCGACAGCTACCCGAGGCCTGGCCGCGTCACATCGAATCATTAAACAACGAAACAATCAATGAACTAGCAATAATATTGCGCAATAAAGCCTTGACACCATAGTTTGTTAGTCATACCGGCGGCGGCCTTGCCATTTATGCCGCATTGCAACAGGAACGCGTTCATGCCCACGGAATTGCCCGGAGCCGAAATCCTCGTCGAGGCGCTTGTCGATCTCGGCGTGGAAATCGTGTTCGGCTATCCCGGCGGCGCTGTGCTCCCCATCTATGATGCGTTGTTCAAACAGAAGCGCATCAAGCACATTCTGGTCCGTGCCGAAGCGGGGGCCGGGCATGCTGCGGAAGGCTATGCCCGCTCGACGGGAAAACCGGGTGTTGTGCTCGTTACCAGCGGCCCCGGCGCGACCAATGTCATCACCGCGATTACCGATGCGTTGATGGATTCGATTCCGATGGTTGTTATCACAGGCCAGGTGCCGACGAGCCTGATCGGCACCGATGCGTTTCAGGAAGCCGATACCGTCGGCATTACACGGCATTGCACCAAGCATAATTACCTGGTGAAAGACCCGGCCCGCCTCGGCGATATTGTTCACGAGGCATTCCATATCGCGACGTCGGGACGGCCCGGGCCGGTGGTGATCGACATTCCCAAGGATGTGCAGGTTGCGACCGCAACCTACCGCAATCCCGGCAAAATCCAGCACAAGACCTATCGCCCTGCGCTCAAGACCGATGCGAAAGCGGTCGAGACTTTGGTCGAGATGCTCGCAGCGGCGGAACGGCCAATTCTTTATACGGGCGGCGGGATCATCAATTCGGGGCCGGGCGCGGCGCAGATGCTGTGCGAATTGGCGCGGATTACGGGCGCGCCGGTGACATCGACGTTGATGGGGCTTGGCGCGTATCCGGCCTCGGGCGCGCAATGGCTCGGGATGCTGGGGATGCATGGCACTTATGAGGCCAATATGGCGATGCATGGCTGTGATCTGATGGTCTGCCTCGGTGCGCGGTTCGACGACCGGGTCACAGGACGGCTCGATGCGTTTTCGCCCAAATCGAAGAAAATCCATGTCGATATTGACCGCAGCTCGATCAACAAGATCGTCCGCGTTGACCTGAGCGTGGTTGGCGATGTCGGGCGCGTGCTCGAGGACGCGGTCAAGCTGTGGAAAGCGCGGCAGTTTCCCAAAGCCGATTTGTCGGCATGGTGGGCGCAGATCGACAAGTGGCGCGCGAAGAAGTCGCTTGGTTTCACAAAATCAAAGACCGAAATCATGCCGCAGCATGCCGTGCGTGCGCTGTGGGAAGCGACGCACAAGCGGGGTCCGATCATCACGACCGAAGTCGGCCAGCACCAGATGTGGGCCGCGCAGCATTATGGCTTTGAATTGCCCAACAAATGGCTGACGTCGGGCGGGCTTGGCACGATGGGATACGGCCTGCCCGCCGCGATCGGTGCGCAGATCGGCAACCCCAAGGCGCTGGTCATCGACATTGCCGGTGAAGCGTCGATCCAGATGAACATCCAGGAGCTGGCGACGGCGACGCAATACCGGTTGCCGGTCAAGATTTTCATCCTCAACAACGAATATATGGGCATGGTCCGCCAGTGGCAGGAACTGACCTATGAAAGCCGCTATTCAGAGAGTTACAGCGATTCATTGCCGGACTTTGTGAGGCTGGGCGAAGCTTATGGCTGGAAGGGTATCCGCATCGAGCATCCCGATGATCTCGACAGCGGGATTGCCGCGATGCTTGATCATGACGGGCCAGTGATTGTCGATTGCATGGTCGCCAAGCTGGCCAATTGCTTCCCGATGATCCCCAGCGGCGCGGCACATACCGACATGATCCTTGATCCGGCGGGTGTGGTCGGGACGATGGACGACGAAGCAAAGGCGCTGGTTTGATGCACATAAAAACCGGCCCTATCGAGCGTCACACGCTCTCCGTCACCGTGGACAATGAATCGGGTGTGCTGGCGCGGATTGCGGGGATGTTTTCGGCACGCGGGTATAATATCGAAAGCCTGACAGTGGCCGACATCAGCGAGGATGATGCCGTGTCGCGGATCACCATCGTGACGTCGGGCACGGCAGCGGTCATCGAACAGGTCGTGGCGCAGCTCGACCGGCTGGTGCCCGTGCATAAGGTCACCGACCTGACGGTGCTGGGCGAGCATGTCGAGCGCGAGCTGGCGCTGGTCAAGGTTGCGGGTGTCGGCGAACACCGGATCGAAGCGCTGCGGCTGGCCGAAGTGTTCCGCGCCAATGTCGTCGATACGACGATTTCAAGTTTTGTGTTCGAAGTCACAGGCGCGTCGACGAAGATCGACCGCTTTGTCGAATTGATGGGAGAGATTGGCCTCGTTGAAGTCGCACGGACAGGGATCGTTGCGATGGCGCGGGGGAAATTGGCAGTTTGACGCTGTGCTCCTGCGAAGGCAGGAGCTCTGGAAACATCATCATCTGTTGCGTTGGCAGGGCTCCTGCTTTCGCAGGAGCACATAAGGGAAGAACAATGCGCGTATATTATGACCGGGATGCCGACATCGGCCTCATCAAATCAAAGAAGATTGCCATCGTCGGCTATGGATCGCAGGGGCATGCGCATGCGCAGAATCTGCGTGATTCAGGTGTCACGGCGGTTGCGATTGCGCTGCGGCCCGGGTCGGCAACCGCCGCGAAGGCCGAAGGCGCAGGATTCAAGGTGATGTCCAACGTCGATGCCGCGAAATGGGCCGACATTGTCATGATCCTCGCGCCCGACGAGCATCAGGCGGCGATCTGGGCCGACGACGTCAAGGATAGCCTCCGCCCCGGCTCGGCCCTCGCCTTCGCGCACGGCCTCAACATCCAC
>JAYWFN010000111.1:0-5012 GCA_043778785.1 Sphingomonas sp. | reverse complement strand
GCCATCCGAGGCAAAAGCCGGGGCGCGCTCGACGCTGCTGTCAAGAAGATGCTTGCGAAAGCAGGATGGAAAAATATCGAGCGCGATCTGCCCTTTTATCTGGTCGGTGGATCGTGGCGCGCGCTTGCGCGGTTGCACATGCATCTGACCGATTATCCGCTGCCGGTGCTGCATCATTACGCGATGCCGCCGCAGGCCGCAGTCCGGCTGGTCCGTGCTGTCTCACGCATGGATCGCAAGGGGCTGAAAGCCATTGAGGCGCTGTCGAGCGCCCGCATCCCGGCGTTGGGCGATGCAGCGGCTTTGCTGGCGACCCTGACCCGACAATTGGGATCGCGCGCGCTGGTTGTTTCCGCTTTTGGCCTGCGTGAGGGGTTGCTGTACGCTGGCTTGACCGAAGACCAGCGCCGCGAAGATCCGCTGATTGCCGCGACGCGCGCAGCGGGTGCGCGTCAGGGGCGCTTTGATGAACATGGCGATCTGTTGGCGCGGTGGGTTGCACCGTTGTTTGCGCGGGACAGCGCTGACGACGCGCGGTTGCGTCATGCTGCGTGCCTGCTCGGCGATGTCGCGTGGTCGGCGAGTCCCGAGTTTCGGGCGGAACGCGGGCTTGAAGTGGCTCTGCACGGCAACTGGGTCGGCCTTGATGCGCGGGGTCGGGCGATGGTCGGGCAGGCGCTTTCCGCCAGCTTTGGTGGCGGTTTGATGGCGATACCGGTCGTCACACAGCTCGCATCGCCCGAAGATCTGGGTCGTGCGTCAATGTGGGGGCTGGCAATGCGGCTCGGTCAGCGGCTGAGTGGCGGTGTGGCGGAGCCGCTGGCGATCAGCCGTATCGAGATCGACGACAACGCGCTGACGCTGTTTTTGCCATCGGGCAGTCAGGCGCTTTACGGCGAGGCTGTTGAACGACGGCATCGGCAGTTGGCCGCATTGCTCGGTCGCTCAGCCATGCTGGGCTAGCGTGGTCTTCCGCTTGTTTTTTCGCTGAAGGCGAAGGAGCATTGGCCGTTCGATGTAATGATAAATCAGGATGCCGATGAAGGCGCAGCCAACGATTGCCGCAGGCGTAAAAACAAGAAACTGGGGCCAGCCCGTTATCGGCACTTTCCACCAGACCAGAAGGCCGATCTGGAGGATGAAAGCGTGCGACAGATAGATCGAGTAGCTTGCATCGCCGAGCAACTTAAACGCCGGCAGGTTTGGCATTTTCCCGGCATCCTCAATCGCCAGACAGCCGATGAGGATCAATGTCGATGGCAGCCCCCAGACCAGCAATCGCGGGGCGTCCAGATTGCCGATCAGAAACAAGGCAGCGATACCAAAGGGTAGTGCGAGCCAATAGGACGCGAGCGAGCGCCGCCGGTGGATAACGGCGACCAGCATACCCTGAAAAAACTCGGTGATGATCGGAGATGTATATGTGGCAAAAAGGGCATTGCCTTGGATGCCGAGGCCGATCTGTCCGATGACGATCGCAATTGCCCCGATCAGAAGCACGACCGGCAACAGGCGACGAAACGCAAGACCAATTGCGAAGATGGCATAAAAATAGATTTCGAATTGCAGCGTCCACCCCGGCACCAGAAATGGCCAGATTTCGGTCGGGTTTTGCGGATGATATTGCGGAATGAAGAGCAGGGACTTTAGCAGCTGATCGATCGTCGGTAAAATGCCCGGGAAGCCGATACTCACTTGAAAATACAGGAAAAAAGTGGCGATCCAGTATAGCGGCACAATCCGGACGATGCGACGCTGCAGGAAACGCACGGGCCGTTCGGTGCGGGCGACCGCATACATGATATAGCCGCTGATCAGGAAGAACATGTCGACGCCAGCCTGGCCGAAATTCCAGTGGCTTATGGGATTGAACAGGCCGTTGCCCGGATTTCGGACATGGTGGAAAACAACGAGGAGTGCTGCGACAGCGCGCAAATACTGAAGACTTACAATCTGCTGATTGTCTGCCCGGAATGCGCTCGCTGTCGGTGGCGTTTCGCTATTGCGTGCCACCATCCTCGGTCCGGGTCATTTTCATTTTTCCGTTGATCACTGCGAATGCAAGCCGTCCTTCGACCAGATCGAGCGCATCACGACCGAATTGATCGTAGCGCCAGCCGGTCAGGATCGACAAATTGTCGCGCACGCCGGCTGCCAGCAATTCGAGGTCATCGGTGCGCGCCAGCAGGCGGGGCGCCACATTCGATTCTTTTGCACGTATTTTCAGGAGCAGCTTGAGCATTTCGGCAACGAGTGCGCCATCCTTGCCAAGGCCGGGTTTACGGTCCTCGCGCGCAGGCATCAGCTCGGCTGATAGTGGTGGGGCATTCGACAGCGCCGCCATCATCCGACCGCCAATGTCATTGCCCGCCCAAGAGGACGAGAGCCCGCGCACTTTTGCGAGGTCATTTTGCGTGCGCGGCGGATGCAGCGCGAGGTCGCCCAATGTTTCGTCTTTGACGATGCGACCGCGCGGCAGGTTTTTGCTCCGCGCTTCGCTTTCGCGCCATGATGCAAGCGCGCGCAAGCGGCCGAGCACTTCGGGTTTGCGACTGGCAATCTTCACACGCAACCAGGCGTCACCAAGCTCGGTGACATAATTCGACGGATCGGCGAGCTTTTCCATCTCCTGATCGAGCCAGCCACCGCGCCCCGTCTTGATCAGTTTGTTCAGCATCATCGGGAAAATCTTCGCCAGATGCGTCACGTCGCCGATCGCATAATCGATCTGGCGATCGTCGAGCGGCCGTCGCGCCCAATCGGTAAAGCGCGCTCCCTTGTCGAGCGGGATGCCGAGCCATTGATCGACAAGGTTCGAATAGCCGACCTGCTCGCCTTGCCCCAGTGCCATCGCCGCAATTTGTGTGTCGAACAGGGGGTGCGGTGTCTTGCCGGTCAAGTTATGAATGATTTCAATGTCCTGTCCCCCTGCATGGAAGACTTTCAGGACATCTTGATTGTCCGTCATCAGATCGAGCAATGGCTGAAGATCGATGCCAGGCGCCATCGGATCAATTGCGGCGGCTTCATTGTCGTCCGCAATCTGGATTAGGCACAATTCAGGCCAGAAGGTATTCTCGCGCATGAATTCGGTGTCGACAGCGATGAAACTGGCCTTGGCCATGCGCTTGCAAAAATCGGCAAGTGTTATGCTGTCATTAATCAACGGATGAATCTTCATTGCTTCCCCATAGCGACCTGACGCGCCTTGACAATTGACGCCTGCGCCTGTGTTAGCCCCGTCATGACACAACACGCCTATCGTTCACATAAATGCGCTGAATTGCGCGCCACCCACGTCGGCGAAACTGTCCGCCTGTCGGGCTGGGTTCACCGCAAGCGCGATCATGGCAATTTGCTGTTCGTCGATCTGCGCGATCATTATGGCATCACGCAGATTGTGACCGATACCGACAGCCCGGCGCACGGAGTGCTCGATAAGTTGCGCGCTGAATCGGTGGTGACGGTGACGGGTATGGTTGTTGCGCGGTCCGCTGAAACGGTGAATGCCGGGCTGCCGACGGGCGAGATCGAAGTGCGCGCGACGGATGTTGTCGTGCAGTCGGCGGCGGCGGAACTGCCGATGCCGGTGTTTGGCGAAGCCGAATATCCTGAGGAAATCCGCCTTAAATACCGCTATCTCGACCTGCGTCGTGAACGGCTGCACGCCAACATCGTCCTGCGCTCGAATGTTATTGCCAGCATCCGCCAGCGCATGATCGGGCAGGGATTCACTGAATTCCAGACGCCGATCCTGACCGCGAGCAGCCCCGAAGGCGCCCGCGACTATCTCGTCCCCAGTCGCGTCCACCCCGGCAAATTCTATGCGCTGCCGCAAGCGCCGCAGATGTTCAAACAGCTGCTGATGGTGGCGGGGTTTGATCGCTATTTCCAGATTGCGCCGTGTTTCCGCGACGAGGATGCACGCGCTGACCGAAGCCCCGGCGAATTCTATCAGCTCGATTTCGAAATGAGCTTCGTGACGCAGGACGATGTTTTTTCGGCAATCGAACCCGTTCTGCATGACGTCTTCGAAGAGTTTGCCAATGGCCGCAGCGTAAGCGCCGCACCGTTCCCGCGTATTCCGTATCGCGAATCGATGCTGAAATATGGGTCGGACAAACCCGATCTGCGGAACCCTATCGTCATCACCGATGTGTCCGATCATTTCAAAGAGTCGGGCTTCGGGCGGTTTGCGTCAATGGTTGAGGCGGGTGATGTCGTGCGCGCGATTCCGGCGCCGGGCACTGCGGAAAAGAGCCGCAAATTCTTTGATGACATGAATGGCTGGGCGCAGGGCGAAGGCTATGCTGGCCTCGGCTATATCACGCAGAAGGGTGGCGAACTGGGCGGCCCGATTGCCAAAAACCACGGTGAAGACGCAACGCGCAAACTGGTTGCGGCGCTTGGCCTCGGTCCTGATGACGGCATTTTCTTCGCGGCTGGCCCCGAAGCGACCGCTGCCAAACTTGCGGGAGCCGCCCGGACACGCATCGGCACCGAACTCGACCTGATCGACAAGAACCGCTTTGAATTCTGCTGGATCGTCGATTTCCCGATGTATGAGTATGACGAGGACGCGAAGAAAATCGATTTCAGCCACAATCCCTTCTCGATGCCGCAGGGCGAGATGGACGCGCTCGAAACCATGAACCCGCTCGACATTCTCGCTTATCAGTATGACATCGTCTGCAACGGCATCGAGCTGTCGTCGGGCGCGATCCGCAACCACCGGCCCGAGATCATGTATAAAGCGTTCGAAATCGCGGGGTATACCCAAGCACAGGTTGACGAGAATTTTGCCGGGATGATCGGCGCGTTCAAGCTCGGCGCACCACCGCACGGGGGCTCGGCACCGGGCATAGACCGTATTGTCATGCTGTTGGCCGACGAGCCCAATATTCGCGAAGTCATCACCTTCCCGATGAACCAGAAGGCCGAAGACCTGATGATGAACGCTCCGGCTCCCGCGACGCCGAAGCAATTGCGCGAGCTTGGCATTCGTGTGTTAG
>JAYWFN010000110.1:0-11790 GCA_043778785.1 Sphingomonas sp. | reverse complement strand
CCCAATCTTGTGCCCTATGGCGTGTTTCCGGCGGAGGACGGGCTGATGGTCATTGCCTGCCTTTCAAACAGTTTCTGGGGCAATATCTGCCGCGCGCTCGATCTTGATGCGCTGATCGAGGATGATCGATACCACACGATCGAGCAGCGGCGCATCAACCGAAAGGAGGTCGACGATCTGATTGGCAGCCGAACCTGCCGATACAACTTTGGCGACCTCGATGCGCTGCTGACCAAGCACCAAGTGCCGCATGCGCCGATTCTGGGCGTTCATGATGCCCTGATGCAGCCGCAAGCGGTCGCCCGCGGCATGGTCGTCGAAACCGAACATGCTGCGCTCGGCACGATTCCCATCGTCAACCGCTCGATCAAATGGCCGGGCGAGACGCAACCCGTGCCCGATGCGCCGCCCGTCTTAGGTCAGCATACCGACGCGATATTGGCTGATTTGCTCGGCCTGAGCCCCGCGCAGATCGCGGCCTTGCGCGATGCTAACGTGGTTTCGTGATCGCCAGCACGTTGTCGGCCCATTCGCGACGGCAGATCAGCAGGTCGGGCATATAAGTGTTGCGCTGGTTGTAGACCAGCGGACTGCCGTCGGCGCGGCTGACGTGCAGGCCATAGGCGGCGGCAACCGCAACTGGCGCACAACTGTCCCACTCATGCTGTCCACCGGTGTGGAGATAGATTTCGGCCTCGCCGCGCACGATGGCCATCGCTTTCGCGCCCGCGCTGCCCATCGGGATGAGCTCGGCACCAATCGCTTCGGCAACTTGCAGGGCTTCCTTGGCGGGGCGCGAGCGGCTGACGACCATGCGCGGTGTCTCTGGTAAACGCCCGAGCGGCGCGGGCTTATCAGAGCGCAGCGTCAGGTCGAGTGCAGGCAGCGCAACCGCGCCAACGCTGGCCACGCCGTCTATGGCAAGCGCCACATGGACGGCCCAGTCGGTCCGTCCGCGTCCTTGTAGGTCTTTTTCGCCATATTCGCGGGTGCCGTCGACCGGATCGATGATCCAGACGCGTGATCTGGACAGGCGGGCATCGGTATCCTTGCTTTCTTCGGACAGCAGCCCGTCATCTGGTCGCGCTTCGCCAATCGCGTGGATCAGATATTGGTTGGCCGTTTGATCGCCCGACTTGCCCAGCGCCTTGCCGGTCGTGACGCCACAATCACGGACTTGCAGCAACAGTTTTCCCGCAACAGTGGCAAGATGCGCGGCGAGTTGGGCATCGGTCATACTCACTTTAGCGGCATGATCTGGCGGATGATATAGTCGGCGGCCTCGGCGGGTGTCATCTCAACGGTGTTCACCCGGATTTCGGGCGCTTCGGGCGGTTCATAGGGGCTGTCGATCCCGGTGAAGTTCTTGAGCTGTCCGCTGCGCGCTTTCTTATAAAGCCCTTTCACGTCGCGAGCCTCGGCAATCTCGAGCGGCGTTTCGACAAAGATTTCGATGAACTCGCCCCCCCGCCCATCGGCTTGCAGCATCGACCGCACCATGTCGCGTTCGGCGCGGAACGGGCTGATGAACGCGGTCAGCACGATCAACCCGGCATCGGCCATCAGCCTCGCGACTTCGCCGACGCGGCGGATATTTTCAATGCGATCGGCCTCGGTAAAGCCCAAGTCCTTGTTGAGCCCA
Source organism: Sphingomonas sp. (assembly GCA_043778785.1). Lineage (GTDB taxonomy): Bacteria > Pseudomonadota > Alphaproteobacteria > Sphingomonadales > Sphingomonadaceae > Sphingomonas_O. The sequence goes on along the minus strand of JAYWFN010000110.1, from coordinate 10,148 downwards.
TGCCGCACATTGTCGCCATCAAGCAGAAAGGTATGGCGGTTCATCAGCGCAAGCCGCTTTTCGACTTCGTTGGCAATCGTCGATTTGCCCGATCCCGACAGACCCGTGAACCAGAGTATTTTGGCTTTCTGGTTCTTGAGGCTCGCATGCGCCTCGCGTGTGACGTCGGTCGCCTGCCAATGGACATTCTGCGCGCGGCGCAGACTGAAATGCAGCATCCCCGCCGCGACCGTCGCATTGCTGATCTTGTCGATCAGGATAAACCCGCCGAGCGTATGATTTTCGGCAAAGGCCTCAAAGACGATGGGTTTGTCGGTCGCCAGTTCGGCCACGCCAATCGCATTCAGCTCGAACGTCTTGGCCGCGAGATGGTCCATCGTATTGACGTTAACAACATATTTCGGCGGCTGGACGGTGGCGGAAACCATCTGCGTGCCGAGCTTCAGCCAATAGGCGCGCCCGGGGATCATCGCATCGTCGGCCATCCAGACGATGGTCGCTTCGAACTGGTCCGAGACTTGCGGCGGTGCGTCGGCGGCAGCGATAACGTCGCCGCGCGAGCAGTCGATTTCATCGGCAAAGCACAGCGTGACCGGCTGGCCAGCGACGGCTTCGTCGAGGTCGCCGTCCAGCGTGACGATCTTGCTGATCGTCGTTGTCTTGCCCGACGGCAGAACCCTGATCGCGTCGCCGGGTCGAACCACGCCCGTTGAAATTTGCCCGCTGAACCCGCGGAAATCGAGATTGGGGCGGTTCACCCATTGCACTACCATGCGCAGCGGCTTGGCCTGGTCGCTGTCGTTGTCGAGCGCAACAGTTTCGAGATGAGTGATCAGCGGATCGCCGCCGAACCAAGGCGTGTTCGGCGAATTGTCGGTGATATTGTCGCCCTTGAATCCCGAAATCGGCATCGCGGTAAAATCGGTGATACCGATGCTGGTCGCAAACGCGGTGTAATCCGCAACGATGGCATCGTATTTCGCCTGATCATAACCGATCAGGTCCATTTTGTTGACCGCGAGCACGATGTTGCGGATGCCGAGCAGCTTGGCGAGGTAGGAGTGTCGTCGCGTCTGGACGAGCACGCCTTTTCGCGCGTCGATCAGGATGACGGCGAGGTCGGCGGTCGACGCGCCGGTGACCATATTGCGGGTATATTGCTCATGCCCCGGACAGTCGGCGACGATGAACTTGCGTTTTTCGGTCGCGAAAAAGCGGTAGGCGACGTCAATGGTGATGCCCTGCTCGCGTTCGGCGGCAAGGCCATCGACGAGGAGCGCGAAATCGATCCCCTGACCTTGGGTGCCCATACGCTTGCTGTCCGCCTCGAGCGTGGCAAGCTGGTCTTCGAAGATCATTTTGCTGTCGTAAAGCAGCCGCCCGATTAGCGTCGACTTGCCGTCGTCCACGCTTCCGCAGGTGATGAAACGCAGCAGGCTCTTATGCTGATGCACGTCGAGATAGGCGTCGATGTCCGACGCTATGAGATCATCGGTTTTGTAGATGATGTCGTTCATTTCGCGCTACCGCTTCCACAAACCCCGTTCGCCCTGAGCCTGTCGAAGGGTTGCCCTTCTAAGAAACCGTCAGTCCAGAAGAAGGGCAGGGCTTCGACAGGCTCAGCCAGAACGGTATTTTGTGGAAAAAAAGAGGACATCAAAAATACCCCTCCGCCTTCTTTTTCTCCATGCTCGCGGCCTGATCATGATCGATGACGCGCCCTTGGCGTTCGCTGGTCGTGGTCAGCAGCATTTCCTGAATGACCTCGGGCAGGGTGGTTGCCATGCTCTCGACGGCACCGGTCAGCGGAAAACAGCCGAGCGTGCGAAAGCGGATCGAGCGCTCGACGATCTCGGGCCTGTGCCCCATCACCCGTTCGAGCCGCTCGATGTCGTCAGCCATGAACAATTGTCCGTCGTGGACATACGTCGGGCGCGGCGCGCTGAAATAGAGCGGGACGATCTCGATATTCTCGAGGTGAATATATTGCCAGATGTCGAGTTCGGTCCAGTTCGAGATCGGGAAGACGCGGATGCTCTCGCCCTTCGCTTTGCGGGCGTTGTACAGATTCCATAGTTCGGGCCGCTGGTTCTTCGGATCCCAGCCGTGTGTCGCGGTGCGGAACGAGAAGATGCGTTCCTTGGCGCGGCTTTTTTCCTCGTCACGCCGCGCCCCGCCGAACGCCACGTCGAAGCCATAATGGTCGAGCGCCTGCTTCAGCCCTTGTGTCTTCCACATATCAGTGTGCAGCGAGCCATGGTCGAACGGATTGATGCCGCGTTCGATCGCCTCGGGGTTCCGGTGAACGAGCAGTTCCATCCCCGCGTCGCGCGCCGCCTTTTCGCGCAGCTCATACATGGCGCGGAACTTCCACGTCGTATCGACATGGAGCAGCGGGAAAGGCGGGGGGGAGGGGTAGAACGCCTTGCGCGCCAGATGCAGCATCACGGCTGAATCCTTGCCCACCGAATAGAGCATCACCGGCTTTTCGGCCTCGGCCACGACTTCGCGCATGATATGGATGCTCTCGGCTTCGAGCCGTTCGAGATGGGTGAGCGTGCGGGTCATGCGTTTCCGTTCGATAGCGCCGTATCGATGGCAGCTATTTCGGGCTTGAGCCACATAGTTTCGCTTCAGCGATCCCGCCGCCAGCTATCATAGAGTGGCGTTCAGGCGGACTTTGCCGGGTTGATCGGCGTCACGTTCGATATTTTGGTCGATACTTCGGGCGCAGGCGGGGCGCGGCGCTCAACATGCGGCGATTTGCTCGGGTCCACTGGCCCGCCTTGCACCATATCGTCATGGTCGCGGAAGATATGTTCGATCTCGCGCCGTTTATCGAGCAGGATTTTGGCGATGCCCGGAGCCAGGCTGTCGCCATCACCCATGCGGCCCAGCATCGCGGCAAGATCGCTGTGCGTTGCTTCCTGAGGCGTTTTGAAAAACTGCCCTTTGCTGTCGAAAAACCCGATACCACGGTTCGCCATCGCTTCACTCCTGTGCAATTATGCGCGGTCTCGGCCATCCCCTTTTGACGCTTCTCGTCCTGAATAGGTCCCAAAATGGGACAGATCAGGCGTTGATCGTTTCGAGCGCGGGATAGTCGATATACCCATCGTCCCCTTGCGAATACCAGTTAGCTATTACGCCTTCGTTAAGCGTGGTTCCGCCGGCGAGCCGCGCCGGAAGATCGGGATTGGCGAGGAACGGCCGCCCGAAACTGATCGCGTCGGCGACCCCCGAATCAAGCGCGGCTTGCGCGGACGCCGCATCATAATCTTGGTTGAGCACGAGCGGCCCGGGAAACACCTTGCGGATCGCGGGTGACTGGCGCGGCACATCGCTGGCACCGAATGTTCCCGTCGGGCCAAGTTCGCGCAGCTCCAGAAAAGCAATCCGGTGCGCGGCGAGCGCTCTGGCTGCCGCAGTGAACAAGGCTTCGGGATTGCTGTCATCGGCGCCTTGCGAATTGCCGTTGGGCGATAGCCGCACCGAGGTCCGCTCCGCGCCGACTTCGCCGACAAGCGCTGCTGTGACTTCGTCGAGTAAACGGATGCGGTTCTCGACCGGCCCGCCATAGGCATCATCGCGAAAGTTCGAATTGTCGCGCAGGAATTGGTCGATCAGATAGCCGTTGGCGCCATGCAATTGCACCCCGTCAAACCCTGCCGCCATCGCGTTGCGTGCGGCATGGACATAGTCACCGATCAGACGCGGGATTTCGCCAAGCGTCAGCGCCCGCGCTTCGACATAAGGCTGTTTGCCGTCATAGGTATGCGCTTTGCCCGGTGCGGTCGTCGCCGACGACGACACCGGCTGCACGCCATGCAGGCTGGGGTGAACGATGCGTCCCATATGCCACAGCTGCGCGATGATCCGTCCGCCTGCTTCGTGGACGGCGTCGGTCACGGGCTTCCACGCTTCGACCTGTTCATCGCTCCAAAGTCCCGGTGCAAACGGCCAGCCCGACCCCTCAAGCGAAATCCCGGTTGCTTCGCTGATGATCAGGCCCGCCGAGGCCCGCTGCGCGTAATAGGTCGCCATCCGCGTGGTCGGCACATGCGCGCGCGTTGCCCTTCCGCGCGTCAGCGGTGCCATCAATATGCGGTTCGGCGCGGCTATGGCACCGAGATCAATCGAATCGAACAGCGACGGCATCAACGGGTTCCTCTTTGAAACGGTTACGGTCTCGCGCATATGGCGGGGCATGGGGACAATCGCCAGCGAAGAAAAACTTGGGGGTGCACGCTATGGCGTTGCGGCGCTGCTTGTGGGCAGCGCTCTGCTCGCGCTGGGCGCTATGTTTGTGCGGATGGCCGACACCGGGCCGATCGCCAGCGCGTTCTGGCGGATGGCGCTGGCGCTGCCGTTGCTCGTTTTGATGTCTGCGCTCATCCGCAGTCCTGAGCTTGTCGAAGGACGGTTAACGCAAACCGCCCTTCGACAGGCTCAGGACTATCGGTTTAGCAAACCCCTGATCCTGATTATCGCGGCTTCGGGTGTCCTGTTCGCGGCCGATCTTGCCGCCTGGCATCTCGGCATCATGCACACCAAAGTGGCGAACGCGACGCTGTTCGGCAATTCGGCGAGCTTCATTTTCCCGATTTATGGTTTCGTCGTGGCACGGGTGTGGCCCGCGAAGCGGCAAGTGCTGGCGCTGCTGATGGCGGCTGCGGGTGCGGGGTTGCTCATGGGGCGCAGTGCCGAACTGTCACCCGAACATCTGGTCGGCGATTTGTTAAGCCTGCTGGCGGGCGCTTTTTACGCGGCCTATTTTGTCGCGATTGCCCGCGCCCGCGAAACGATGGCACCGCTGCCGTTGCTCGCGGCCTCGACGCTGGCGAGTGCCGTCCCACTCCTGATTCTTGCGCTGGCGCTGGGCGAACAGATCATGCCGACCAACTGGGCCCCGCTCATCGCGATGGCTTTGTGCAGCCAAGTGATCGGCCAGAGCCTGATGACCTATGCGCTCGGCCGGGTCAGCCCGCTGGTCATCGGGCTGACGCTGCTGACCCAGCCGATTGTCGCTGCGCTGACGGGCTGGCTGATGTTCAGCGAAATGCTCGGGCCGCTCGACCTTGTCGGCGCGGCGCTGGTGGCGCTGGCGCTCGTCTTGGTGCGCCAGCGCGCACAGACGTGACTACCAAGCGCCGCCAAGCCGCTGAAGCACCATCGCAAACAGCATCGGGACCGACAGGAGCGTGTTCGTCCGGCTAAAAATCATCGCAGTAACGGCTGCTTTCGCTTTGGTGTCGGCATCCGCCTCGACGAGCCCCAGCGCCTTTTTCTGGTTTGGCCAGATGACGAACCAGACGTTGAACGCCATGATCAGCGCGAGATACATGCCGATGCCGATCAGGCGAAACCCTTCCTGAAAGGTGAACGCCTGATGCGCATAGCCATTCAATACTGCAACCAAAAGGCCAGTAACGACCGTCGCAAGTGCTGCATAACGGAACCAGAACAATGCCTTTGGCGCGATATATTTCGACACGCCGGGCTTCAGTTCGGCTGGAACAGTCGGCATCGTGGGAATTTGCACGAAATTGAAATAATAAAGCAGGCCAATCCACATCGTGCCCGAGATGACATGGAGAAACGTCGTCCAGCCTGCCCAGTTCGCGCCGTCATATCCGCTTGCCGACATCGACCAGAACAGCAGTGCCAGCATCAGCGCGAAGCCGGCGGCGACCACTGCGTTCAAATTCCCGAAAAACTTTGCCATTGCGACACCCCTGACCGATTGATGTTTTGGTTCTAGCAGCCCATTTGGATGCTGTCACCCGATGGAGCGCGTATCATGTCTGATCCAACCCTCGACGAAATGCGCGTCATGCTGGCGGCGGAATTGCCTGCCCATGCCGCGTTCGACGGGTGGACGCCCGAGGCACTCAGGCTTGCGGCACAGGCGACCGACATCGATCCCGCTGTTGCGGCACTCGCTTTTCCCGGCGGCGCGATGGACATGATCGACGCGTGGTTCGCGCATATCGATAATGCGATGCTTGCGGATCTTTCGCCCGACGTGTTGGCGACCATGAAAATCCGCGCGCGGATCACTGCGCTGGTCGAGACGCGGCTCGACCTTTTGGCAACCGACATCGAAGCCTTGCGCCGCGCGCTCGCGGTCCTCGCGCTCCCGCAAAATCTCCCGCGTGCGACCAAGCTCGGCTGGCGCGCAGCGGATGCGATGTGGCACGCGGCGGGCGATACCGCGACCGATTTCAACCATTATTCGAAACGCGCGATCCTCGGCGGCGTATACATGGCCACAATCATGGCAATGATGGACGACGACAGCGAAGGCCACGCCGACACCCGCGCTTTCCTCGGCCGCCGGATCGACGGCATCATGCGCTTTGAAAAGTTCAAGGGCCGGTTTTCGCACAGCGCGCCCGAACGATTGAGTTTGGCCCGCTTTCTCGGAAGGCTGCGTTATCCGGCGGTCTAATCGCTGGCATTTCCCACTCGCTATTGATAATAAGTCGCAGTGACGCTTGCTGATCTTCCCTTTCAACACGAAGCCACGATCAGTGCGATCGACTGGACCGCGCTGTCCGAGCGTGACGGTCGCCGGCTGCGCGAGCTTGGCTTTGACGAAGGCGTCGCGGTCGAACCGCTGCATGGGGGCGGTCTCGTCGCGCGCGATCCGCTGGCCGTCCGCATCGGGCGGATGACGGTCGCCATTCGTCGCGCTCACGCAAACGCGATCGAGGTTGAACCGGTTATATGAATGCCCCCGCCGCCATCACAACCACGCCGATGGTCGCGCTCGTCGGCAATCCAAACGCGGGCAAATCGGCGCTGTTCAACGCGCTGACCGGTGCGCGGCAGAAGGTTGGCAATTATCCCGGCGTCACGGTTGAGCGCCACGCCGGTCGCCTGACGCTGGGCGACGGCCGCCCGCTTGAGCTGATTGACCTGCCCGGCACCTATAGCCTCACGCCCTCCAGCCCCGACGAACGCGTCACGCGCGACGTCATCATGGGCACACAAGTCGGCGAGCGCGTCCCCTCGGCGCTGATCATCGTCGTCGACGCCTCGAACCTCGACAATCATCTGCGCTTTGCGATGGAACTGATCGCGCTCGGGCGGCCCACGGTGGTCGCGCTGAACATGTTCGACCTCGCTGTCCGCGATGGCCTGACGATCGATGTCCCCGCGCTCGCGCAGACGCTGGGCGTCCCCGTCATCCCCACGGTTGCCGTGCGCAAGCGTGGTCTCGACGCGCTTCGCGCCGCGCTCGATCCGCTTGTCATGGGGAACCTCGTGCAGCCGCACGCGGGCACCACGCTGTCCGAACCGACGCTCACCGAGCGCCAGCGCCATGCCCGCCGCATTGCCAAATCGGTGACGGTCGAGACCAGCCCCGCGCGTCGCTGGACCGAAAGCATCGACCGCGTGGCGCTCCACCCTATTCTCGGCCCCGTCATCCTCGCCGCTGTCCTGTTCACGATGTTTCAGGCAGTATTCACTCTTGCCCAAGGCCCCGCTGACCTGATCGACGGCGCCATCGGCAGCCTTCAGGACGCCATCAAGGCCGCCATGCCTGCGACCATCCTGCGCTCGCTCCTAACCGATGGCATCATTGCCGGGGTCGGCGCGGTTGTCGTCTTCCTGCCGCAGATTCTTATCCTCTTCGCGTTCATCCTCGTCCTCGAAGCCAGCGGCTATATGGTCCGCGCCGCTTTCATCATGGACCGGCTGATGGCCGCCGTCGGCCTGTCGGGGCGGGCTTTCATCCCGCTGCTGTCGAGCTTTGCCTGCGCCATCCCCGGCATCATGGCGACGCGGACGATTGAGGATCCCAAGGACCGCCTCACGACCATCCTCATCGCCCCGTTGATGACCTGCTCGGCGCGGCTCCCCGTCTATGCCGTCATCATCGCCGCGTTCATTCCGCCGATGCGCGTTGGTCCGGGCATTGGCCTCCAGGGCCTCGTCCTTTTCGGCCTCTATGCTGCCGGGATCATCGGTGCGCTCGTGGCCGCGCTCCTCCTCCGCCGCACCGTAACCAAAGGCCCCGCGCAGGGTTTCATGATGGAAATGCCCAAATATCAATGGCCGCGCGTCGGCGATCTGCTGCTCGGCCTGTGGCAGCGCGCGTGGGTGTTTCTCAAACGCGCGGGCACGATTATCGCCTTCACCACCGTCATCCTCTGGGCATTGCTCAGCTTCCCGCGCGCGCCCGTCGGCCAAAGCCAGGTGAACTATAGCATTGCCGGGCGCATTGCTGACGGCCTTGCTTATGTCGTCGCGCCCATCGGCTTCAATCGCGACATTGCGCTCGCGCTCATCCCGGCAATGGCCGCCCGCGAAGTCGCCGTGTCCGCCCTCGCCACGGTCAACGCCATCGACACGCCGGATGAGGGCCAGCGCGACAAGAGCCTCGCGCAGTCGCTCCGCAGCAAATGGTCCCTCGCCACCGCGCTCGCCTTCCTCGCCTGGTTCGTGTTCGCGCCGCAATGCATCTCGACCATCGCTGTCGTCCGCCGCGAGACCAACGGCTGGAAATGGCCGGGCTTCATGCTGTTGTATCTGTTCACCTTGGCCTATATCGCGGCGGGAGCAACATATTGGGTGGCGCGGGCTGCCGGACTTTAGGGAGAATATCGTGGCGGGCAGTCTGAACAAGGTCATGTTGATCGGCAATCTGGGCAAGGATCCCGAAGTGCGCAGCTTCCAGAACGGCGGCAAAGTCTGCAATTTCAGCATCGCGACCGGCGAAACCTGGAAAGACAAGAACACCGGCGAAAAGCGCGAAAAGACCGACTGGCACAACATCGCGATTTTCAACGAAAACCTCGTCCGCATCGCCGAACAATATCTGAAAAAAGGCTCGAAGGTTTATATCGAGGGCAGCCTCCAGACGCGCAAATGGCAGGACCAGTCGGGCGCGGACAAATACACCACCGAAGTCGTGCTCCAGAATTTCAACGGGACACTGGTGCTGCTCGATCGCGCCGAAGGCGGCAGTGGCGGTGGCGGCCAGCGCGGTGGCGGGGGCGGCTATAATCAGGACGACGGCGGCGGGAGTTTCGGTGGCGGCGGCGGCGCAGCGCGCGGTGGTGGTGCGACACGGCCGAGCGCGTTTGACTCGGACTTGGATGATGATGTGCCGTTCTAAACGGACACTGTCCCTCCCCCCTTGTGGGGGAGGCTAGGCGGGGGGCGAGCCGCGTCGGCGGCTCAAAAGACTCTGCCCATGCCCGCAAATGCGCCATCATTCAGCGGCAGACGCCGCTGGCCCCCACCTGTATCCTCCCCACAAGGGGGAGGAGGATGTTGCACACAAAGCGATATTCCATAATACTCAGCTTAATGCTGGTTATTCATAAACCCAAAATGACACCGGAAATCATGGCCGAGCTGGAAGCACTCGCCGCCATGCCCGACGATACTATCGACTTGTCGGACATGCCCGAAGTCACTGACTGGTCAGGCTGGACGCGCGGCAAATTCTATCGGTCTATCAAAAAGCAGGCGGAGTTGCGGAGTGATTTGGATGGATAGCACCGCGTATTTTGCTCGCTCTGCTTCCCAGAATTTACCCAATAGGTGCCCCATTCTTGATCGGTGTGAGCGTCGATTTTGGACCCTAGAAATTGCAAGCAATCGCAAAAGCGAATTAGCTGATTTTGGTCATCAGCGCACCCCGCTTGTAAAATCGGTTGGAGAGGATGCTTATCTCTCCGGCGGTAACAATAATTTCATTGTTGGAGGGGTGTGTCCCGAAGTCGCTCTGTTTGAGCCAAATCATTTTTTCGTCGGACTGAGCGGGGTTGCTACGAGGCGAGGCCAATATGATAAGATGATGGAGCCCAAATACGAAGTCTTAGAGACTGGGCATTTTTCGGAGTGCGCTGAGTATGTTGGTGAAAAGGCGAGACAGGGTGAAGCCATTCCACCACCGCAAATAAAGTCATCTTTTCTTGTTAGAAATTACCAGTTTCTAATCGGCACGGTTTTATCCGCTATCGGTGTGATAGCGGCTATTATAGCCTTGTTTTGAATATAGACTTCACGTCTTGAGCTAGCACAGTTCCAAAGACGCAGCGCCCCACAACCCCCTGTACTACAACCCCCACCCCATGCTAGCTTCCACGCTACACAAGCTCTTTGAAACAAGTGGCCCCCTTGCCCGCCCC
>JAYWFN010000109.1:0-11812 GCA_043778785.1 Sphingomonas sp. | reverse complement strand
CGCCGATGATCGTGGCAGTTTCGTCATCCTGTCCGCTGCCATGCCGACCCGATTGCTTACTGCCTTCCCGCCGGGAACTCCTGTTCGCCGCGTGACTTTAGAGGAAGCGGTTGAGGCCATCGCGCAGGTTTCTGCTTGCACATCGCCGTTAACCGCGATTCAAGAGGTTCAACGCTAGGGAAACCGACATGACCGATATTTCCGACGACGACGAGACGCCCGCTTCCGAAGCCTTGCAGGAAGCGCGCGCGCGCAAATCCGCCACCAAGAGCCAGAAAATGGTTGCCGGTGCGATTGCAACGGGGATTGGTTCCGCAGCACTCGTTGCCGCGCTGATGTATACCAACCGCGGCAAGAAAAAGCGCGACCGGTGAACGTCAAAAAACTCCGCAAGGCCGTCTTTCCGGTTGGTGGCCTCGGCACGCGATTCCTGCCTGCGACCAAGGCGATGCCAAAAGAAATGCTGCCGGTCGTCGACAAGCCGCTGATCCAGTACGCGGTCGACGAAGCGCGCGAGGCGGGCATCGAACAGATGATCTTCGTCACCGGACGCGGCAAGTCCGCGCTCGAGGATCATTTCGACATCAGCTATGAACTCGAAGCCACGATGAGCGGGCGCGGCAAGTCATTGGACGCCATCGCGGGCACGCGCTTTCGGCCCGGCGAAGTCATCTATGTCCGGCAACAGGAACCCATTGGTCTCGGCCACGCGATTTGGTGCGCACGCCACATCATCGGCGATGATCCCTTTGCGATTTTCCTGCCCGACGAACTGATGGTTGGCGAACCCGGTTGCATGAAACAGATGGTCGACGCCTATGAGCAAGTGGGCGGCAATGTCGTCTGCGGCTATGAAGTCGCGCCCGACCAGACCGACAAATATGGTATTATCACGCCGGGCAACGTCGATGGCGCGCTGGTCGAAGTGTTGGGGCTCGTCGAAAAGCCGGCGCCCGGCACCGCGCAGTCAAACCTGATGATCCCGGGCCGCTACATCCTGCAACCCGAAGTGATGCGCGTGCTCGAGACGCAGGGGCGCGGCGCGGGCAATGAAATCCAGCTGACCGACGCGATGGCACAGATGATCGGCACACAGCCGTTTCACGCCTATAAATTCGGTGGGCGTCGCTATGACTGCGGCGATAAAGCAGGGTTCATCATGGCGAACATCGCCCTTGCACTGGATCGTGAGGACTTGGCACCAACGGTGCGCGCGTTTTTGGGGACGGTATGAAACTTGACTGAGTTAGTGTTGAACACTAACTATGCATCATGGATCGAGCGATTTCAGCCAGCGAGGCCAATCAGCAATTTTCACGCGTGCTTCGCGAAGTAGCGGACGGCGAGAGCTACACAATTACATCGCGCGGCAAACCTGTTGCGCGGATCGTGCCGATTGAGGTCAATGATAAAGCTGGGAAGTTTACAGCGCTGGTCGAGGAGTGGAGCAAGAAGCCCATCCGCTACAGCGGTCCTTGGACCCGTCAGGACCTCTACGATTGACCCGCGTAGCGCTCGACAGCAACATTCTGATCTATTTATCGCGCGTTTCCCGTTCTGAAGCAGATGTTGCAAAGATCGGCCAAATTCAGGCGATTCATGCAAAGCTCGACCAAGCGGCAACCTTAGTGATCCCAGTTCAGGCAGTGGGAGAATTCGCAGTTGTCACGGCGCGGTCCGGCTGGACAAGACTAGAGACGCGCGAAGCAGCAGAAAAGTTGCTGAGCAACGTACTGTCAGCACCGACGACTGATCAGACAATTGTGTCAGCCCTTGCGCTCGCTGAGACGCATCGGCTGCAAGTCTGGGACAGCGTCATATTGACGGCTGCGTTGGAAGCGGGCTGCACCATCCTGCTCTCCGAAGACATGCAGCATGGTTTCACTATCCACGGACTGACGATTATCAATCCGCTGATCGAACCAGTGCACCCGAAACTCGCCGCGCTGCTTTAATCCCGCACATCTTTCGACACGGCATCGAGCAAGCCGTTCACGAACCCCTTTTCGCGCTTGTCATAAAAGGCGTCCGCGACGTCGACATATTCGTTGATCACCGATTTGACGGGCACATCGGCGCGGGCGAGGAGTTCGTAGGTGCCCGCCCGCAATATCGCGCGCATTGGCTTGTCGAGGCGGTCGAGTGTCCAGCCGCTGGAAAGTTTGCCGACGATGATCGCGTCGATCTCGTCCGCGCGGGCGAGCGCCCCTTTCACGACATCGTCGAAAAAATCGGCTTCGGCCTCCGCATATTCATCATCGCCGATCGTCGCGCCAAGGCGATGCTGGTGAAACTCGTGCAGCAACTTGGCTTGCGGCGTGGCTTCCATGTCGTGCTGATACAGCGCCTGCACTGCGGCAAGCCGCGCGGCGGAACGCGATTTTGCGCGGCCCTTCACAGTCTGATCGCAATCGAACGGGCGTGGGCAGGAAGCCCCTCCGCGCCTGCCAGCGCAACGGCGGCGGGGCCGAGTTCGGCAAGCGAAGCGGGCGAACATCCGATAAAGCTGGTGCGTTTCATAAAATCCGTGACTGAAAGTGCCGAGGCAAACCGTGCGCGGCGGCCGGTCGGCAGGACATGGTTGGGACCGGCGAGATAGTCGCCGATGGCTTCGGGCGTATGACGACCGAGGAACACCGAACCCGCGTGGCGGATTCGGGCGAACATCGCTTCGGGTTCGGCGACGGCAAGCTCGAGATGCTCGGGCGCGAGACGATCAATCAGCGCGGAGGCTTGATCGAAGCGATCAACAACAATGATCGCGCCGTGCGTTGCCCAGCTCGCCCGCGCGACGGTTTCAGTGGCGAGCGTCGGCAACATCGCCTCGATTGCCGCCGCCACCGCATCGGCAAAGGCCGCATCATCAGTGATCAGGATCGACTGGCTGGTCGGGTCATGTTCGGCCTGGCTGAGCAGATCGGCCGCGATCCAGTCCGCGTCATTGTTCGCGTCCGCGACGACCAATATCTCCGATGGCCCCGCGACCATATCAATGCCGACGCGTCCATACAGCTGGCGCTTGGCTTCCGCGACCCAGGCATTTCCAGGCCCGACGATCACATCCACGGGCGCAATGGTCGCAGTGCCAAAGGCAAGCGCGCCAACTGCCTGAGCGCCACCGATCCGCCAGACTTCGTCCACGCCCGCTAGAGCGGCGGCTGCAAGCACCAGCGGGTTCGCGTCGCCGCCGGGTGTTGGTGTGACCATGACAAGTCGCTCAACGCCCGCCACTTTGGCCGGAATGGCGTTCATCAGCACCGAAGATGGATAGGCGGCCCGCCCACCCGGCACGTAAAGCCCGGCTGCATCGACAGCATTCCACCGCGCGCCAAGTCGTACCCCAGCGGCATCGATCATGTCCCGGTCAACAGGCCGCTGCCCCTCATGAAAAGTCCGGATACGCGCCGCAGCCAGTTCGAGCGCCGCACGCAACTCAGCGTCGAGCGCATCGAGCGCCGCCTGGCAATCCGCCATGTCGATCCGCCACGGCAGGCTATGCCTGTCGAACGTCGCAGTCAGCTCGGCAACCGCGGCGTCGCCTTCGGTCCGCACGCGCGATAGGATAAATGCGACGTCACGCGATATATCTTCGTCTGTATCACGGCGCGCGTCGACCAGTGCTGCAAATGCGGTTTCAAAACCCGAATCAGATGTTGAGAGCTTAATCATGCGACGGCCCCGCGAAACGCTTCAACCAGCGGCGCGATGTCGTCGCGCGTCTTGAACGCTGCGCGATTGACGATCAGCCGCGCCGATACCTGCGCAATCACGTCGACCTCAACCAGCCCATTGTCTTTCAGCGTCCGCCCCGACGACACCAGATCAACGATCCGGCTCGACAGGCCAAGCGTCGGCGCCAGTTCCATCGCGCCGTTGAGCTTCACGCATTCGGCCTGAACCCCGCGCGTTTCGAAATGCTTGCGCGTCAGATTTGGATATTTGGTCGCGACGCGGACATGGCTCCATCTTGTCGGATCATCCGACGCCGCCATATCGGCGGGTTCCGCCACCGAAATCCGGCAATGGCCGATGTTGAGATCGATGGGTGCATACAGTTCCGAATAATCAAACTCGTCGATCACATCCGACCCGACAACGCCGATCTGCGCCGCCCCATGCGCCACGAAGGTCGCGACGTCGAACGCGCGGACACGGATCAGGCCGATGCCGCGATGATTGGTCGCAAAGCGCAAGCGCCGGTCGTCCTCGTCGCCGAATCCCGCTTCCGGAACAATCCCGGCACGCGCCATCAGCGGCAGCACTTCGGCCAGGATGCGCCCCTTGGGCACAGCAATGATGAGCGGTTGCGGCATGGCGCTGCCCCTTACCCAGCGCATGGACAAAATGCCAGAGCACGCGCACAAGCGCCGTGCATGACGCCCCTTGAAGCCTTTCGAAGCCAGGTCGATTATTGCATCGCCAATGATGCTCCGATCACGGCCGCTGTCCTTACAGCCATTGCCGACAGCGCCAGCACCGATACACGGACCGGCGCGAAAATACTTGGCTGGACCGGTCACCCGATGTTCGATGCGCTCCCCTTGCGGATCACCGGCGGCGTCCATCATTTGTGGCGCAAAGGGCTAGTGCCTGAACTCGCGCCGCTGTTCGATGGCACTGGCATGGCGGAAACCAACGCCGACGCCATGGGCGGTGTTTTTGCCAAACATGATGCCGCACTCCTGTCGTGGCTTGATGGTCCGCCGCAGACCAACGAACCGGGTCGCTCGGCACAGCTTATGGCGGGGCTGCTCGAAATCGTCGCGCGGCACGGGCCAAAGCTCGAGATTCTCGAAATCGGGTCGTCGGCGGGGCTGAACCTGTTGATCGACCGTTTCCGCATCGACCTGCCGGGACTCAGCACCGGACCCGCCGATTCATCCGTCCACCTGACCCCCGAATGGCGCGGCCTCCCGCCACCCGCCATTGCGCCCGAGATCGTCGGTATCCGCGGTGTCGATATTGCACCCGTCGATGCCACGACGCAGGCAGGCGCTGACCGGCTGCTCGCTTATTGCTGGGCCGACCACACGCAGCGGATCGAGCGGCTGGCCCATGCGCTCGCACTGCTCCGCGCGCATCCGCCGATGCTTGAGCAGGGCGATGCCCCTGATTGGGTCGAAGCGCGGTTAAACGAACCACAAGCCGAAGGCGTCACCCGCGTCCTGATGCACTCGATTGTCTGGACCTATATCGCACCCGACGGACAGGCCCGGATTACCACCGCAATGGAGGCCGCCGCTGCCCGTGCAACAGCCGACCGCCCGCTCGCATGGGTCCATGTCGAAGCCGACCGGACGACGCACCAGCATGACATCACGATCCGCTCTTGGCCAGATTACGGCGCAACGACGATGATTGGACACGCCCACGCCCATGGTTTTTGGGTCGAACGGCTTGGTTAGCGCTGTGTTCATGCGATGGTTATGATTTGTTACTAAGGGGCCAACGCGTGAACCGCTTCATTCGTCATTTTTTTGCACTGCTTGCGCTTGGTCTGCTCCTTGGCCCGGCGAACGCGGCTGCACAGGAACTCTTGTCGAACCGCAGTTTCGAAGCCCCTGTCGCGCCCGCAAACGGCAATAATTTTTATGTCTCGATTCCAAACTGGACAATTTTCAGCATCTCATCCGCTCAGGCATCGCCGTGGAATGTTGTCAAACCGTCGGCCAGTTACGCCAACAACCCGTCGGCTCCGCCCACTGGCGGCGGGGTCCAGTATCTTGACATCAATAGCGCCGCCGGAACGATCAGACAAACCGTAACAATCCCATCGCAGGGGATGGTCGATATCAGCGGCTGGTTTTCAGTGCGCGACTTTAAGCAAGCGCTTATAGGGCTGACGATCAACGTGCGCGATTCGGGCAGCGCGCTGGTCGGCACGACCAGCACGACATTTGCGTCAAGCGATCCCATTGGCCTATGGAAACAGGCATCGACTGCAAATATTCCCGTTATGGCGGGCACGTATATTTTTGAAGCGGTAATTCCCGATTTCGCCAATTTCGATCTTGCCAGCCTGGTGTTCAAGCCAACGATGGCAATCGCGAAAACGAATGTGGCGTATTCCGATCCCGTCAACGGCCTTACGAATCCAAAACAGATTCCCGGCAGCATCAGCGAATACACAATCACCGCCACCACACCGTCAAGCTATTCGGTCACATCGAACTCGATTCAGGTGTCTGACCCAACGCCTGCCAAACTTGAACTCGTTGTCGCTGACATCGGGGGTGCCGGCAGCGGCCCGGCTGCCTTTCTTCCGGGCACGACGGGCTTGACTTATGGCTTTACCAGTTTGGCCAGCGCGACCGACGACATCGAATTTTCAAACGATGCCGGCACCAGCTGGACCTATACACCGGCCGCCGACGCAAACGGTGCCGATGCCGCTGTCACGAACGTGCGCATGCGACCCAAAGGCGTCATGGCGGCGAGTTCGACACTGACGTTCCGGCTTCGTTACCGCGTCAAATAAGAAACGCGCGCAACGCCGCTGTCACGGCCTCGGGCTTTTCCCAAGTCACGAAATGCCCGGCATCTTCGACCTTGACCAGCGTGAGGTCGGTAACCAGCGTATCGAGGCCAACGAGTTGCGACGGTGTCAGCGCTTTGTCGCCCATGCCCCAGACTACGAGTGTCGGCGTCGTCAAAACCGGAAATGGCGCATCGAAAAAAGCGGGCCGCTCGGGCGCTTCATCCATCGCCGGGACAATCAGCGCTGACCCCTTATACCAGTTGAGCATTGCCTCAATCGCGCCCGGCTGCTGCCACTCCTCGAGATAGGCCGCGCGTTCTTCCACCGACGTTTCGGGGCCAACACCCGAATGGCCGAATGTCTTGTCGAACAGGATGTCGGGATTCGCATTGAAATATTCGGCGATGCCCGGTGCCCGAAAGCCACGGATGTATTGCGATGCTTCGCGCTGCCCCCTGTCCTCAAATACAGCCTTTTGAAAAATGAATGGATGCGGCGCATTGACGATGGCAAGCCTTGTCACACGCGTCGGATTACCGAGCGCCGCAGCCCAGGCAATCGCCCCGCCCCAGTCGTGCCCGACCAGCGTGAACGTCGCGATCCCCAGTGCATCAGCAAGCGCAAACAAGTCACCGACAGGTTTGTCATGCGTATAATTTTCCACACCCACCGGTTTCGACGACCGCGCAAAACCGCGCTGGTCCGGCGCAATGACGCGGTAGTCTTTCGCAAGGTCAGCCATCTGGTGACGCCACGTCCGCGAACTTTCGGGAAAGCCGTGGAGAAAAAAAATCGCAGGTGCACCGTCGGGACCGCCCAGCGTGACGTCGAGCTCGACGCCGGTCGGCAGGGCAAATCGTTTTCTGGTCAACGCTGTCATCATCACTCTCCCGGTGCTTTTGCCTTGATCGCCAGTGCATGAACTTTCTGCCCCGGCAAATCACCCAGCGCGCGGTTGACCATCCGCTGCCGCTCGAGCCGCGCGACGCCTGCAAAGGCCGCACTTTCGATTTCGACGGTAAAGTGCGATTCGCCCGTCCCGTCGTCGCCGCTGTGCCCGCTGTGGCTTGCGCTGTCGTTGATCACGTTGAGGCGCGTCGGTGATAACGCCGCCATCAGCCGCGTTTCGATTTCGGTGGCCATTGGCCCTTTGAGGTCGCTGTGCATTCACCCTATATAGACCATCTATGTCGTCCGAACAGTTCCGCCGTCACACTCGTTTTCATGGCCGCGTTGCGCGCGACGAACCCTGTGCCGAACCCGGATGTGCCGAAGCCGGCGAATTCCGCGCGCCGCTCGAACCCGGTGGCTTTGACGGCCCCGGATCGTGGCGGTGGTTGTGCCTCGATCACGTCCGCGAATTCAACGCGCGCTATAATTTCTTCAACGGCATGAGCACCGACGAAATCTATGAGCAGCAGCGCCCCTTCGCCGGATGGGAACGCGAAACCCGCGCGTTCAACACCACCGGCGCGGACCGCCCGCCGCACTGGGCGAATTTCAACGATCCGCTTGACGCAATCTCGGCCCGCTTCCGCGACACCATGCCCAAGCAACGCGCGGACGGGCGCGAGCTGTCAGGTGAAGACCGCCGCGCGCTGAAAGAACTCGGGTTGGAGGTGGATGCGGACCGCAAAGCGCTGCGCACCCGCTACGCCGAACGGTTGCGGCGTTTTCATCCCGACCGGAACGGCGGGGATCGCACGCATGAAGCAGCGCTGGGACGGACGATCGCGGCTTATAATGTGCTCAGGAAATCGGGGGTTTTGGGGTGAGGTTAGCGAATGACCGCTACCTTAAACTGCGATGCTGCGGCATGATACCTGACGATGGTAATATCAAAATCAACAGGCATAACCCCAACGGAAGAGCTGCTCGCGAAGCTATGTGACAAGACCTTTTTGAAGCTTTGGAGCTATCCCAACCCACACTGTGATGACGGCAAGGAACTTTGCGACCTTCTTGTTGTGTTTGAAAATGACGTGCTGATTTTTTTTGATCGGGAAAATCGGGCGTTTGAAGCCAATCCTCGAGACATAGCTTTAGCGTGGAAACGCTGGCGCAATAAGGCTATCGACAAACAGGTATCCACGGCACACAAAGCAGAAAAATATATCAGAAGCGGTCGGTCGATTTTTTTGGACGCCAAGAGGACCCAGCCGTTCCCCCTTCCAATCGACACTAGAAAAGTGCGATTCCACAAAATCGTGGTGGCCCATGGGGTCGGTGAAGCATGCAAGTCTTCATCGCCTGCTAATGTATCGGGAAGCTTGGCAATTTCATATGAACCCAGCAACACACCAAGGGTTGATCAGCCATTTTTGTTGGAACTGGATCGAGACAATCCGATTCATGTTCTCGACACCGAGAATTTGGAAATCGCACTGAACGAGTTGGACACTATTTTCGATTTCACTGCTTATCTGGATGCGAAAATCGAAGCCATCCGACGACATCAGATGTTTTCTTACTGTGGCGAAGAAGGTGTTATTGCTCACTATTTTTTGAATTATGACAAAGCAAATAAGCGTCACATGATCGGGACGTTTGATGATTTTGATTCAGTTCACATCGGAGAAGGTGAGTGGGCAGACTTCGAAAAGGGTGAGCCATACGGGAGGCGCAAAAAAGCAAATGAGATTTCGTATTTCTGGGATCGGCTGCTTCAGATCACATCCGACAACGCGCTAAAGGGCACTTTGATAGGAAACAGCCAGCCGTTCGAAGGAAAAAGTGCTCTTCATTTTATGGCCAAGGAGCCTCGCTTTGTGCGCCGCGAGCTGTCCGACCATATGTTGAAATCAATACGAAATTTCCCGGAATCCCACGAGCCGCTCGTTCGAAATGTGTCGCTTATGCCTTCCTTCTATGATGGCACTTGCTACGTTTTCCTGCAGCTCAAAGCCTTAGGGCTTGCAACTAGCTTGGACGAACATCGCGAAGCTCGAACGGCGATTCTGGAAATAGCCTGCGGCGCGGTAAAGCTAAAGTTGCCTGACATTGAAAGAGTTATCGGCATAGCTATCGACGCACCGAAATTTGCGGGACAGAGCAACTCGGAGGATATGATCCTCATGGAGTTTGACGAATGGAATGACGAACGTAGGGCTTACTACGAAGAAGCAAATAAAGAGTGGCGCTTTTTCACGACCACGCAGATGCAAATTACGAAGAAGAGGATTTCGGAATTTCCTCCCGTCTCGACGAAGAAAGCTCAGGTGCCGAAGCGCATCAAAGTTGGCCGTAACGATTTGTGCGTTTGCGGGTCAGGCAAAAAATCAAAGCGATGCTGCGACAGGTAAACTCACCCCATCATCCTCGCCATCTTCCGCACGGAATTCATATTCCGCCCCGTCCGGTCTTCCTTTCCCGGAATCTTGAGCTTCGTGAACCGGATCCCGTCGCCATAATCGACGTAGAGTTCGCGCACGCCCAGCGACAGCCGCTCGTCGCCCATGTCGCGGCATCCCGCGATCAGGTCGGGGGCGGGCGTGGCTTGGGGGAAGGCGTCGGTTGCGGCAATGGCGATCACATTCCCGCCATTTTCCCAATGCGAAGCGTTGCGATGTGCCACTCGACGTTATAGGCGGGATTACGAACGCAGGACGAAGCCAATGACGACCATTCCCAATACCCAGCCTGACAGCCGCACTGCAACAGTGATGGACGCGCCCGACAAGAAGGTCAGCGTGCGCGACCTGTTTGGTGTCGATACCGATATGATCGTTCCCGCCTTCAGCGAAGCCGACGAGCGCGTGCCCGATCTTGACCCCAGCTATGTCTTCGACGGCGACACCACGCTCGCGATCTGCGCGGGCTTCGCGCACAACCGCCGCGTGATGGTCCAGGGCTATCACGGCACGGGCAAATCGACGCACATCGAACAGGTCGCGGCGCGGCTCAACTGGCCGTGCATCCGCATCAACCTTGATGCGCATATCAGCCGCATCGACCTCGTCGGCCGCGACGCCATCGTCCTGAAGGATGGCCAGCAAGTCACCGAGTTCCGCGAAGGGCTTCTCCCCTGGGCGCTGCAGACGCCGACCGCGCTGGTGTTTGACGAATATGACGCGGGCCGCCCCGACGTGATGTTCGTCATCCAGCGCGTGCTGGAGGCAGAAGGCAAGCTGACGCTCCTCGACCAGAACCGCGTCATCCGCCCAAACCCGTGGTTCCGCTTGTTCGCAACTGCCAACACGGTGGGCTTGGGCGACACGAGTGGCCTGTATCATGGCACGCAGCAGATCAACCAGGGGCAGATGGACCGCTGGAACATCGTCGTCACGCTCAACTACCTCCCCGCTGCCGTCGAGGCGCAAATCGTTCTTGCGAAGTCAGGCGAGTATGATCACGAAGGTGGCAAGAAAGAGGTCGACAACATGGTCCGCGTTGCCGATCTGACGCGGCAGGGCTTCATCAACGGCGACATCTCGACGGTGATGAGCCCGCGCACGGTGATCACCTGGGCGCAGAACGCGCTGATTTTCAAAGATGTCGGCTTCGCGTTCCGCCTGAGCTTCCTCAACAAATGTGACGAGGCCGAGCGAAGCTTGGTGGCCGAATATTACCAGCGCGTATTCGGCAAGGATTTGCCCGAAAGTGTTGTCGGTTAACTATATTTCACCGTCAAACCGTATTGGAAATGCGGCAGGCCGTTGACCGAGTGACGGTTTTGTCCAATAAAAACCATTAACAACTGATTAACAACCCCAGTCAGGGAAGCCCAATAACGTGCTCAAGGCACAACGTAGCGGGTCGCAGAAACAACATAATATTCTGCAAGCTACATTGGGAGATTTAACATGAAAATTAAAAATTTGGTGCGCGCTGCGTGCCTTTCAACCGTCGCCGCTTTCGGTTTGGCAGCGACTTCGGCAAATGCCGCGACTCT
Organism: Sphingomonas sp.; assembly: GCA_043778785.1. Classification (GTDB taxonomy): domain Bacteria; phylum Pseudomonadota; class Alphaproteobacteria; order Sphingomonadales; family Sphingomonadaceae; genus Sphingomonas_O. The sequence goes on along the minus strand of JAYWFN010000109.1, from coordinate 443 downwards.
GGAACTCGGCCTTGCCATTGACGGCTCGGGCAGCATCAGCGCGGCGTCGTTCACGTTGCAAAAACAAGCTTATATCAACGTGCTCAGCGATATCACCGTCCTGCCGCGCGATGGTAACACGGCCATCGGCATCAAGTTGTTTGCGAGCGGCGTTTCAAATATTTTTACCATGGCCGAAATCACGGGAGCCAATCACGCTGCCCTCATCGCTGCTATCACCGCGATGGTGCAGCCTGGAGGATCGACCAGCATTTCCGGGGCAATCAATGATTTTTCCGCCGAAATCTTTGGCAATAGCATCGCCTCGACTCGTCAAGTCATTGACGTATCCACTGATGGCTTCAATAACGTTGGTAACCTTGCACTGGCCAAATCCAATGCGCTTCTGGCCGGGATCGACCAGATCAATTGCATCGGGGTTGGCCCGTCGGCAGACTGCACAC
>JAYWFN010000108.1:0-5035 GCA_043778785.1 Sphingomonas sp. | reverse complement strand
GCGAGCGTGGGATCGGCCTTGAGTGCCCCGAGATATTCGCGCTCGTTTTTGAAATTCAACATAGCAACCTCCAGTGGTGGATTTGCCTATGTAGGCGTTTCGGGATTTTAGTGCAAGCGATTTGGACACGTGGCGCGGCGCGGAGCGCGATGTTTGCGGTGCCGTTGTCGTGGGCGGCGAGCCGTTCTTGCGTATCTGTAGTCCCGCCGATTTATCGGTGTTCGCCACGTCACTATCGCGCGGTCATTATCTCGTCGGGCATATCGCGCGATTGGCTCCCTTGCGTGAAACCATGCGGTTGCGGTGCAACAATCTAAATTACTCGCCGCAGGCAAAGTCGAGCATCACCGACCGTTTTGCTGTGCCGAACTGAGCTTGAAAATTGACTCTACCAGCACAGCCAACGTCACGCACCCACAAGGCGCTTGTCGTGTTGCCAGAACCGTTTGTGAGGAGGCGGATGAGGACACGCCGTGCTAACACTTTGCCCCTTGAATCGATCGCAGTCAGTGTAAGAGGCTGAGTAATGTTCTGCTCGCCGTCGCTGTGCAATTCGACCGTGAAGAGCGCGTCGTTCGCATGTTCCTCAGCATCGCCTTCGCCGATGATTGTGTTCCATAAGGCGAATTTCCGAGGTGGAGCGATGTTATCGGATAGCTTCCCAGTTCCTTCATACCATAGCTGCACCGCAGGGTTCGAGATTTAAGCGCCTGGGGTGTCTGCTGCCAAAGGCTGCCATGGCGATAAAAGCGCCGCGAGACTTCCCAAGAACCGCAAGTCATTAATCAACAATTTCATTCAAACAATTCCAAGCTTTTTGAAGAAAATCTTGTTTCGCATCTCGGCGTCACGCAAAAGCTTATCCCAGCTAATAACTTCGATGTAGAGGTGAATGCGACCGACCCAACTGAACCAACCCAGACCATCGGCCATCGGCGTGAAATTTTTTTCGAACTCCAACCACTTGATAACTTTGGGAGTCAAATCGCAGACGACATACCCGTAGAATGATGTTGTATCGCCAACGAGTATAGTTCGTCCGAAGCTGGTCTTGATCTGTCCATCCCGAATGCTGTTCACGTAGCGAATGATCTGCTGGACGGGGTCTTCCTTCGATGACGGGTTGGCAAAATCGTCCCGCTGGGGCTTTTTGAATTCAAAGATTGTGACGGGATTGCTCGCCTCGTTTTCACCGCGAAACACTACTGGACGATTGAAGATCGTGACGTCGGTTCGATCTCTGCTGTCGGTTAAGATCGGCTTATCTGAGGTGACATAAGACGCGAAGTTCAGTCTTTCGTCGAGCATCCAGAGGTTGTGCGATTCATAGTCAAGCTCGTTTGAGTCGGCCTTCCGTTGGATGATAATGTCATGAACATCCCCTTCGGAACGATGCTTGCCATCAGCGCCAATCTCCAGCGAACGCCCGAAAAGATCGAGGACACATCGCCTCATCGAAACGTAATGGATCAGGTCGTTTTTGCTGGTTTCCGTGATGTTCGCAACGACCGAGGCGATCTGGTCATGCAGAGATCCGCTGTCCTCCGAATTTAAGATCGCAGACACGCGATCACGAGTCTCAACCTCCTTCTCAAACTTGCTCTTTTGCAGGAGTAATTCGATCTCCTTATGCGTTGGTGTCATCGGCAAGCTGCTGAAGTCGGCGTCCTTGCTCAGTGTGCGATGCCAGGGCGCTTGCGTTTCCACATACTCGTCGATGTGAGCTTGCTTGCGCTCACGGCGAGCCTGAATCTGGTTTCCAACCACTGACTGAGCAATTTCTGCCGCACGCTGTTCGATCTGATTTTGCGATATGCCCTCAAAGAGATCAGAATCCGCCTGAAAGCGAAATTCTCCGCGCTCGAGCGATACGTTGTCGTTGAGGTAGCCGCCAAAGACATATGCCTTGATGACGAAATTTCGGCCTTTGGTCTCGTTCTGCCCCTCGGATGGCTCGTAAAATTCCTCGGCGAATTCGGGGATGTAGGTCTGGAGCGGGTTCTCGGTCACTTCGCGTCGATGCGCGACCAAGCTCACCTTACTTTTGCTCGCTCTCGGCGAGTAAAATTTGAACACCCGAACTCGGAATGTCTTGTCCCCATCAGGCGAGTTGAAGATGAAATTTGGATCGGCAACGGGCAGTTCAACGATCTGGCTATTCTCGCTGCTAAGGTAATCATTGAGCGAGATCGGGGGTTTTAAAGTGCCTGCATCGCGGATCACAATGCGAGGACAGGGGCGTTCGACAAAGTAGGGCAGGAGGCGTTCGACGACGATGCGGCCAATCACTTCAAGCCCCTTATCGGGGAACCTGATCGACTTGATACCAGATATCTCGACGGCGGAGCCAGTTGCTTCCGCTCCTGACGCAGACACGGTTTCGTTGACGACAATCTCATTTCCGAGACCCATTGAGAAGGCTCGATCATGGAATGCGCCGTCCTGCTCGAACGTGCTTCGAACCTTCATGCGTTCGAAGTATTTAAGACAGGTGAAACGACCAAATCCCTTTCCGCCATCGGCAGCTTTCAAGTCCGTGTAGAGGGTATCGAAGGCGTCTCGATTTCGTTCGGTAAAGCCGACCCCGTTGTCCTTCACGACGAAGCCGTCGACTTCCTCAATACGCTCCGTCAGGTCTGGTTGTCCATTGCGGATCACCTCGATCTCGACGAGCCCGTCGGCGTCGCCCTTCTGCTCGACCGCCTGGATGCCGTTGACGACCAACTCCACCAATGGAGTGTAGCTGTTAGTCCCTGAGCGGATGTTCTCCACCAAGCGCTTAATGTTGACGTTGCTCACGCGAGGTCGCCCAGCGGCGGTAGCGACCGCACGATCTGCATCGTTTCCAAGCTGACGGTGATGACGCGCTGGAACAGTTTAAGCGGGTAAGCTGGATCGCCGACAGTCTCGTTGGCATAGCGATTGGCGTCGTTGACGATGCCGCTGGCCTTGTCGGTCTTCACACACTGGCGTTCCATGACCCATTCGAGGGCTGGCTTCCCATTGACGACGTAATCGTAGGCTTCGAGCGGGATGCCCGTTATGGTGATGTTGCCGTTGTAGATTACCGTGGTTTTGTCCAGGCTGGGGCGCTTGCCGCCGAACTTCATCTTTTCGACCCGGAAGTAGGGTTTGGGATCGGGAATGTGGGCAAGGCGGAGATCGCCCTGCTGGATGGTGACTGGGAACAATTCAGCGCTGTCGAAGTCACAATGGAGATCGCCCAGGCGGGAACCCGCCTGGGCGAATGCCCAGAAATCCTCCGCCTTCTTCACTGTCGGGATGCGCGGCAATTGCTTCGACAGGTTGTCAGCGAAACGGTCGCGGTAATCCTCGGAATGGAGCAGGCCGTAGACGTAGTGGAACAGATCGTCCTTGGTGATCGCCTCGCCGGGGTAGGCTGCTTGGAAGTGCGCCAGCCCTTCGTCGGTGATGGCGTCGAGGCGTTGTGGTGCTCCGACGCTCCGATTTCGCAGCAAGTCCGCTTGGGGATTATGGTCGTCGTCGATTGCATCATCATAATGATAAAGCGGGAAGCACTGGCCCCCGTGGATTACATGGAGGTCGGGCACCAGTGGACTCATGATGACCGAGAAGACCTTGTCTTCGCCCTTATTGGGGAGACAAATCACACGATTGCTGTTTCTTTCGCCCGCAACTGGGAACATGCGCGGCATTTGCCCGACGCGGTGAACGACATTGCTGTCATAGCAAAGCCATTGAGGGGTGAATGGACGGTATAAAGCGGGGGCAAGCGCGGCCTCATCGAAATCAAGACGCGTGCCTCGAACAAGTTCGGCTCTAAGGCTGCTGGTCCAACTTATTTTCGCTGGATCAGTGCTGACAAAGCCCCCGACCGATTCCTCTCGCGCTTGGCGTGTCGCACCACGATGTGAGTGGTCAAAGCGATCCGCCTCAGCGTTGTAGAAGCCAGTCATAGCTCGCATGCTGGCGGCTAACGCGTCACGACTGCTGTTGAAGCACCAAGCGTCGCGGCCTGTTTCGAGGCCTCGGGAATAATTCGTGAAGAGGGCAATGCGTTCGCTGCCTGATTTATCGCCCATGACGATGAAATCATTGAACCTGTCATCACGTTGACCCAGCCAATCACCGTGCTCGTCTGGCTGGATGTCCGTCCACTTGTTTGCCTCCGTGATCCCGCCGATGCTCCCGAAGCGGCGAACGATTGAGAGCTTCTCCTCGCGCGTCAGATAGTCCCCAATGTCATGGAGGCTTATTCGGCCTTGGCTCCCGGCATCGGGGTTCTTCACCATCAGGGTGATCGCAACCGGAGTGCGGCTGCCACTGCCGAAAATCTTCCCGCCCTCGCGCCTCGACCGCTCCCCCGAGGTTCGCTGGTTTCCCCGCAGGTGAAAGACATGGATGCTGGCGAACTCGTCGGCCAAGCACTGACGTAAACCGTCAGTAGTGTTACCATCGATCCAGCCAGCGTTGGACACGTAGGCGATTACACCTGCATCACCGATGCGGTCACTGGCCCAGCGGATCGCACGGATGTAGCTGTCGTAAAGGGCGTTCTTGTTGGTCGCATCAGACCGAGCGGCGTAAGTCGTGCGGATTCGGCCATCGAGCTTTGGATACCCGACATTTGCCGCGTTGTCGTTTGCGCTGCCCTGTCCGACCGAGTAAGGCGGGTTACCGACGATCACCCGGATATCGAGTTCCTTCTGCCGGGTGCGGCGGTTGCTGTTGTCCGTCATCAGGTCGCTGATGAGATCGCGATCCTGCTCGTAAAGCTGAAAAGTGTCAGTGAGGCAGATGCCTTCAAAGGGTGCATAATCGCCGCCCGCGATACCATGATATGCCGCCTCGATGTTGATCGCTGCAATGTAGTAGGCGAGCAGAACGATCTCGTTGGCGTGAAGCTCGTTGCGATATTTGTGCTCCAATTCCTCGGGCTTGATCAGCCCTGACTGAAGCAGGCGCGTGATGAAGGTGCCGGTGCCGGTGAATGGGTCGAGGATGTGGACGCCCTTGCTGCCAAAGGTCTGCCCGAACTCCGACTGGAGCAACT
>JAYWFN010000107.1:0-11891 GCA_043778785.1 Sphingomonas sp. | reverse complement strand
GATGAGGACCGCGAAGGCTATGTCCCGAATGTCGTTTACACCTGCGGCGCGATCCGTGTCGGGGACGATCTGTTCATGCCTTATGGCGTTGCCGACAGTTCGGTGTGTTTCGCTTTCGTCGCCATCAAGGACATTCTGGCGCAGATGTAGCCGGTCGCCTGATTTTGGTTGTGCTCGCTCGACACTATCGTTCGACGATGCTAATTCATAAATACGGGCGAAGCGGTTGCCCGATCAGGCATTTGCCCAAGGACCGCAAACCTCTTCAACGGAGGAAGCATTGGGCGTGGTTTTGAAATCTGATCTTCGACATCCATCGCTTGTCTTGCCGGGTTGCGTGCGGCGCGATCTCCCTGACGGAACACTGTGAAGATGGATCGCCCCGGTCCTGTTTCGTTGCGCGAAGCGTTTTGGGTGTGGTTGCGGATTGCGGCACTATCCTTTGGCGGCCCCGCTGGCCAGATTGCCGTCATGCACCGCATCCTCGTCGAGGAAAAACGCTGGATCGGCGAGCAGCGATTTTTGCATGCGCTCAATTACTGTATGGTGCTGCCTGGGCCCGAAGCGCAGCAACTGGCGACCTATATCGGCTGGTTGATGCACAAAACGCGCGGCGGGATTGTCGCCGGTGGGCTGTTCATCGTGCCGGGCGCCGTATCGATCATGGCACTCAGCTGGATCTATGCGCTTTATGGCAATGTGGGAATCGTCTCGGCGCTGTTCTTCGGGCTGAAATGCGCTGTTCTTGCGGTGGTGCTGCAAGCGGTAATGCGGATCGGTGGCCGCGCTCTAAAGAACCCCATAATGCGCGCAATTGCGGCGATTGCGTTCGTCCTGATTTACTTCATTGGCGTGCCGTTTCCCGTCATCATTCTCGGCGCAGGATTGATCGGCTATTTTGCCGGTCGCGCGCGCCATCCCGCATTCCTGCTCAGCGGTGGGCATGGCGCGGGGAAGGGGGCAATTGTTGCTGACGCCGATACGCTGCTGGGTGAGGAATTGCCGGTCCATGCCCGGCCGACAATAGTGCAATCGATGCGTCAGGCAATTGTCTGGCTGGTGCTTTGGCTTGTGCCCGTTGCCGCGCTGATCGTAATCGCGGGGTGGAACAATGTCTTCACCCAGATTGCGACATTCTTTTCCACAATGGCTGTTGTTACATTTGGTGGCGCCTATGCGGTGCTTGCGTATGTGGCGCAGCAAGCTGTCGAGAATTACGGCTGGCTGACGCCGAGAGAAATGCTCGACGGACTCGGCATGGCGGAAACGACGCCGGGGCCGCTGATCACGGTGTTGCAGTTTGTCGGCTTCATGGGGGCCTACCGTCATCCCGGGATGCTGTCGCCGCTGGTCGCGGGCACGTTGGGTGGCTTGCTGGCGACGTGGGTGACCTTCATCCCCTGCTTCTTGTGGATATTTCTCGGCGCGCCGTTTATCGAACGGATGCGCAGCAACATCGCGCTGAATGCAGCAATGTCTGCGATTACAGCTGCCGTCGTCGGCGTGATTCTCAATCTGGCAATCTGGTTCGCAATCCACACCATCTTTCGTGTGACTCAGCCGTTTCGCGCTGACCCGTTGCGCTTTGACATGCCGGTCTTGACCAGCCTTGATCCGTGGGCGCTGCTGTTCACGGTTGCGTCGGTTCTGGCCGTGTTTCGATTCAGGATCGGGATTTTTACGGTGCTGGTGGGGGCATCGATTGCCGGCATCGCGCTGCACTATTTTAGCTAACGGTCGCCGCAGCAGAACCGCGGCGACCGGCGACCCTTCAGGGGCTAAGGTGACGACCGGGTCGCATAATACAAAAGCCAACGCCCGGACGCCGGATCGTGCTAGTAGTCATTTTCGTCGCGCTTATCTGTAAACAATTGTAAATGTAAAAGGCTGTCCAATGACTAATGATGTCGACACCCTTACGACCGCGCACGGTGCTGCTGACGAGAGCACAGTCGTTGGGGTTGAACAGATTATGCGTGTCGCAATTGCCGATGATGACGAGGTCGTGCGCAAGCATTTTCAGGCGCTGCTGCAAACGCGCGGCTATGCCTGTTCATCGTTCGCCACCGGACAGGAGATGATCACCGCGCTGCAACGCGACACGTTTGATTTGCTGGTCATCGACTGGAACATGCCGGGCCTTAGCGGCCTCGACGTGCTGGCGTGGGTTGGCGCAAATGTGCTGGTCCGCCCGTCGATCATCATGATGACGAACCGCGCCGACAAGGCCGATATCGTCCGCGGGCTCGACGCCGGGGCTGATGATTACATCGTCAAGCCCGAAGAAGATAAAATCATCCTCGCGCGTGTCGATGCCCGGTTGCGCGACTGGAAAGCGGCTGACGCCGATTTGCGCAGGGTTTCGTTTGGCAATTATGTGTTCGACAAGCTCGAGAACAGCGTGTCGGTTGCGGGCGAGCGCGTTGAGTTGACCGCAAAGGAATTTGCGCTGGCGCGGGCTTTTTTCGAAAACAAGCATCGCCCGCTGTCGCGCGCCTATATCCTCGAAACGATCTGGAACAGCGTGGGCGATTTGCAGACGCGCACGCTCGACGTCCACGTCTCGCGGTTGCGCAACAAGCTCAAACTCAAGCCCGAAAACGGCTTTAGGCTACATACAATTTTCGGGTTCGGTTACCGTCTGGAAAGTTTTGATGACGCGGCTTGAGAACGTCATTGCCGCGCTGGCGCTCGTGGGCGCGATGTCGCAACCGTCGTCAGCGGTTGCGCAGGCGAACGCGCCGGCAACGGTCCGCTACACCGTTAAAGCGGGCGACACGCTGCTTGGCTTGACCGCGAAATATCTGACTGGTGCCAATGCTTATGACCAGCTGGTCAAAGCCAATAATGTGCCCGATCCCAAACGGATTTATCCGGGTCGCGTCATTCTCGTTCCCGTGCCGTTACTGCGCAGCACACCGCTTCAGGCAACAGTCGCGAGCTTCAAGGGCACCGTGTCGGTCGGCGACTCCAGCACACTCGCAACACCGCGCGTTGGGATGGCAATCCGTGAAGGCAATGTCCTTCAAACCGGCATCGATGGGTTCGTCACCATCGCGTTATCGAACGGATCGCGGATGACGTTGCCGACAAAAAGCCGCGTGCGGATTGTCCACATGCGTCAGTTCCTGCTCACCAAAAGTACCGATTTCGATTTCCTCGTCGAAAGCGGTCGCACCGAAATGTCGGTCACCCCGGCGCGCGATCCCAACAATCTGTTTCGCTTGCGCACGCCGATTGCTGTTTCAGCTGTTCGCGGAACCAAATTCCGCATTGGCTATGATGGCGCTGATCATCCCTCGCTTACCGAAGTTCTGGAAGGCAAGGTGGCCGTTGATGGGCCGAGCGCAGCCACCGCGACATCGCTGGTCCCCGCTGGCTATGGCGCCGCTGCGGCGGCAAGCGGGGATGTCGGCACCGAAGAACTGTTGCCGCCACCGGCCATTGTTGGCGCGGACAAAATCTGGCGCGCGCGGATGCTCGATTTCAACCTTGCGCCGGTGCCAACGGCTCAGGGCTATCATCTCCAACTTGCGACCGACGACGCGTTTCAAAACATGGTCACCGAGGCACGGAGCGTCGGCCCCAAACTGACGGTCGCAGGCATCGCCAACGGTCGCTATTTTGCGCGGGCGATGGCGATTGCGCCAAGCGGCCTTGAGGGGCTTTCGCAGACCTATCCGATCACACGCGAAATCGCGCCGCTGATCGGATCAGTCAGCACGCTTGATCGGGGCCGCCAGCAATTTCAGTGGGAGACCGACGGGCGCGGCGAGCCGGTGTTCCGTTTGCAGCTTTTTTCAAAAGCGAATGGCGCGGTGCCGATCATCGACGAAACCGGTCTGACAACCTATGCGATGATCGTCGATGGACTTTCGCCTGGCGTCTATTCGTGGCGCATCGGGATGCGGCGGGTGACCGATGGTGACATCAACGAGTTCTGGACCGACCCAGAAACCCTGACGATTTCCGGCAAGGGAAAATAGCCTTTGTTGCGGAGTCGGCTTGTTCTCGAATGGGCCTTGGTCGCGCTTTTCGGGATGCTGGTGGCGGCGTCGACGGCGTATTTTGGCCTGTCGGGCAAACTCGATAACCTGTTGCTCGATGTGGCCGCGCCGTTGCGCGCCGCAGCGCCCGATGACCGCATCGTCATCGTCGAGATCGACAATGACAGCCTCGCCGCCATCGGTAACTGGCCGTGGCCGCGCAGCGTTCATGCCCGGTTTCTGACGCAGATGAAGTCGTATAAGCCCCGCGTGATCGCCTATGACGTGCTTTTCCTCGAGCCCGGCCCCGCAGCCGATGATGCGGCGCTGGCGGCTGCGCTAGTCGGCGGCGCGCCAACGCTGTTGCCGGTCCTGTATCAGGTGCCTGGCCAGAATGGCGCAAGCGAGACACTGACACTTCCGGTCGAGCCGTTACGACGGGCTGCTGCGGGCGTCGGCGAAGTCAATCTTATGTTCGACAGCGATGGCTTGGTCCGCCGCGCACAGCTTCAGACCAACGCAGCTGGCCAGAAGTTGCCGCATTTGATGGAGCAGACCTACCGCAAGGCAAATGGTAATCCTTCGCCTGCGTTCCAAAGGCTGGCGCTTGCTGCGGCTAAAACTCATGACGCATCGCCGCTGCTGCCAATGCATCCCGTGGGCAACTTTCGTCGTGTTTCCTATGCAAGCCTGTTGAACGGTGCTGTTCCCGCTGTTTTCCTGCGCGACAAGATCATCCTTGTTGGTGGAACGGCCGACGGTATGGGGGACCGGTATCCGGTTTCGGCCGTCGCGGGCAGCAGCATGGCGGGCATCGAGATCCAGGCTAATTTGCTCAATGCACTGATGGCCGATCGCCTGATCCAGCCGGTCGCGCGATCCACCGTCGTCCTGTTCAGCGCTGTGCCGGTCCTGATCCTGATGCTGCTGTTCTGGCGCTTTCGTCCGAATGCCAATCTTGCTTTATCGCTGGCTTTTCTTGGTTTGATCGGGACCGTGTCGGCTCTGGCGCTTGCGGTCGGCGGTATGTGGCTCCCGCCATCGGCGGCATTGATTGGGATCGTTATCGCTTATCCGCTGTGGGGATGGCGACGGCTTCAGGCGCTGAGCGGATTCCTGATTGCACAGTCACAATTTCTGCGCGCGGCATCGGACCAGCCATTTACGACATCGGCATCATCACATCCGCTGGACACGATCGGACGTCAGGCGGCCGAGCTTGAAGGCGTCATCAGCGACATGAGCGATCGTCGACGCTTTATCGCTGACATCATTGCCGGTTTGCCCGACGCGATCTGTGTTTTGGATAGTAGCGGTATGGTCGCATTGGCCAATCCTGCGGCGCTTGCGCTGTTCGGGCCCAATGCCATCGGTGTCGCAATGACGGATCTGCTGGCGAGGTCGGGAGCCGATCATGTGAACGATGGCGAGGAATTGCGCCTGCCCGATGGCCGCAGTTTTCTGCATAAAAATGTCCTATTTGGTGATCGACCGGGGTCGATTACGATGCTTGCCGAAACCACCACCTTGCGCGAACTTGGACGCGAGCGCGAAGAAATGCTCGAGTTTCTGTCGCATGATATGCGGGCACCGCAATCAGCGATACTGATGCTGCTCGGCAACGATTCAAAAGTGCCTATGGATGCGGCAGCGCACGGTCGCATTGCCGATTATGCCCAGAAAACGCTTCGTCTCGCTGATGATTTTGTTCAGCTGGCGCGACTGAAGGCAATCAGTGAAACATTCGAAGATGTCGATATTGCAGCGATACTGAGCGAAGCGATTGATATGGCGTGGCCTCAAGCCAAAGGACGTGACGTTCGCATCACGACCTCAGGCCTTGATGCCGAACTATTCATCACGGGTGACGCGAGCGCTTTGCTCCGCGCGCTATCCAATCTCATCAACAACGCCATCAAATATGGACCAACATCGGGCACGGTGACGTGCGGCCTAGCGGTCGACCGTGACGCAGAGCACGCCCACGCCGTCATCACCATATCGGATAACGGACCCGGCCTTCCGCCCGAACGAGCGAAAAACATTTTCGCGCGTTTCGGCGATCGGGGCGACACATCGACAGATGGCAGCGGCCTTGGTCTGGCGTTCGTCGCGGCGGTTGTTCAACGACATCACGGCGAGATTATCTGCGACAATAATGCGCCGCGCGGCACATGTTTTACGATCCGGCTACCGCTGGCCTAAGGCGTCACCAGAGCGGGTTGCAACTTGGCCACAGCAGCATTGGCGAGGCGTATTGCGTTATCCTCCTTTGCGCCTGTGCAATGCGTGATCTCGGCCTGCCCCTGATAGACCGGTTTTCCCGACCGCTGTTCGGTCACGACAAGTGTAAGCCGGTGAATCCGTTGTGCACAAATCGCCAGATTGGGCAGTTTTGCCACACCCGAATGAAGCCCGCCCTCGCTCTCGAAGCTGACGCTTAGCGGCCGTTCGCTATAGGCGTGATCGACGACAAATTCGCCCTTGCCGCCGAACTGATAGCCGAGGCGGGTCAACGCTGTTTGGGTTGCGTCGCGAACGCTGACTTGCATCACCGAAAGGGGTTCAGTTGATGATGCCATGATCATCCGCGCATTGCGCGGCAGATCGTCGACTGATCGTAACACGCCATTGCCCAGCGGTGATACACAACCACCAAGCGTCGATAGTGCAACGAAAGTCAGCACTGTTCGGTTGAAAACCATGCAATGCTTTTGCCTTGAAACGACAGCGAGTGCGAGCAGATTGTGCGGTGCGTCGCCAATTTTTACAACGAACCAGAATGGTTTATCGGCGACCGAGTCCCATTCCACCGAGGGAATTCTGGTCGAATTTCAGGCGAAGCGTGACATAAGGGCCGCTGCGTGTGTAGCGCGCGTCGCTATAGTCGCGGTCGTGGAAGCCAACCACGTTGTAGCCCAATGTTATGTAGCTGTTTTCGAAGGGCGAGAGGCTGATCGATGGTCCACCCGAATAGCTGATGGCTTTGCCGCCATTGCTTTCGCGCACGGTGCCCGCAAGGCCGACATCGACGGTTTCGGAAAGGTCAAAGCGGATGTCAGCGCCGACGACGTTCGACCAGCCGGTCACGTCGTCCTGATCGATCCGGTCAGCGACATAGCGCGTGCCCCAGAAGAGCGAGACTTCGCTGCGGCCAAGATAGCGACCTTCGGATTTCGTGACTGGTGACCAGTTGACGCTGAGGCTGTTGATGACGCGCTTTGTGCTGGCATTACCCGTCACCAGCAACGGCGCACCACCGATCGGACCTGGCAACCCGGCAACAGCACCGTTGACGCTGTCACTGCGCAGTTCGAGCTTTTCGAGCCACGACCAGCGGCTGTCATCGGGGCGGTTTGCCCAGCTGAGTGCCAGCGATGTCGCTTGCGTCGTCGGCGCGGCGTTGCCGTTGGCGCGGAACCAGCTGAACTGGCCCCCGAGCGCGCGGCCTTCACCGAGCTGGCGCAACGCTGATATTGTGAGGCCGTATCGATCGCTGCGATCCGCCGCACGGAATTCGGCGCGGCTGGCTAGGCTCCAGCGATCGCCACGATAGGTTGCCCCTGCCGTGACGGCGGTAAAGTCCTCCGTTAGGGCGCCGTCTGTGCCGATGAAGCCGCCCGAAGCGACTGGTTGCGCGGGGTTCAGGACGCGCGAGGCATCGATCCCGTTCAACGTCTTGTTGCCGTCGACTGTGAAATCGACTGACCAGTTTTTGCCGAGCGGCAGCGATTGTGACAGGCCATATGCAGCAAAGCTGCGCGGGCCATATTCGGCAATGCTCTGTTGGTTGATGCTCGACACGAGACGCGCGCCGTCCCAAGGTTTGATGTCGAACCCGACGCGCGCCGTGCGTGAATCGATGGTATCACCCTTGGCGATTTCATACGCGCCGACGATGGCGATGTCGCGCGTGATGGCAAAGCGTGCCGTTGCCTTGTGCCGTGCGGGAACGTCGATGCTTGCGTCTTTACCGCTGAGGGCAAATTCGGTTTGCGCATCAAGTTCGAGCCGGTTGTTCATGAAGCGCTTGGTCGCGCCCAATTGCGCAATCGTCGACTGCGCCTCGCGGCCATCGGCGAGGCGGTCGTTTGCGATCGTCAGGCCTGCACGCAGATCGATCCCCTTCGTCCGATATTCGAGCCGCGCCTGCGCCGCTTGCCGCTTGGCGAGACTGCCGAGATAGCGCTCCTGCCATGCGCTGCCAACCAACGAGAGATCATCGCCGATGCGAACGCGGCCGTCGAAGCCAAATTTCTGGGTGCTGGCTTCCGATGCATTCGTCTGGCCGACGCCAAAACCGGCCTGCTGCTGGCGGACATAGGCGAGCAGGTCGACGGCTTTCCCATGATGCTCGACCTCAACAAGATAGGCCGCTGCTGTGCCGCCATCGGCCGGTGTGGTGCCGCCGCGAACCGATTTGTCGCTGACGGCAAATTCGGCACGCATTTCATTCGCGGCATTAGGTTGGAATTTGACGTCAACGCCGCCGACATTGGTTTTGGTCGTGTCGGTCTCGTCATGGATCACACTGCCGCCGACGGTCAGCGTTTTGGCTGTGTTGGTCCACGTTGCGCGACCACCAGCATTTGTGACACGCTGGGCAATGCCATCGACTTCATAGTCGGCAACGATAACCTGGGGATCGAGCAGCGACGAGCGGCTGAGCACGGGATCGCGGAAGCGCAATGTGCCTGCGACATAATCAATGTCATAGTCGATATGACGTGTCAGCGTTTTGGTCTCGACGATCCGGTTCGAGCGCAAGCGATCACGGACTTCGATCGTGATCCGCTCGCTGTTGGGCAGAATGTCGCGTGCGCCGAGCTGGTAGGGGCCGGTCAAGCCATTGCCCTGAATTTCCTCGCGGCGATGGCGATAAGGCGTGTCGGCGGCAAAGGCAGTCGCGGCGACATGTTCGCTGCGATACTGGGCTTTCACACCATTGAAGCTGCGGACGTAGCGCGTCAGTTGCGGCTCGACCATGCCGGTTTCGAAATCGCCGAACAGCGCATAGAATTGTGGCCGCTCGAGACGGACATAGAGTTTGCGCACCGATGCTGCGTCATACCGCCGCTCGCTGCGGTCGGCATAGATCGTGTAGTAAGACTGCGGATCGATGACGCCGCCAAAACGGCTTTCGTCGGCATTCTTGTCACTGTCATAGGCTAGCGTCAGCAGCCATTTCCCTTTGACACGGCCCTTGGCATAAAGCGCAACACGGGCGTCAGTCAGCCAATGGTCGCCATTGGCACCCAAACCTTCGAGGCGGCCTTTGAGCGTGTTGAAGCCGGCAGTGCCCGCTGCGAAGCCGACAACAGTCCACGGGCGGTTACCCGGTTCAAGCCATGTTTCAATCCGCTGTGACCGCGTCACCTGACCGTCACGGAAGGGAAGGGTGAGTGTCAGCCCGCCCGATGCCGTGGTTGGTTCGAGTTCGATGTAGGCAATGCCGTCTTCGCCTTCGACACGCCAGACGGGACGTGCACGCTCAAGCCCGGCAAGCTGGCGCGCTGCCTGCGCATCGGCTTCGGCGGCGGGGTAATAGGGCGCAGGCACCGCGAAATCACCGACAAGGCCATGATGGACGGGCTTGCCGTCGCGGTCGGTCATGCGCACGGCGATCACCGGGCGGGTGACGCCGTCTGCGACCAGCACAGATTTTTCGCGGACCAGCGTCGCAGTCATGGCGTTCGAGGCATAGTGAACGGTGCGTTCGAGCCGCTCGACGATTACGCCATTGGCATCGCGCACTTCGGCCATAAATCGCGTGTCGCGCTCGCCAAGATCGAGCGACCGCCAGAGCGTGACGGCAACACTGCCGTCGCCGTTCTTGCGTGTGCCGTCGAGCGACAGCGGACTAACGGCTTTGCCATCGGAGAACAGCGAAACGGTTTGTCCCGGCAGATGCTTTATCGCAACGCGGACCGCGCGTGTGCGCGGGTTGTGCTCGGCACTCGGGAACAGCCAGGCGACGCCCGGTGCTTCGCCATCGAACCAGTTGCGCTCTGCTCCGGCAGCGGCCGCTTCGCCAACCGGTTTTGTTCGGGCAGGAGCAGCTTTCGCCGCAAGCGCTGGGTTAACGCCCGACTGTGCGCGGAAATCAACGCGAATGAGTGCGCCGCCTTGCCCCTCGACAAAGCGCGAAATCGGGTTGCCGCCACTGCGGGCATTCAGCGCGCAGTTGGCGGGAACGAGGCTTTGACCCAATGTAGAGGGGTCCATCTGGACGACATGCGTGCTCGGCAGGACACCTTCGAAATGATACCGGCCGTCGGGATCGGTCACCGCATAGCTGCCATCCTCCAGCATGACGCGAACGCCACCGATCCCATTAGCTTTGTCCGGATCGACGGCGCAGCCACCGTCGGTGATCCGTCCGATGATGGTCAGGCGGTCGGTCAGCGTGTCGCGGGCAATGCGCACCATGGCATCGGCGACAGCGCTCATGGTGCCACGGCTGTCGCGCGCTTGCGCCCGGTTCATGGTCTGCCCTGCTTTCGCATCGGGGCGGACTTCGAGGAGATATGTCAGCGTGCCCGAGGCGCGCGCCGCAAGTGGCGGCACGACGATAGTTAGGTCAAGTCCATCGTTACTAGCCAAATAAGGTATTAAAATACTATTGTAACGAACCGAATTGGGTTTTAGTCGCATAGTGTCAGGGAGGCGGTCGCTTACGGTGATTGCGCCGGTTGCCCGCGCGGCATCGCCGTTGGTGATCATAATGCGATACTGAATGGCATCGCCGGGGACCGCGACGGCTGCTGATGCAGTCTTGCGCAATTGCAAAGGAGCGCCCGGCTTGTCGATCGGAATATCAACGCGAACCGGGGCGGGATCGAGCACAAGGAAAGGCTGTCCGTAGGACCCCGCGATCAGCGTGTATGGCAAGCCGTCCGGACGCAACAATCCGGCCAATTCGGCCGGTGTCGAAAGTGACGGCGCGGTGTAGGGGCTGGGCGGCTCCACCAACACGCGGTATCGCCCGGGACGAACGAATGGGAATCGGTAGTCGCCCGGTGGGAAACTGTAGCTTGCGCCACTGGCATCGGTTACGGTTGAACCCGTCAGGACCGTTGATGGAAAGCGTGAAACCGCATCATCACCAAAGACAATGGCAGGCAGCCCGGTGGCATCGTCGATGAGCGTCACACGGACGCCGGGAACTGGCGCACCATCGCCACTGTCGAAAACAATGCCAAAGGGATCGATGAGAATTTCAATTGATGAATTGGCGATCGCGCTGCCGTCTTTGGCGCGGATGGACGCAAGCTTCAGCGTATCTCCCGGGCGAAGTGACAACTGACAATCACCGGAAACCGGCGTTGGAGGAACCGATGCGGTTCTCACAATGCCGACGAACAGGCTTGTATTAGCACCCGTCTCTTGCAGCGTCAGCGTTTCACTGTCGCCCGATTCGGTGGTCAGCGTCACCGTCATCGTGTCGATCGCTTCGGGCCGGACATTGTCCGCTGCTGAAGTGATGCCGACAATCAGCGGATCACCGGCGCGAACGCGCGATGTCTGTTCGACAGCGGCGGGGCTTAACGGCGTGTTGGCGAAGGCACCTTCAAGCGCAACAGGCACGTCACCGGTCGCACCACGGCATAGCGTATTGGCAACGGGCAGCAAAGTAGCGCCGGGCCCGCCTGAAAAGTGATAGGTTGATAGCGACAGCGTTGCAGCCGGTCGTTCGACCGCCAGATCGATCTTGTTCGACGCTTTGATCAGCGTTGTCGGGCCGACTTGCCATTCGATTGTCGCGGTATTGCTAATGGTTTGGGCGTTAACCGGCGATACCGCCACGGCAATCGTGGCGGCCAAGGTGGCCATGATGGCCTTCAGATGGTTAACCCCAGTGCGCATAAAAAAAGCACTTGGGTGGTAGACCCGTCGCGAAACGCG
>JAYWFN010000106.1:0-11920 GCA_043778785.1 Sphingomonas sp. | reverse complement strand
TGCCAAGATTGTCGAGCGCTGCCGTCAGCCGCGTCTGCGATCCGTTGGTGAACACGAACAGGTCGAGCCGGTCGCTGCCGGCGGCATGTTCGATGGCGAGCGTGTCGCCATCAATTTCACGCAGGTTGACGATAGGCGATTCCGCATAAGCGTCTGACAAGGTCTCACGGATCGCTTTCGGGTTTGCGCCGAACAGCGGGACCTCCACGATCATCCCGCGATAAGTATTGGCCACCGAAGGCGCAAAAAGCGGCGGATTGGTAAGCCCGCACCGCAGCTGCATTTCGGGGACATGCTTGTGCGCGAGCCCCAGTGCATAAGTCCGCCATGCGGGCGGGTTTGCCGCTTCATATTCGGCAATCATGGCCTTGCCGCCACCCGAATAGCCCGAGACCGCATTGCACATGATCGGCGCTCCCGGCCCGATCCGACGCGCTTTGATGAGCGGTGCGATCAGCGCGATGAATCCGGTCGCATAGCAACCGGGATTGGACACGCGCATCGCGCTGGCAACGTCATTGCCGATTTCGGGAAAACCATAAGTCCAGCCTTTGGCCGTCCGGTGCGCTGTCGATGCGTCAATCACGCGCGTCGTCTTGTTATCGATCAGTGCTACAGCTTCGCGCGCGGCATCATCAGGCAGGCATAGCACGACAATATCGGCCGCGTTCAACGCATCGCGCCGCGCCGTGGCATCTTTGCGTTTCGCATCGTCCAGTTTGATCAGGTCGAATTCAGCCCGCCCCAAAAGGCGCGCTTCGATTTCAATGCCGGTCGTTCCCGCCGCGCCATCGATGAAAATCCGCGTCATGCGGGCACAATCCCGTCGGCGCGGACATAGCCGACGCCCTTTGCGCTACGGACCCAGCCCCAACCGGCGTTGAGATCGAACAGGTCAACCGTATCGCCCACAGCCACGGTATCGACAGTGGCGGTTTCGGCGTTCGGTTTTACA
Source organism: Sphingomonas sp. (assembly GCA_043778785.1). Lineage (GTDB taxonomy): Bacteria > Pseudomonadota > Alphaproteobacteria > Sphingomonadales > Sphingomonadaceae > Sphingomonas_O. The sequence goes on along the minus strand of JAYWFN010000106.1, from coordinate 10,965 downwards.
TGAACAGTCATGGGAATGATGACTTTACAGGCCATTGCTTTGGCATAATGCGGCGCAAACACGCGGTCGGCGAGTTCCACATCGGCGAGGTCATCGCGCACGGCGTGGATCGCGGGGTCAAGCACGGCGGAGTGCCCCGACAGGACGAAACGCTTACGCAGCGGCGCTGATGGGGCCGTCGTATCGTGGTTTGTCGGCAATGAGCCGCCCGAATTCGTCAAGAAAATCCGCCCCTTCGTCCGTACGCACAACGAACACATTCCGCCGGTCGGCCTCGTCGCGTTGTCGGCGCAGATAGCCGAGAGAGCCCAACCTGTTCAAGGCGCGCGTGACGACTGGTTTTGAGACACCCAAGCCTTTGGCAATCCCGCGCACGGTATGCGGCCCCGGCGTCAGATAAACCAGCATCATCAACGCCATTTGGCGGTTCGTCAGATCAGGTTGGCCTGATCGGACATAGTCGATCAATGTTTGCATCCATCGGGAAAGTATCGGGTCGCGCATTAGGTTTCAACGCATGACGATCCAACAGGTTGCGACCCTTAAATGAAACGAGCGCGCAACAATGCCCATACGGCGCGCAGGCCGAGCGCATCGCCACCTTTCGGGCGACCCGGTTTCGCGGCTGGCCGCCACGCAAATGTGTCGAGGTGCAGCCACGGCGTATCCGGCGATACGAACTTCTGGAGGAAAAGCGCTGCTGTAATCGCACCGGCAAAGCCGCCGTCGGGGGCATTGTTCAGGTCGGCAATGTCTGATTTGAGCATGTCATCATAGCCGCTGTGAAGTGGGAGGCGCCACAGCGGATCGCTGACGTCCTTGGCGGCGGCGAGAAGATCACCCGTCACCACGTCGTCGTTGCCGAACGTCGCTGGCAAGTCAGGACCCAATGCAACACGGGCGGCACCGGTCAGTGTCGCAAAGTCGATGATCAGCGCTGGTTCGCCTTCGCCCGCCTTGGTCAGAGCATCGGCAAGAACAAGGCGACCTTCGGCATCGGTATTGGCGATTTCGACCGTAAGCCCCTTGCGCGATGTCAAAATATCGCCGGGACGAAAAGCATTCCCCGCAATGGCGTTCTCGACGGCGGGCACCAGCATGTGAAGCCGGACAGGCAAGCGGGCCTGCATGATCAACTGCGCCATTGCCAGAGCATGCGCAGCGCCGCCCATGTCCTTTTTCATCAGGCGCATCCCCGACGATGGCTTGATGTCGAGACCACCTGAATCGAATGTCACGCCTTTGCCAATAATGGCGACACGAGGATGCGCCGGGTTTCCCCATTCGATCTCGATCAGGCGTGGCGCATGCGCTTTGGCGGCCGCAGCGCCGACAGCATGGATCATCAGATAGCCGGTTTCGAGGTCGTGGCCCTTGCTCACGGTCAGCACGGCGTCATGGGCCTTGGCGATGGCTGCGGCCTGCGCTTCAAGATCACCCGGCCCCATGTCAGCCGCTGGCGTGTTGACGAGATCGCGGACAAGCGCCACCGCTTCGGCTTCGCGAATCATGCTGTCGATCTGCGCAACGTCGCTGGTCAGCAAGATGCGGGGACCGCGCGGTAAGTCGGTCGTCAGATAGCGGCTGAACTTATACTGGCCGAGCAGCCAGCCGAGTGCCGACGGGCCGGGGGCGATCGCTTCAACGCGATAGGTTCCTTCGGGCAGCGTTTCGGCGAGCTTGGCAAGGCACCACGGCGAAAGCGATTTCGTGTTGGCGACAATCGAAACGACCGCCCATTCATCGGGCTTCTCGCCGGGCAGGATCGCGCTGGCGTAGCCAACGGGTTTCAATCCCTGCGCGGCGATGGCGGTCCGGTGCCGTTCGGGCTGAGCCGTCAGCCAGTCATTGTAGCCGGCCGGATCGACGAGGTGGATGCTGCGGGCGGGTTGGGCTTTGTCGGGTTGGAGTAACACCGAAAAGTTGGTCATGTGGGCACGCCAAACAAATCGTGCTCGTCGGCATCTTCGATCAGCACAGGCACGATGTCGCCCTGCGCAAGACCACCGGCATCGCGCAGGAAAACCGATCCATCAATCTCCGGTGCATCCGCTTGTGACCGGCCCGTCGCGCCGCCGTCTTCATCGACGTCATCGATGATGACATCGAGCGTGCGACCGACTTTTGCAGCCAGTTTCTCGGCGCTGATCCGCGCGGTGAGTGCCATCAGGCGGGCGTAGCGTTCTTCCTTGACCGCTTCGGGCACGGGATCGGGCAGGGCGTTCGCAGTGGCGCCTTCGACGGGTTCGAAGCGGAAAGCGCCAACGCGGTCGAGCTGCGCTTCTTCGAGCCAGTCCATCAGATACTGGAAGTCCGCCTCGGTCTCTCCGGGGAAGCCGACAACGAAGGTCGAACGGATCGTTATGTCGGGACAGATTCTGCGCCAGCTGTGAATGCGTTCGAGCACTTTGGCTTCGTTTGCCGGGCGCTTCATAGCTTTGAGCACCGAGGGTGCGGCATGCTGGAAGGGGATGTCAAGATAAGGCGTGATCAAGCGCTCAGCCATCAGCGGAATGACCTGATCGACATGCGGGTAGGGATAAACATAGTGGAGCCTCACCCACGCCCCAAGCGACCCAAGCTCGCGCGCCAGATCCGTCATATGCGCGCGGACTTCGCGGCCGTGCCATTCGCGCGGCTGATGCTTGATGTCGACGCCGTAGGCCGACGTGTCCTGTGAAATGACCAGCAGTTCCTTCGTCCCCGCCGCGACGAGCTTTTCGGCTTCGCGCAGGATGGCGTCGGGGCGGCGGCTGACGAGATCGCCGCGGATGCTCGGGATGATGCAAAATGCGCAGCGATGGTTGCAGCCTTCGGAGATTTTGAGATAACTGTAATGGCGCGGGGTGAGTTTCAGGCCGCTGTCGGGGACGAGATTGAGAAAGGCATTGGCGGGCATCGGTGCCGCTTCGTGCACCGCCCCGACCACGGCTTCATATTGATGGGCGCCGCTGATCGCGAGCACTTTAGGAAAGCGCGCGCGGATCATTTCGGCTTCCTTGCCGAGGCAGCCCGTCACGATCACGCGACCGTTTTCGGCCAAGGCTTCGCCAATCGCTTCGAGCGATTCTTCCTTCGCGCTGTCGAGGAACCCGCACGTGTTGACCAGCACGACATCGGCCCCGGCATAGTCGGGCGACAGGCCGTACCCGTCGGCGCGCAATTTCGTCAGGATGCGTTCGCTGTCGACGAGCGCTTTGGGGCAGCCGAGCGAAACCATGCCGACTTTAGGTGGGGAGGGGAGTATTGTTGCCATGTGAACGGCGGCGCATAGGCCGAATGCGCTGATTTTGCCAGCCTCACGGAAAGAGCGGCTGTCCTACACCAATTGTTCTTGTTACGTTCGATTCGAAATCCGTTTGCTCGCTCTTTGAAAATTCCGAACCCAACCAATCTCCCGGTCGCTGCGGCGCGGTAGGGGCGTAGTGAGAACTTCGAGAACTTCGCCGAACCGTCGCATGGCTGTGCTAGTGTAACCTTTGTAACCTTCGCGGCCCGCGCATCCGTTCACGGCAAGTATTTTGTGGGGTCCACTGCCGTCCGGTTTCGGCGCAATTCGAAATGCAGTTTTGCATCATCGCCGATGCTGCCGATCTTCTGTCCTGCCTTGACCCCCTGTCCGCGCGCGACCGTGGCTTGTGCGGCGCGCCCGTAAACACTGATCCAGCCATCGCCGTGACGGACGAGGATAAGGCCGCCATAGCCGACTGAACCGCTATTGCCGACAAAAGCGACGATGCCATCGGCAGTCGCGCGAATGTCGCTGCCCGATGGTGCGGCAATCTCGATCCCGCGATTGATTCGACCGACACCCACGGGGCCGAAGCGTTCGGTGATCGTTCCCGTCAAAGGCCAGTTGAAGCGTCCGGCGAAGTTTGAGGCCGGGGCATCGGAAACAACGGTCTGCGCGGGTGCACTGCCGGTTTCGATGTCGTCTATATTGATGCGGAACGCAGCGGCGCGAACGTCGGCGGAAGGTGTTACTTCTCCGAGCAGCAAAAGACGTTGTCCCACCCGCAGGACAAACGGCTCTGCAAGATTATTTGCTGTCACGATGACGCGCCACGGGATGCCATAGGCGCGGGCAATGGCAATGCCCGTCTCACCACTGCCGACGCGGTGGTAGCGTCCCGCCGGGATGCGGAGCACCTGACCCGGCCTGAGCAGATACGGCGGCGACAGGCCATTTACCCGAGCAATCGTTTCGGAGCCCGCCCGCGTCGCTTCGCCAATCGCGCGCAGGCCATCACCAGGTTTGACGACATAGATCGTCTGACTGATCGTCACCGCATTGGCTGTCACAGGCCGCGCTTCCCAGATCGGGGTTTCGTCGATCAGGCCGTCCATCAGCGGCTCGATATGGGGCACAGTCGATGTTTTCGTTTCGGGAAGGCGTGATGCACCAGGAGGCACACAGCCCGCCAGCAACAATCCGGTTCCGATAAGTAAGCGCCCCCGCGTCATGTCAGCCGATCACGGCGCGAAGGCGCGACTCAATGTCGCCATCGAGTCATAATGGGTGAGATCGAGGTGCAGTGGCGTCACAGTGACGAAACCCTGATCAATCGCTTCGAGGTCAGTGTCATGCCCCGGCACATGCGCGACATGGCCAAGGCCGAACCAGTAATAGGGATAGCCGCGCGGATCGGTGCCCTTAACGATTTTGGCGCGGCCATAGTCGTGAAATCCCTGCTCCACGACCTTGACGCCCTTGACCGCATCGGGCGCAAGTGCGGGGAAGTTGACGTTGATCAACGTGCGCGGCGGCATGTCCGCGTCGATCAGCGGGCGCAGCACCTTTTCGCCCCACGCTTCGGCGGCGGCAAAGGGCACGGTGTCGCCCATGCCTTCGCGGGCATAAACCTGGCTGAGCGCAATCGAGCGGTATCCGGCGAGCGTGCCCTCCATCGCGGCGGAAACCGTGCCCGAATAGGTGACGTCTTCGGCGAGGTTCGCCCCGCGATTGACGCCTGACAGGATCAAATCAGGTTTCAAATCGCCCATCACGACGCCAAGCGCCATCATCACGGCGTCGGTCGGGGTGCCACTGACCGAAAAGCGCCGGTCATCATGACGACGAACGCGGACCGGACGCGAGAGCGTAAGCGAATGTCCCGCGCCCGATTGTTCTTCCTGCGGTGCAACGATCCAGATGTCGTCGCTGAGCGTGCGGGCAATTTTTTCGAGCGACTTGAGGCCGGGGGCGTAAATGCCGTCGTCGTTGGTCAGAAGAATGCGCATTATGGCTCCAGCTTGGTCAGGCCGCCCATGTAGGGCAGCAGGGCATCGGGCACGATGACACTGCCGTCTTCCTGTTGATAATTTTCGAGGACGGCGACGAGCGCACGACCCACTGCGACGCCCGATCCGTTGAGCGTGTGGACGAACGTCGTGCCCTTTTCGCCGGGAACACGGTAGCGCGCATTCATCCGCCGCGCCTGAAAATCGCCGCAGTTCGAGCAGGACGAGATTTCGCGATACGCGGCTTGCCCGGGAAGCCAGACTTCAAGGTCATAGGTTTTCTTCGCCGTGAACCCCATGTCGCCGGCGCAGAGCAGCATCCGGCGATAGGGGAGGGCAAGGCGGTCGAGAACCGTCTCGGCTGCCTGCGCCATGCGTTCATGCTCGGCAGCGGAGGTGTCGGGTGTGGTGATCGAGACAAGTTCGACCTTGTCGAACTGATGCTGTCGGATGAGCCCGCGTGTGTCTTTACCCGCGGCGCCTGCTTCGGAGCGGAAACAGGGGGTCAGCGCGACAAAGCGCAGCGGAAGTTCGCCTTTGCTGAGGATTTTTTCGCGGACAAGATTGGTGAGCGACACTTCAGCCGTCGGGATAAGCCAGCGGCCATCGGTGGTTTTGAACAGATCATCGGCAAATTTGGGCAGTTGCCCTGTGCCGATCAGCGCGTCGTCGCGCACGAGCAATGGCGGGGCGATTTCCTCATAACCGAATTCGGTCGTGTGAATGCCGAGCATGAACTGGCCCAGCGCACGCGATAGCCGGGCGACTTGCCCGCGCAGATAGGCAAAGCGCGCGCCCGACACGGCCTGTGCCGATTCGAAATCGAGGCCGAGGGCAGGGCCGAAATCGGAGTGCTCTTGTGGCTTGAATGCGAAGGCGGGAACCGTGCCGCGTTCGTGAATGATAATGTTGCTGTCTTCGTCCGCGCCATCGGGCACGTCATCTGCAGGGATGTTGGGCAAGGCGGCGAGCCTGCTGACCAAATCAGCTTCCATCCGCGCGACAGTCTCCTCGCTATGCGGAATGTCGATCTTGAGTGATTCGAGTTCGGCGACCAGCTCTATGGGGATCGTTTCGCCTTTGGCTTTCAAAGTGCCGAATTGCTGCGACAGTGTCTTGCGCCGCGATTGACCGACTTCGGTCTGCTGGATCGAAAGGCGCTTGGCCGCATCGATTTGGAGCAAGGCGCCTGCAACAGGGCCCAACCCCCGCCGCGCCAGTCCCGCATCGAAGGCTTGCGGGTTTTCCCTGATCGCTTTTATGTCGTGCATAGCGCCAGCCTATGCCGAGGGGCGTTGACCGCGACAACCCCCCCACCTATAGGCGCGCTTCGCCGTCGAGGCGGAGTAGCTCAGCTGGTTAGAGCACGGGAATCATAATCCTGGGGTCGGGGGTTCGAGTCCCTCCTCCGCTACCACGGCGCGATAAATGTTCGCGCCATCGGTAACGACTGTCGCGTCTTCACCGAAAGATGGGCATGCCTGATACAATCACCACGAGAATGTTGATCCTTGGCTCGGGCCCAGCGGGGCTTTCCGCCGCGATTTATGCTGCGCGCGCCGGGCTGAACCCGATTGTTGTGCAGGGCATTCAACCGGGCGGGCAGCTGACCATCACGACCGATGTCGAAAATTATCCCGGCTTTGCTGACGTGATCCAGGGGCCGTGGCTCATGGAGCAGATGACGAAGCAAGCCGAACATGTCGGCACGACGATGATGTGGGACACGATTGTCGCGGTTGACCTCTCGGCGCGGCCTTTCACGCTGACGGGTGATGGCGGAACGATCTATAAGTGCGACACCTTGGTGATCGCGACGGGCGCGCAGGCGCGCTGGCTGGGGCTTGAGAGCGAAACGCGGCTACAGGGCAAAGGCGTGTCGGCCTGTGCGACATGCGACGGGTTTTTCTATCGGGGCAAGAAAGTGGTCGTGATCGGCGGCGGGAATACCGCGGTCGAAGAAGCGCTTTACATGACGAATCACTCGCCCGACGTGACGCTGATCCACCGTCGCGATCATTTGCGCGCCGAGAAGATTTTGCAGGACCGGCTGTTCGCCAATCCCAAAATTTCGGTGCTGTTCAACAAGCGGGTCGAGACGTTTGTCGGCGCAGGCGATCCCGAGGGGATGGTTGGCGTTGACTTGATCGACACCGTGACGGGCGAAAAATCACATGTCGCTGCCGACGGTGGATTTGTCGCAATCGGCCATTCACCGGCAACCGAAATATTCAAAGGGCATTTGCCGATGGATGATGGTGGTTATTTGCTGATCGAAATTGGGTCATCGCGGACGAATATCCCCGGCGTGTTCGCGGCGGGTGACGTTACCGACAAAATCTATCGGCAGGCCGTCACGGCGGCGGGCATGGGCTGCATGGCGGCGCTCGATGCCGAAAAGTTTCTGGGCGTTGCTGAGTTTGGCGCGGGTTATTGAGCCAGCGCGTCGGTCAGCGTTTTTACCAGAAGCGCAAAATCGGCCTCGCTTGCAAAGCTGTGTGACGCCGACTCGAAGCGAACAATGTTGACGTCGTTTCGATTGCGGGCAGCTTCGAATGCCTGTCTGTTCCACGCATCGGCGAACGCGATGGCAGTGTTGTCTCCGGTCAAAAGCAGGATCGTTGTTGGCCTCCTGTCATTGACCAACCCTTTGGCAAATCGATCGCGCAGGCTCGTCACTTCATTCCTTACTGAGGAAATGCGGCGTAACCCGCTCATTGCTTTACGAATATCGAGATTGCCGGTTATCAACGCCCACCATGCCTTGGGATCTTGCAGCCGCCGCGTGTATCGATCTTTGATCGCTGCCGCTGGAGGCAAATCATCGCTTTGCTCAATGACCCAGGGATTCGCGAGGACCAGACCGTCAGCATTATTGTCATGGAGAACGAGTGCGGTTGCGGCATCGCAATTGCCGAAGGCGACGACGCGGTTGATATGCGGACAAGCGGCGCGGAACGCTGCTGATGCTGCCTCAATATCGGGTCCGCTTGAGTCAAATCCGCTGTTCTCGCCTTCGCTGTCACCGACGCCGCGCCGGTCAAATCGGAACACGGGACAGCCGCTTGCAGCTATTTTTTGTGCCAGTTCAGCCATACCGCGATGCGCGCCGATACGGATTTCATTACCACCGGAAACGATAAGCAGGCCAGTCGTCGACACAGCTTCGTCAAGCGTACCGAACAGCGTTGTCTCTTCACACGAGAACTGGACTATGCGCCGCATGTTTTAGTCCATGCAAAAATATCATCGGCTATCAACTTTGCAAAAGCGGGGTCGTCGCTAGGCTCGGCAGCGCGCCACAATTTCGGGCCTTCGACCGTTGTTATGTGCGCAGCCTCAACTGGGGCCGCATCATGCAGCGCCACGTAAAGCGTGGGATTGATGACGTTGCCCGCCAACCGTGTTGTGACCTTGCGTGCTTGCCGATCAATTTCACTCGCCGGCACGCCCGCAGACAAAGCCGTGGCGCGGGTCATATCGCGCAAAAGCCGCTCGCCGCTTTCAGGGGCCAGACGCCAGCGATTTTTCGACGCTCCATCGAGTAATGCCCCGCCACGAATGGCTACCGAGCCTATGACATTGCCTGACACCGCTGAAACGGCGTCATGCCAATCCAGCAGATTGACATTGTTCAGTGGTGTCTCGCTTTCCCCGGTTCCGGGCAAGTCGGGTAGGATGGTACCGATATTCTGCGCCGCGAGATGTCTCATCACCGAGGCTGTGAAGCGCCGCATCCGGTTGGCTTCTTCTAACAGAGCGGGGAGCACGAGCAGCGTGACCGGCGATCCCGCTCCATGTCGCAACACATGTTCGGCTCCACCGCGCCAGCGATAGATCTCGCTCATCTGGTGACTTTACGGACGGCATAATCGGTCAGGCTGCCAAAGGTTGCCAGCAGATCGCCGTCGACGTCGTCATCGTCGATAATAATCCCGAGACGGTCCTCCATCTCGGTCAGCAGGCCCGCGACCACCATCGAATCCAGTTCAGGAAGCGCACCGAACAGCATCGTATTGGCATTGAACGCATCGGCGCGTTTCGCATCGATTGACAAGATGTCGCGCAAAATTGCGCGCACGACATCCGAAACAGCCTGGGCATCCATCATCGCGGCGGAACTAGCGAGCGCCGCCGCGTCGGACAAGCGTCGATAGCCATACTTTTGCCGCACCCCACAGGCCTGCCGGTCGGCGCGGGTTGAACAGCTGCACAGTGAATAGTGGTGCGCGGTTGTCCATCCAGTCGGCCTTATACCGATCATTGCCGGTGCCAAAGTCTATCAGCGCGACGTGATCAACATCGATGACATGCGCGAACATTGCGGCCGTAAGCACTGAGCCGGGTGACTGTTCCTTGGCGCTTTCGAGGTGAGCGAGCTTGTGGATAATGGCGTGGCCGTTTTCAACAGTCCACAGCTGTGCCGCAACGGCCTCGCCCTCGATCGTGGCCACGCCGAGCCGCAGGGCACCAGCGGCACTTTCGGTCAGTGCCATTTCGCGGAGGAAGGCGGGCGCGCCTTCTTCTGTTTTCCAACTGTCGGCGTAAATCGATTCATAATCGGTCCATGCTTTGTCGTCGAACATGGTATAAATTTGCGTTTCGATACCGTGCTTGGCTGCCTTGCGCTTGACTGTGGAGCGCAGTTCCCCGGGGCGAGCCGACCAATAATCTTCGAAGCTCAAACCGTCGGTCGAGACTGTCCAGTTCACGGTCGATTCGTGCGATGTCGTGATCCAGCGAGCACGGTCGAAAGCGCGCGATACCAAAGCGGTGTCATCTGCGGGCATTGGGCCGAGGGTGATGCTTGAAAGGCGTTTGGTCAGTCGTCGCGCCGTTGCGACCAACAGCGCAAATTTGGTCGCATCGCTTGGCGCGCCGGTGAAAACGGGTCGGAAGACCAAGCTATACCAGCTTGCGAGCGCTTTTGCCTTTCCGCCAGTTTCGGTCAGAAATAGCCAGCAGTCCGATCCTTCGGCGCGGGACCGAACAACCAGGGGTATTCCGCCGGGCGATGCCAGTGCGTCGGTGCGCCGAAACCACTCGATCCGGTCAAACAACGATTGCTGGGCCGCGCGGTCGAGCTCACCGCGCGCGCTTGCCGTCGCCTCATCGAGGTTACGAAATATTTCACCCTTTACCCACAAAGCGTTACGTCCCCGACTGGCCGCGATCTTGCGGTGAACCTAAAGGAGCAAGGGTGACCCTACCAGACCCGACGCCGCGCCCGATCGATCACTTGTTGCTCGATGGAAACGCACATGCACCCGCTTTGGTTACCAAGTCGGTAACACTGAGCTATGCGGATGCAGAAAAAGCAGTGGGCGCGCTCGCGGCGGCTTTAGCGGCACAGGGATTCGCGCCGGGTGCGCGGGTGGCGACATGGCTCCCCAAAACGATAGAAGCCTGCCTGATGCCTCTGGCGGCGGCGAGGGCGGGCCTCGTTCATATACCGGTCAATCCTGTCCTGCGGCGGGCACAGGTTGCGCATATCTTGGCGGACAGTGGCGCGTCGTTGCTGCTCACCAGCCCCGACCGCGCGGCTTTGATGACCAACGGTGACATTCCGGATGGATGCGTCCTTTGGCTCGAGAATGAAGCCATCGCGGCGCGCAGTAAGGGAGGGGCGTTGCCACCGTCCTCCGCTGACCCGAGTTCGCTTGCTGCAATATTGTATACGTCGGGATCAACCGGGCGTCCAAAGGGTGTGATGCTCAGTCATGC
>JAYWFN010000105.1:0-5073 GCA_043778785.1 Sphingomonas sp. | reverse complement strand
TGCAGCATGACTAGGGCGACTTCCTCAAACGAAGGGGAATTCACATGCGCTACATCATCGCGACGTTGCTTGCCGGAACGGCACTATCCATTGCGCCCGCTCATGCGCAGGCGCCCGCCGACGAAGCAGCAGAAAGCGCGGACATTATCGTTATCGGGCGCGGCGAAACGCGGCAGGTTCAGGAGCTACAAAGCGAAGATCTGGCGATTCTTGCGGCAGGCACCAGCCCGCTGAAGGCCATTGCCAAGCTGCCGTCCGTCAATTTCCAGTCGGCCGATGCCTTTGGCACCTATGAGTGGTCACAGCGCATTTCGATTCGCGGGTTTAACCAGCAGCAACTGGGGTTCACGCTCGACGGCATTCCTTTGGGTGACGCGAGCTATGGCAACACCAACGGCCTGCACATCAGCCGCGCGATTATCACCGAGAACGTCGGCAGCGTGCGCGTGACGCAAGGAGCAGGCGCGGTCGGCACCAACGCCACGAATAATTTAGGCGGCACGATCCAGTTTTTCTCGCGCGATCCGGGCGAAGAGCTTGGCATCGACGGCGCGGTCACAGCGGGCAGCGACCGGACATTCCGTGGTTTTGCGCGGATCGATTCGGGCAGCATGGACGGCGTTCGCGCCTCGCTCTCCTACGCAGGCTATACCACGAACAAATGGAAGGGTGCCGGTATCCAGCGCAGCGACGCGATCAACAGCAAAATCCTGATCCCGGTCGGCTCTGCGACCATAACCGGCATGTTCAACTATTCGAATCGCATCGAGCAGGATTATCAAGATTTGAACCTCGAGATGATCGGGCGGCTTGGTTATAATCTTGACAATATTAGCGATAATTACACGCTAGCGGTGTTGCTGGCCGACATTGCGAACAACATCGACAACGTGAACAACAGCACTGGTATCGCAGTGCCGGACGGCTTGTCGGATATAACCGGCAATCGGCCAACCAATGCAGCAGCAGGATCAGTCTTTCCGGCACCCTATAAGTTCGTCGACGATGTTTATTTTGATGCCTCGGGCCTGCGCCGCGACTATCTCGGCTCGCTCGGCATTTCGAGCCCGATCGGTGAGGAGTTCACTGTTGCGCTGAAAGGCTATTACCACAGTAATTCGGGTCAGGGGACATGGTTCACGCCCTATGTGCCGAGCCCCAATGGCGTGCCGATTTCGGTGCGCACGACCGAATATGACATCCGCCGAACGGGTGTGTTCGGATCGTTCACGCATGAGCTCGACTGGAACAAGCTGACCGCCACCGGATGGTATGAGAATAATGATTTCCAGCAGGCAAGGCGTTTTTATGCTCTTGGCGACCGGACCAATCCTGGCCGCAGTGCACGGCAGTTCCAGCGCAATCCGTTTCGCACACAGTGGGAATATGATTTCAACACGCAGACGTATCAGTACTCAATAGAGGATCTGATCACGTTTGGAGACCTGACGATCGCATTGGGATCTAAGGGCTTTGCTGTGAAGAACAGGGCAACCCCGATTGTTGCCGGGGTGCTCGCATCGGGCACGATCCAGTCGAAGGACTGGTTCCAGCCGCATGGGGGTTTGACTTACAAGATCGGCGACAATGCCGAAGTTTTTGCGGGCTTCACACAAGCCACGCGCGCTTTCACAAGTTCGTCAACGGGCGGCCCGTTCGCCACGACGCAGGCGGGGTTCAACGCGATCCGCACGACGCTAAAGCCCGAAGAGTCGGACACCTATGAATTGGGCGGCCGGATCAAGGGTGGCCGGTTCAATGCACTGATCGGCTTTTACTATATCAACTTCCGCAACCGTTTGCTCGGCCTTGCCACAGGCGCGGGAATTATCGGCAATCCGGCAGTGCTCCAGAACGTTGGCGATGTCCGGTCCTATGGTTTTGAACTTGCCGGTGAAGCCAAGCTGTTTGATGGTTTGAGTGCGTTTGCCTCCTACAGCTACAATGATTCAACTTATCGCAACAACGTGATCAACAGCGTTGGCGCGCTGATCGCGGCAACCGCAGGCAAGACCGTCGTCGACAGCCCCGAACATCTTGCCAAGATCGAACTGGTCTACGACAAAGGCATGGGGCCATTTGGCCGTATCGGGGTGAATTATATGTCCGAACGCTTTTTCAACTATGAGAATGACCGCAAAGTGTCCGGCCGCGCCATTGTTGACGCCGCGCTCGGTTATCGCTTAAATTCCAAGATCGAGATTCAGGCGAATGCGACCAATTTGTTCGATCTCAAATATGTCGCGACCATCGGCTCGAACGGCTTCGGCAATCGTGGCGATAACCAGACGTTGCTGGCGGGCGCGCCGCAGCAGTTCTTCGTCACTGTAAAGGCCGGTTTCTGATGGCCGTCACGCGCCGCGAACTGGTGGTAGGCGCCGGTGCGCTTGCTGCCCTGCCCGCGCTGCCGGTTGCGGCGCGTGAAACCAAAGCACTGACGCGCATCGCCTTCGGGTCATGCGCGCATCAGGACAAGCCCCAGCCGATCTGGGACCGCGTCAATGCGTGGAAGCCCGAATTGTTCGTCTTTCTCGGTGATAATATCTACGGCGACACTGAAGATATGGGCGTTATGCGCGCCAAATATAACAAGTTTGCCGCCAAGCCGGGCTTTCGCACCCTTCGTCAGCAATCGACCGTAATCGCGACATGGGACGACCACGATTTTGGCGTCAATGACGGCGGCCGCGAATATCCCAAGAAAGCCGAATCGAAAGAGTTGTTCTGTGAATTCTGGGGCGAACCGGCGGACAGCCCGCGCCGGTCGCGCGCCGGGATTTACACCAGCTATATCTATGGCCCGCCGGGCAAGCGCGTGCAGATGATCTTACCCGACAACCGGACATTCCGCTCTGGTTTGCTCGGCCTTACCGAGGAACCGAAAGATCGCGGGCCCTATCTGGTCAATCCTGATCCAAAAGCGACAATGCTCGGCGATGCGCAATGGGCATGGCTCGCCGAGGAGTTTCGCAAACCCGCCGAAGTCCGCATCTTTGCCTCGTCAACCCAAGTGCTTGCCGATGCGCCGGGATATGAAGCATGGATCAACTACCAAGCCGATCACCAGCGCCTGCTCGACTTGATCCGCTTTGCCCGCGTTGATGGCCTGATCATGATTTCGGGCGATACGCATTATGCCGAATTGTCGAAGCTGACCGAAGGCGTCCGCTATCCACTCTATGACCTGACGTCGTCGGGATTGACGCAGGTATGGGAGTTTCTGGGGCCAAACCGGCTCCGCGTCGGCCAAGGGTTGCTCGCGCAAAATTATGGGCGGATCCGTATCGACTGGGCAGCGCCCGATCCCGAGATCGTGCTGGAGGTCGAAAGTGTCGATGGGCGGATTGCGATCAGCCAACGCCTACGTTTGTCGCAACTGCGCGGGTGAGGCCGTAGCGGCGAATGTCAGGGCTCAAGGATCAGCGTCGTCCCCTCGACCCGCCAGCTCTTGAGCGATGACAAAAAGCTCATGCCCAGCAAATTCGTGTCCCCCAGCGCTTCGCTGCCGATCAAGACGGCTGCATCTTTTTGGACAATCGTTCCAACCGCCAGTGTTTCGATCCGCGCGCGTTGCAATTCGACGGTTCCGTTCGCTGTTTCGACGAGAACCGGAAAGCCTGCCGATGGCTCGACACCGGCGGACCGTGCGGCTTCTTGCGACAATGTCGTGGTTGTCGCGCCGCTGTCGATCATGAAACGAACCGGTTTGCCGTTAACGGCGGCGCGCACCCAATAATGGCCGTCCTCCTCGCGCTTCAGACGCATTGTCGTGCCGTCGATTTGGCCCGCATCGCCCGAGATTTCGGCCGTGGCGCGGCGCCAGACTTCGCGACCTTCGTCTTTGAATAGAAACAGCACAAACATCGCGCCAAAAATGGCAACCCATATCAGCGCCATCTTGAGCGCTTTGCCGAGTGGCAGCTTTTGCGCGACGAGGCTCGAGACCACGAGAACCAGCGCGCCGATCCCCCAGATAAAGGAAATACCGTTGTCCATCAGGCGGCCTTGCTAAACAAAGCGTAGAAATTGTCGCGCGTTGTCTGCGCGAGGTCATCCAGCCCGATGTGACGCAAATCGGCAAGAAAACGCGCCGTGTCGACAACAAACGCCGGTTCGCAAGGCTTTCCGCGATGCGGCACTGGCGCAAGGAACGGCGAGTCGGTTTCAATCAGCAGACGATCCTGCGGAATGGTTGCAGCTGTGGCTTGCAAGTCCTTGGCGTTCTTGAATGTCACGATGCCCGAGATCGAGATATACAGTCCGAGATCAAGCGCCGTCCGCGCAAAAACATCGCTCGCCGTGAAACAATGGATGACGCCGGTATAAGCGCCTGTTCGCATTTCATCGGTCAGGATTGCTGCCGTATCCTCTTCGGCGTCGCGCGTGTGAACGATGAGCGGCAGGCCGGTTTCGCGTGCGGCGGCAATGTGGCTGCGAAAGCTCGTCCGCTGCTGCGCGCGGTCGCTTTTATCGTAATAATAATCGAGGCCCGTTTCGCCTATGGCCACAATACGCGGATGTTGCGCGCGGTCGACCAGCTTGGCCGTGTCGACGTCGGGGTGCGCATCGGCCTCATGCGGGTGAATGCCGACCGAGGCCCAGACATCCGCGTGCCGCTCCGCAACACCAACGACGTCATCCCACTCGCTCTCGCGCGTCGAAATGTTGAGCATCGTTGACACGCCAGCCGCCCGAGCGCGGTCAAGCACAGCGGCCTGATCCTCGACCAACCCCTTGTAATTAAGGTGACAATGCGAATCGACGAACATCAGGCTGGCAATTCGAGACGCGGAAATATGCCGACGGGCATCGGTAGTGCGCGACCCGCCTCGATCATATGCGCCGCGTCCGCAAAGCCGCGGCGATCTTCGGGCTGAGAAAGCAAATCCAGTATTGCATTTGCGCCCGAAGGAATCGCCCATTGCGCCATGATAGCCAATCGTTTGATCGCTTCTACTGTGTAGTAAAGGATCGTATTGGCGCGAACGGGGTCCGTTTTTCGAACCGTCCAAGGTGCTTGTTCAGCAAAGTATAAATTGGCGGCGCTCATTCCCTGCCAAACCGATTCCAGAG
>JAYWFN010000104.1:0-5098 GCA_043778785.1 Sphingomonas sp. | reverse complement strand
GAA
Organism: Sphingomonas sp.; assembly: GCA_043778785.1. GTDB lineage: Bacteria > Pseudomonadota > Alphaproteobacteria > Sphingomonadales > Sphingomonadaceae > Sphingomonas_O. Next base: position 5,095 of record JAYWFN010000104.1, on the reverse strand, counting down.
TTCGAACGCGATATGGCGGGAAAACTACGCGAAGTTGCCGACGCGCGCGTTACCTTCCAGAGTCAGGGGGGTGGCCTTGGCCGCGATGTTACACTGATGCTCGCGGGCAGCGATCCGGCGCTTGTCATGCAAACAGCGAACAAGATTGTCGAGGAGATGAAAGCACTGCCGCAACTCCGCGCGCCGCGCATCAACGGCGACATTCCCCGCCCCGAAATTACGATCAAGCCGCGCTTTTCGGTCGCGGCAGACCTTGGCGTTTCGACTGCCGCCCTCAGCCAGACGATCCGCATCGCAACGCAAGGCGAGATCGACCAGAATGCTGCCAAGTTTTCGCTTACGGATCGGCAAATACCGATCCGCGTCATGCTTGACCAGAATGCGCGAACAAGCCTGGCCACGCTTGAAAACCTTCCGGTACCCACGGCGTCCGGTGACACAGTCCCCCTCAAGGTCGTCGCTGACATTGGTTTCGGCGCCGGACCATCGGTTCTGCGCCGTTACAATCAAAACCGCCGCGTCGCGATCGGCGCGGATTATGCCCCCGGTGTGATCACGGCATCAAAAGAAATCGATGCCCTGCCGACGATGAAAAACCTGCCGACGGGCGTCGAGCGCGTGTCGTTCGGCGATGACAAGCTGCAGCAAGAGCTCGTCTTCAACTTCGCTGTTGCTGTCATTTCGGGCACGCTGCTGGTCTTTGCAGTCCTCGTCTTGCTCTATCGTCGCGTTATGCCACCGTTCGTCAACATGGGGTCGCTGGCGCTGGCGCCGCTTGGCGGTGCGATTGCTTTGATGATTACCGGTAACCCAATCTCACTCCCCGTCCTGATCGGCATTCTCATGTTGCTTGGCATTGTCGCGAAAAACTCGATCCTGCTGGTCGATTTTGCGCTCGAGGAAATGGGCAAGGGCGTCGACAAGCGCGTGGCCATCCTCGATTCAGGGCACAAGCGTGCCCAGCCGATTGTCATGACCACGGTCGCCATGGTTGCCGGTATGTTGCCGATTGCGCTGGCGCTGGGTGGTGATGGCAGCTGGCGTGCACCGATGGGGATTGTGGTCATTGGCGGGCTGATCATGTCGACGATCCTGACGCTGGTCATCGTGCCCGCGACATTCAGCCTTGCCGTCGGCTTTGAAAACCGCGTTGCCCCGTGGTTGCGTCGCAAACTCACCAATGGTGGCGGCGAAACCCCCGTCGCGCAGCCCGCCGAATAAAGTCAGGTCAGCGTAAAGCGGTTGCCGTCCGCCGCCGTGCTTACCGCAACCCTGGCACCAAAAATGTCGCGGCTTAGGCATTGTGCCAGCGTTTCGGCATCGGCTTCATTCGCGATAAACCGCGCGCCACTGTCGAGATCACCAATCACGACGGCACGCACCGGGTGGCCGTTGGCATAGAGCACGGTATAGCCAAGCACATGGCCCGGCCCGGTCGGGTGCCAGTCCACGGCGACCGCCGTTGCAGTGTCGGACGATATGACCGCGACGTCGCGCCACGCAGCGGGCAGCGATGACAGAACGATAGCCCCGAATTTCGACATATGACCGCCATTGGCAAAAACAAGCCCGCACGCATCCGGGTTTATGCGCAGCTGCTCGACCATCGTTGCCAGGGCATGCGTCGCATAATTATTCCCCGGCCCGCCAAAAAACGGGAGACCGCCCGTTACCGTCAGCCCGCGCGGATCATCGGGCGCGATTCCCATCGCATCCACGGCCGTTGCGAAGACTGCGATCGGAAGGCAGCTGTAAAAATCAAAATGCGCAATGTCGGCAATCCCTTTGCCCGCCGCATCGAGCGCCGCGTGGATCGTCGCCGTCGCACTCGGCACCGCGCTCAAGTCAGGCCGGTCGATCAGATCACGTTCGGTGCCCGTCGCCAGCCCGTGCACGAAAATCCACCGGCTTTCCGCTATGCCCAAGGCGCGCGCCTTGCCCACTGACGTCATCAGCAGCGCTGCCCCCTGATTAACCTGATCGCGCGCGCACAGTCGCACCGGATAGGGATCGGCAACCATCCGGTTGCGGGCGGTCACGTCAATCAGGTCATGCCCCGACATCGCCTCAACAGTCGCACTGGCATAGGGATTCGCAGCGGCAACCGGCACGAACCGCGCAAACAACGCCCCCATCGACGCGGCATAGGCGGCTTTCGACGCCCCGAGCCGGCCCCGCCGCGCATTCTCGATCAGGCCATAAACCGGTGGCGCACCGCGCAGCCCGTGGATCACCTGATAAGGCTTTATGACCTCCTCGAGCCGCGCGCCTGCATCCTCAACCGGCCCGTCGTCATGCTCGGTCCAGTCGCGCGTTTCGCCCAATTTGGTCAGATGCCGCACAGTCGACATCGCTTCGCCCCCGACGATCAGCGCAACCGAAGTCGCACCCGCCGCAACCCGCGCGCCCATCTGCCCGATCAGGGCAATCGGCGTATCGCCGCCGAGCGATGCCAGCGCCGCATAAGCCGGATCGATCCCCAGCCGCCGCGCAATCGCGCGCGGAAATTTGTCGGGCACGCCAAAGGGCGGGGCGAACGGGAAACTGTCGTCGAACGTGCGCACGGCAGCAATCGCGTCGATGTCTGCCAAAATATCCGCACCACAATCGCTGACCGCCGCACGCGCAGCGCTGGCCGCCAGATCCGCCGCTGACAGGCCGATGTAATCCGACGCATCGATCCGCTCGACCGACTGGCCGACGCCGATGATGACCGGCGTGTTATCGGCAATCATTCGAGTTCGAGAATGACAGCATCGACTGCCAGACTATCGCCCACCACCGCATCAATCCGCGCGACCGTTGCGGATTTTGTGGCACGCAGGATATTTTCCATCTTCATCGCCTCGACCACAGCCAGCGGCTGCCCGGCTTCGACTTTGTCTCCTTGCGCCACATGCAGCGCAACGAGCAGACCCGGCATCGGTGACAGCAGGAACTTCGACAGATCGGGCGGAATTTTCTCGATCATGTGCTCAGCGAGCGGCGCAATGTGCGCGGGCAGGACGCGGGCGATATGACTTGCGCCGCGCGTGGTCAGTTTGAAGCCGGTGCGTGTGCGAAGGATTTTGACAGCGAGTGGCTCGCCATCAATCTCCGCCTCGACCAGGCGGTCACTGGGCGTGTATTCGAGGTCGATCTCGATGTCCTCGCCATCGACGACGATCCCACCGGTCGAGACCGAGGCGTCATGTGCGGTGCCGTCGATCAGCACCTGCCAGTCGGCGGGCGGGTGCAGCCGCTGACCCAGCTGTCCGTCCACCCGCCGCGCGCGGTCGGCCTCTGCCGTCGCCGCGAAGGCAGCAATGGCGGCCAACGAACGCAACAATTCGGGCGATGCCGGTGCGCCGTGAAACCCGTCGGGATATTCCTCCGTGATAAACCCCGTCGTGATATCGCCTGACCGGAAACGCGGATGCTGCATGATCGCCGACAGGAAATCGAGATTATGCCCGACGCCCTCGATCTCGAATTGGTCGAGTGCCGCAACCTGCGCATCGATCGCTTCGATCCGCGTCGGCGCATGCGTGATCAGCTTGGCGATCATCGGATCGTAAAAGATCGAGACTTCGCCGCCTTCGGTCACGCCATCGTCGACCCTTACTAGCCCCTCCCCTTCAGGGGAGGGGTTGGGGTGTGGACTGTCCGCGCGAACCGAAGCTGGGGATTTGTTGACACTCCCCACCCCCGGCTCCTCCCCTGAAGGGGAGGGCGGATTATAGCGCACGAGCCGCCCGGTGCTCGGCAGAAAACCACGATACGGATCTTCGGCATAAACCCGGTTTTCGACGGCCCAGCCGTCAATCGTCACATCCGTCTGCCCGAACCCCAGCGTCTCACCCGCCGCGACGCGGATCATCTGTTCGACCAGGTCGATGCCGGTGATGCATTCGGTCACCGGATGCTCGACCTGAAGCCGCGTGTTCATTTCGAGGAAGTAGAAACTCTCGCCCGTCGGGTCCGCGCCCGAGACGATCAGTTCGACCGTGCCTGCCGAATAATAACCGACCGCGCGCGACAACGCGACGCACTGCTCGCCCATCGCCTTGCGCATCTTGGGCGTAACGAACGGTGACGGCGCTTCCTCGACGACCTTCTGGTGGCGGCGCTGGATGCTGCACTCGCGCTCGTTGAGGTAGAGGATGTTCCCATGCTGGTCGCCCAGTATCTGGATTTCGATGTGGCGCGGGTTGAGGATGAACTTCTCGATGAACACACGGTCGTCGCCGAACGACGCCAGCCCCTCGCGCTTGGTCGCCTCGAACCCTTCGCGGACGTCCGCCTCGCTATAGGCCAGCCGCATCCCCTTGCCGCCGCCGCCCGCCGATGCCTTCATCATCACCGGATAGCCGATCTCCCCCGCGATCCGCACGGCATGTTCGGTATCGTCGATCTCGCCGACAAAGCCGGGGACCACGTTGACGCCAGCCTTCAGCGCGAGTTTCTTCGACTCGATCTTGTCGCCCATCGCAGCAATGGCATTGATCGGCGGCCCGATGAACGCGATGTCGTTGTCCGCGCAGGCCTGCGCGAACGAGGTGCGTTCAGACAGGAACCCATAGCCCGGATGCACCGCCTGCGCGCCGGTCGCCTTGCATGCAGCAATGATCTTGTCGGCGACCAGATAGCTCTCGGCAGCGGGCGACGGCCCGATATGCACCGCCTCATCGGCCATCAGGACATGCGGGGACCGCGCATCGGCATCCGAATAGACCGCGACAGTCGCAATGCCCATTTTCTTGGCGGTGCGGATGACCCGACATGCAATCTCGCCCCGGTTGGCGATCAGGATTTTTTGAAACATCGCCACCTCAAAATCCTCCCCGGAACGGGGAGGGGGACCACCGAAGAGTGGTGGAGGGGCAGCCGCGCGCGACGAACCGGCAGTCGGTGTGCGCAACTGCCCCTCCGTCAGCCCAAGCGGGCTGCCACCTCCCCGGTCCGGGGAGGAATTTGCTGCGGTTGGCGATCAGGATTTTAGTGAACATTAGCGGTTCCAACGGCGACTAACGAATAGGAGTAGGCCAATTGCCGTTATCGCAAAAGCGAGCTGTGAGCCGGGGAAAAACCAAAAGGTTTCCCAGCTGCTCCAGTA
>JAYWFN010000103.1:0-5101 GCA_043778785.1 Sphingomonas sp. | reverse complement strand
CGATGCAGCGCAACCGCGATATCATGGGCGCGACCAACCCCGCCAACGCCGAACCCGGCACGATCCGCAAGGAACTCGCGGAATCCATCGAAGCGAACTCGGTCCACGGCTCGGACAGCGACGAGAATGCGGCGATCGAGATTGCTTATTTCTTCAAGCCGGAAGAAATTGTGGGCTAAATTGCGCGACGACGATCTTCTTTCCGGTTGGGCAGCCGTTGTCGATAAGATCGTTCGCGGCGATAAGCTGAATAGGCCGACCGTGATGGTCGGACCTACGCCCGACTTGCTTCGTAAATTTGGTTTGTCGGCAGCGAGTTTGAGCATGACAGTGGCGAAGGTCGCCCGCTGTCGGCGTGACCATCCCGAAGTCCCACTTGCTGTTTGGCACGAATTACCCGGTCTGCTGGCAGACCCGTTGGCAATCTTCCCTTCGCAACGGCGGGACGGTTCGATTGTCATAGTTCTGGTTGTTCAGGATCGAACAGGTGCTCCGATCCTAGTCGCTGCGACCGCAGGAGATGGATCCGTGAATATGATTTTATCGGTTTACGGCAAGGATGCAGGTTTGCCATGGGTTGCAAACGAACTTGCCTTGGCTCGCGCAAACGGGTTGCCTGTCTATGAGAAAAATGGCTTCGCTGCCTCTTTGCCGCAGCCGCCAGTAGCAGAAGCTACCTCCTCGTCGCACGATCTAATTTCGTCTAACGGGACAGCGAAGCCGAAAAGACATATACTCTCACTTCGTAAATAAACAACCCACAGGCAGCTTCAAAACGCCCCCGCCACATCCATCAACCGCATCAGTTTCTTCGGCGCCACCGCGCGCCAGCTTTTGGCCAGCCACTCGCCGATATGGTCCCAGTCGGTGTCGCCAAGATCGAGCCTGATGCCGACCCAGCCGTCGCCGAAATAGGCGGGGCGGTAGTAGCGCATCGGGTCGCTGTCGATCAGCATCGCCTGTTCCTCCGCGCCGCTGATCTTGACGAGCAGTGCGGTTTTGCCGTCCCCGTGGTGGTCCATCGAGACATAAGCGAACTTCTTGCCACCGATGATGCCGAAACAGGGCATGCCGTGCGACAGCGTTTCCTCCGCCTCGGGCTGTGCCATTGCCCGTTCGCGGACGCGGGCGACGAGCCAGTCGGGGCTGGCTTCGCGCGACACATAGGCGGCGAGAATCCGCGAATAAAGCTGATGCTCGGCAATCAACACGCGCGCTGCCAGTGTTTCGGGCGTGTCTTCGGACAAAATCGCAACTTCGGTCTGCCCCAGCACCGGCCCGTCGTCGAGGTCAGCGGTAACGACATGCACAGAACAGCCCGCCACTGTGTCTCCGTTCGCCAGCGCGCGTTCGTGCGTGTCGAGGCCTTTGTAGGCGGGCAGGAGCGAGGGATGGATATTGACCAGCCGATCCGCCCACTCGGTCACAAATTCGGGCGACAGCAGGCGCATATAGCCCGCCAGCGCGATATAGTCTGCGCCATGATCCTTTGCGGCGGCGCTCATCATCGTGTCGAACTGGAGGCGTGGGGTGCCTTTGTGGCTGTGCGCGAAGGTGGCGATGCCCTCGGCCTTGGCCAGCGTCAGGCCCGGCGCTTGCGGGTCATTCGCCGCCACCAGCACGATCTCATACGGACAATCCGTTGCCTTCGCCGCATAGAGCAACGCCGCCATGTTCGAGCCACGGCCCGAGATGAAGATGGCGACTCTGGCTTTAGCCATACAAAATACCGTTTAGGCTGAGCTTGTCGAAGCCCTGTCCTTCTTTTCGACCGATGGACGTAGAAGGACAGCCCTTCGACAGGCTCAGAGATACGGTGGTTGCGTTAGCCATTGTGTGTAACCGACCAAGCCGCCTGCGCGCTCCAGGTCTCGACCGAGCCGGAGACAGTGCAGCCCTTGTCGCCTGTCGCGACATGACCGATGCGGACGACGGTTTCGCCTGCTTCGATCAAGGCGGTCGTAACTGCCTCCACATCACCCTCGTGCACGAACACGGCCATCCCGACGCCGCAGTTGAAGGTCCGCGCCATTTCTTCGGGTTCGATATGCCCCTGCGCTTGCAGGAATGCCATCAGACGCGGCTGTTCCCATCCGTCTGCATCGACGTGTGAGTGGAGGCCCGCAGGCAGCACGCGCGGGATGTTTTCGAGCAAGCCACCGCCTGTGATATGCGCCATCGCCGTAATCTGTCCCGCGCGGACGAGGGGGAGCAGCGACTTTACGTAAATCCGCGTGGGTGCCATCAGTGCGTCGATCAGGAGTATATCCTGATCGAAAATCGCAGGGCGATCCATCCGCCAGCCGCGGTCCGCCGCCAGTCGCCGCACCAGCGAAAACCCGTTCGAATGCACGCCCGACGAGGCCAGCCCAAGAATGACATCGCCCGCTGCAACCTTGTCTGCCGTCAGCACTTGGCTACGCTCGACCGCGCCGACGCAGAAGCCCGCGAGATCATAGTCGCCATCGGCATACATGCCGGGCATTTCCGCCGTCTCGCCACCGATCAGCGCGCATCCGGCGATCTTGCACCCCTCGGCAATGCTGGCGATCACGCGCTCTGCAATCGCCGAATCAAGTTTGCCGCTGGCGTAATAATCGAGGAAAAACAGGGGCTCGGCCCCCTGAACGATCAAATCGTTAACGCACATCGCAACCAGATCGATGCCGACGCCGTCGTGCGCGTTGTGATCAATCGCCAGCTTCAGCTTCGTACCCACGCCATCATTGGCGGCAACCAGCAAGGGGTCGTCGAAACCAGCGGCTTTCAAATCGAAAAAGCCGCCGAATCCCCCCAAGTCGGCGTCGGCACCCGGTCTGCGCGTTGCTTTGGCCAACGGCGCGATCAGCCGCACAAGGGCATTGCCCGCATCGATAGAAACGCCCGATTGGGCGTAGGTATAGGGGGCGCGATTGGTCATGATATATGCGCCTAGCGACAAGACACTTGGATTTCCACGGGCAAGGCGTCAAAAGACCGCCGGTGAAGTCACGTTTTATTCCTGTTGCGCTGTTTCTGGCCGCGCTCGGCCTGGGTGCCGTCGTTTATGCGCAGATCGACGGTGGGGATCGCGGCGTCGCGCCGCTCGATTCGTCGGGCAGTTTCGAAGTCACCGGCATCGATGTCGATGTTGCAGCGAAGTCAGCCGAATCGGCGCGCCTTGGCGGCTGGCGGCTGGCGCAGCGCAAGGGCTGGAAAATGCTCTGGGCGAAAATGCATGGTGGCAGCTCGGGTGCGCCGGGACTTTCCGATTCGGCGCTCGATTCGATTGTGGCGGGGATCGTCGTCGAGGACGAGCAGATCGGCCCAAATCGTTACGTCGCGAAACTCGGGGTGCTTTTTGACCGCGCGCGCGCCGGCCAGATTTTGGGCGTTAGCGGCAGCGTCTCGCGGTCGGCGCCATTGCTGGTGATCCCGGTCCAATGGTCGGGCGGTGCGGCACAGACATTCGAATCCAAAACCGAGTGGCAAAAAGCATGGGCGCGGTTTCGCGCGGGATCGAGCCCGATCGACTATGTGCGCCCCACCGGCACGGGTCCGGATCCGCTGCTCCTGAACTATGGCCAGACGATGCGGCCGGGACGTGTGTGGTGGCGCTCGCTGCTCGATCAATATGGCGCCGCCGACGTGCTTGTGCCGCAGGCCCGGCTTGAGCGGATGTGGCCAGGCGGGCCTGTCGTTGGACATTTCACGGCGCGTTTCGGCCCTGACAACCGTGAAATTGCGTCGTTTGCGCTTCGCGTGAATAGCAGTGACGCAATCCCGGCGATGTTCGATGAAGCCGTCAGGCGAATGGACGCAGCCTATGCCGGAGCGTTGGCGGTGGGCATGCTACGGCCCGATCCGTCGCTGGTCTTCGAGACACCGATTGATCCGTCCGAACTGCTGAGCAATTCAAGCGAAGCCTTGCCGGTTGAAGGCGGCATGGATTTGGTTGAAAATGGTATTGTGCCGCTGGCAACGAACACAGCGACAGCAACATATACCGTGCAATTCGATACGCCCGACGTGGGATCGGTGACGGCCACTGAATCGTCGGTTCGCGGTGTGCCGGGTGTCAAATCGATTAACACCTCGAGTCTTGCGCTTGGCGGTATCTCCGTGATGAAAGTGACGTTCGACGGCGACATTGGTGCGCTTCGTCTGGCGCTAACGGCGCGCGGGTTCCGCGTCGAAGAAGGCGGGGGCACGTTGCGCATTCGTCGCTCGTCATCGTCCAGCGCTCAACCGAAGCCACCGACAACGCCACCGGTGCCTGCGACGACGCCATGAGCCAGATCGCACTGCCGCTCGACTGGCCGGCAGACGATACGAATGACGCGTTTATTGTCAGTGCGTCGAATGCCGTCGCGGTGCACCGTATTCATGCCTTTGGGACGTGGCCGGTCTCGACAATGCTCCTCACCGGCCCGCGAAAATCGGGTCGCAGCTTGTTCGGGCGATTGTTTGCGGCGCGGGCGGGTGCCACGCTCATCGACGATGCCGAGACGCGCGATGAAACCGAGATTTTTCACGCCTGGAACGAGGCGCAGGCGCGACGACGACCGTTGCTCCTGATCGCCGACGCACCACCGCCAGCTTGGCAACCGTCGCTCGTGGATTTGCGCTCGCGGCTGTCGGCAACACCGGTTGTGACGTTCGGTGATCCGGATGAAGCGCTGGTTTCGCAGTTGATCGCGCATTTGCTCGAGCGACGCGGTATTGCCGTCCTGCCCGAAGTGGTCGCCTATCTCGCGCCGCGCATCGAGCGGAGCCACCACGCGATTATCGCGACCGTTGACAAACTCGACGCGGCTTCACTGTCACGGCGGCGTCCGGTTACAGTGCCGTTGGCGCGCGAGGTTCTTGCAGTCGACGGCGCAGCGGCAGTCGCGTAAGGCACGACGATGGTAACGGTCCCCGAAAGCGCGCGATATTTCAACCGAGAGCTGAGCTGGCTCGCGTTCAACCGCCGGGTGCTGGAGGAATCGCAAAATCGTGGCCACCCGCTGCTCGAGCGGCTTCGTTTTCTGTCGATTTCGGGAAATAACCTCGACGAATTTTTTATGGTGCGGGTTGCGGGGCTGAAGGGACAGCAGCTTCAGGATATCGATGAGCGATC
>JAYWFN010000102.1:0-5130 GCA_043778785.1 Sphingomonas sp. | reverse complement strand
GCGCTGATGGTGTGGCGGATGCTGCGCCGCGACGATCTCGATACCGATCCGGCGATTGTAGCCGTTATCAAGGCGCCCGAATTGCCCAAGCGGGAGCGGCGCCGGCCTCCCAAAACCTAGCTTTCGGAAAACGGCTCGAACATGGCCGTAATCTCCGGCCGCACACGTTGCAGCCGCCCGCTGTGCCGATCGATCAGCGCCCAGGTCGTGCGCGCGCTGACGATGACTTTACCCGCTCCGTTGCGGAAATCGGTACGCCGATCGAATCTCGCGCCGGTGGGCAGATCGGGGATGAAGGTGACCGCATCGGCGCTTTCACCCAGGCCGATGTTGCCGCGGTAATCGATCTCGTGCCGGGTCACCAGCCAGACGTAGGCGTCCTGCAATGCGGGTGATGCCACGCTGGTCCAGTGCGCGGTGGCGATCGCCTGGCACCATTCGACCCACACCGTGTTGTTGACGTGGCCGAACACGTCGATGTGCTCGGGCGCGGCGGTGAAGGTTATGGTGTGGCGGTTGGTCACGGGGTCTTGCCCTAACCCGCGACGCCGAGTTGCCACAGTATGAAGGCGAATTCCTCGGCGGTTTCCTTCAGGCTTTCGAAGCGGCCAGACTTGCCGCCGTGCCCGGCACCCATGTTGGTCTTGAGAATCAGTTCGGCATTATTCGTGCGCAATTCGCGCAGCTTTGCCACCCACTTGGCGGGCTCCCAGTACGTCACGCGCGGATCGTTGAGGCCGGCCGTCACCATCAGCGGCGGGTAATGCTGCTTGGCGATCTGGTCGTAAGGGCTGTAACTGCGGATCAGGTCGAACGCGGCCTTGTCTTCGATCGGATTGCCCCATTCGGGCCATTCGCCCGGCGTCAGCGGCAACGTGTCGTCGAGCATCGTGTTGAGGACATCGACGAAGGGGACGTGCGCGGCGATGGCACCCCACAGGTCGGGATTGGTGTTGACGACAACCCCCATCAGCTCGCCCCCTGCCGAGCCGCCCGCTGCGCAGATTTTCCCTGCCGAGGTGTAGCCCTGCTCGACCAAGCCCTTGGCGACATCGACGAAATCGTTGAACGCGTTCCAGCGTTTTTCGAGCTTGCCATCGAGCTGCCAGCGCTGGCCAAGATCGTCGCCGCCGCGGATATGCGCGATGGCGAACGCGAAGCCGCGGTCGAGCAATGACAAGCGCCCCGTTGAAAAGCCGGGGGGAATGGCGATGCCGTAAGCGCCGTAGCCATAGAGGTAGAGCGGGTGGCTGCCGTCCTTCTTGAACCCCGCCGGATAGACGACCGAGACGGGAATTTCGGTCCCGTCGCGTGCCGGGATCATCAGGCGCTCGGTGGCGTATTTGGTCGCGTCATAGCCGCTCGGGATTTCGAGCGTCTTGAGCGTGGTTCGGGCACCAGTGGCGACGTCATAATCCTCGATCAGCGAAGGCGTGACCATTGATTCATACGATAGGCGCAGCGTGGTGACGGCATATTCGGGGTTCTCGTCGAGACCTGCGGTATAGCTGCTTTCGGGGAAGGCGATGCGTTTGACGGACGATCCGTCGAACTGGTGGATTTCGACTTGATCGAGGCCGTTCTCGCGCCCCTCGACCACGAAGAAATCGGCGAAGATGCTGACGTCGGTCAGGTAGAAATCGGGTTTGGGCGCGATGCGTTCGGCCCAGTCGCCGGGGGCAGTGATCGATGCGGTGCACAGGCGGAAATTGGTATCAGTGTCGTTGGTGACAATGAACAGTGTGTCGCCATGCGTCTCGACGTCATATTCAACGCCCGCCTTGCGCGCGCGGACGAGGATCGGCGTGGCGAGCGGATTATCGGCGGGGAGCAGGCGGACTTCTGATGTGGTGTTATCGCCTGCGGCAACGACGATCCATTTGCGGTCATGCGTCATCCCGACGCCGCATTGGAAGCCGATGTCGTCTTCGTGGTAGATTATGATGTCGTCCGCGACATCGGTGCCGATGCGGTGCGCCTTGATCGTGTCGATCCGCCAGTTTTCATTGACGAGACCGTAAAGAAGATGCGTGTTGTCCGCGCTGAACGTGATTGCGCCCAGCGTCCCTTCGATGGTGCCATCGCCCCATTGTCCGCTCGCGCCGGCGATGGCATCAGGCAGGTCGATCCCCGCCTGCAAATCGCGGAAATGCACGGTGTAGCGCTCGCCGCCATTGTCATCGATCGAATAGGCCATGTAGCGACCATCTTCACTGAGCGTCAGCGCGCCGAGACGAAAATACTCTTTTCCTTCCGCCAGCGACGGTTCGTCAAGGATCAGTTCGTCGGGTCCGCCGGCGACCGGACGCCGCCACCATTTGCGATATTGCCCACCGGTCTCGAATGCGCGCCAGTAGAGATAATCGCCGTCCCTGGCGGGGACGCTCTGGTCGTCTTCCTTGATCCGGCCCTTCATTTCCTGAAAGATCGTTTCAATGAGCGGTGCATGGGGTGTCATGGCACTTTCGAAATAGGCGTTTTCGGCTTTCAGATAATCGAGCACCTCCGGATCGGTGACTTCCGGGTATTTCGGATCACGCAGCCACGCATAATCGTCGGACAGAGTGACGCCGTGGACGGTCTTTGTGGCGGGTTTGCGCGCGGCAATGGGCGCTGTGATCATATCGTTCATAACGGTGCGCATAGCGGGCGCGCCGATGGGCACAAGGAAAACTCTCGACAGCGGCGTGCAGGGGGGGAATAGGGGCTGGCGATGACTGACAAGCCCACCCTTGCCGAGTGGCAGGCACTGGCCGCCAAGGAAGTGAAGAACCGCGACCTGACGTGGCCGACGCCCGAGGGCATTGCGGTCAAGCCATTGTATATGGCGGAAGACTCGGGTGACCCCGGTCTTCCCGGCTTCGCGCCATTCACGCGCGGGGTGCGGGCGAGCATGTATGCGGGGCGGCCGTGGACGATCCGGCAATATGCGGGGTTTTCGACCGCCGAGGAATCGAATGCTTTCTATCGGCGCAATCTGGCGGCGGGGCAAAAGGGGCTTTCAGTCGCGTTCGATCTGGCGACGCATCGTGGCTATGACAGCGACCATCCGCGCGTCGTCGGCGATGTAGGGAAAGCGGGCGTTGCCATCGATAGCGTTGAGGATATGAAGATCCTGTTCGACGGGATTCCGCTCGACCAGATGTCGGTGAGCATGACGATGAACGGCGCGGTGATCCCGATCCTCGCGTTTTTTATCGTGGCGGGCGAGGAGCAGGGGGTTAGTCAGGACAAGCTCGACGGGACCATCCAGAACGACATTCTGAAGGAGTTCATGGTCCGCAACACCTATATCTATCCGCCCGAGCCATCGATGCGGATCGTATCGGACATCATTGCCTATACGTCGGCCAACATGCCGAAATTCAACAGCATTTCGATCAGCGGCTATCATATGCACGAAGCCGGGGCGACAGCAGTGCAGGAACTCGCCTTCACGATTGCGGACGGGAAAGAATATGTCGTCCGCGCCATCGAAAGCGGCCTCGACATCGATGCGTTCGCGGGGCGGCTGAGCTTCTTTTTCGGTATCGGCATGAATTTTTTCATGGAAGTGGCCAAACTGCGCGCGGCACGGACATTGTGGTGGCAGGTAATGGATGCACTCGGCGCGAAGGACGAGCGTTCCAAAATGCTGCGCACGCATTGCCAGACCTCGGGTGTGTCGCTGCAGGAAGCCGATCCGTATAATAATGTGATCCGCACCACGGTCGAGGCGATGGCGGCGACTTTGGGCGGAACGCAGTCGCTGCACACCAATGCGCTTGACGAAGCCATTGGCTTGCCGACCGAGTTCAGCGCACGGATTGCACGGAATACGCAAATTGTTCTGGCCGAGGAAAGCGGGATTACGCGCGTCGTCGATCCGCTGGGGGGCTCTTATTATGTCGAGGCGCTGACAAGCGAACTGGTCGAGCGTGCGCTGGAGATCATGGGCGAGGTCGAGGTGCTCGGCGGCATGACCAAGGCCGTTGCCAGCGGTATGCCCAAGCGGCTGATCGAAGAAGCCGCTGCCGCGCGTCAGGCGCGCGTCGATAAGGGCGAGGACGTGATCGTCGGCGTGAACAAATATCAGCCCGTCGATGCCGAGCCGATCGATTTCCTGAGCATCGACAATGACAAGGTCCGCGAGGGGCAGGTTGCGCGGTTGAAAGCGACCAAGGCGGCGCGCGATGAAGCAGCGTGTCAGGCGGCACTGGCGGCGCTGACCGACGGTGCTAAAAATCCTCCCCGGAACGGGGAGGGGGACCACCGGAGAGTGGTGGAGGGGCAGTCACGCGACGAACTGACTTTCAATGCGGAACTGCCCCTCCGTCAGCCCAAGCGGGCTGCCACCTCCCCGTCCCGGGGAGGATTTGAGAATAATCTGTTGGCGCTGGCTGTCGATTGTGCCCGCGCCCGCGCGACGCTTGGTGAAATATCGGACGCGATGGAAGCGGTTTTCGGCCGCTATGCCACCACGCCCGAGCCCGTGCGCGGCATCTATGGCAGCGCGCATGAATTCGACAAGGCATGGGCGCAAGTCACCGACGGGGTCGAAGCGACGGGGCGAAGGTTGGGCCACAAACCCCGTGTGCTGATCGCCAAGATGGGGCAGGACGGGCATGACCGCGGTGCCAATGTCGTGGCGTCCGCATTTAGTGATATGGGCTTCGACACGATCAGCGGGCCGTTGTTCCAGACGCCCGAGGAGACTTTGGCGCTGGCGCTCGAACGTAATGTCGACGCCATCGGCGCGTCCTCGCTGGCGGCGGGGCACAAGACGCTGATCCCCGAACTCATCCGCTTGCTCCGCGCGGCAGGCCGCAGCGACATCAAGGTCTTCGCTGGTGGCGTCATCCCGCCGCAGGATTACCAGATGCTCCGCGACGCGGGCGTGGTCGGCATCTACGGCCCCGGCAGCAACATCGTCGAATGCGCGGCGGACGTGCTGCGGCTGCTGGGGCATAATATGCCGCCCGAGGGATTGAGCGAGGCGGCGGAGTGAATGAGAACAAAAACCAAGAACCAGTGCCGTTTTGGGTGCAGGTTGTGTCCATTGGATATTTGCTGATTGGTACGTTCTCATCCATCGGAAACCTCTTCATATGGTCGATGGGGCCGTGTCCGGCTTTTTCATCCAACAACAAT
>JAYWFN010000101.1:0-5149 GCA_043778785.1 Sphingomonas sp. | reverse complement strand
ACCCAGTCGGGTCACTTGCCAGCACGACTCGAAGTGTTCCTGGACTATTTTGGTCGTAGATGTCGGTAAATAACGAAGCATTTACAATCCCAGGATTTACATGACGGTCCAGATCGCCGGAGAATTCAGGCACGCTAACGCCCAGGCGTCGGTGCTCGGTAGGATCAGCGCCGAATCGTTCACATAGTATGCGCCGTGATCGACGCTGATCTGAGAGTAGAACGCGATCCGTCGAAGAACGATCTTTGGCCCGTTGAACTGGGCGTGATAATCGACGGGGTCTTGTATCTCATACCACTGGTATGTGCCGCCTTTCCGGCCAGGCCATTCGTCACCCGATTTCGAAGGTCGCCAATCGTCCGGTTTCGGTTCCAGCCCTGCTCGAAAGGTCGTCAAATGCGCCAAAACCGACGGGTAGTTTCCGATTTCGATGCCACGTCGCGCAAAGATCATCCATAGCCCCGCCCAATCGGGCACCCAGCGGTCGATGTCCTGTCCGCGCAGATAAGGTTTGATGATTTCGGCCGCGCGCGGGTCGTCGCGGATGAGGCGTTCTTTGGTCGCGGTGTTTATCAGAAAGGCTTCGTTAAAGCCCGTCTTGATGCCGTACAACGGCTTCACCCCGGCGTAATCAGCCAGCGGAACACCGTTCGCGCGGATTTTCGCGAGCAGCGCGGCCACGTCGGGTGGCTCTAGCGTCCATGGCTCGGCGGTCAGCGTATCGCGCCGGGCGCGGTAGCTTGCCGCCTTCACGGCCTCGCTCAACTTTTCCTGCGGCACGTCGTCACGCGGAATCACCGAAAGGTCGAACTCATCGGGCGCGGCAATCGCGGGGTCGGGTTTCCGCACCGCAATCACGCAGGGGAACACATCGGCGTCGGGGAAGAACCGTTTGGCGTGGCCGAAATCGGACATGAACTCGACCCAAGAATCGTAGGCGAACATTCGCCGCAACCCCTCGGCGTAGCCTGCTTTCAGCCATTTGTTGGTGACGACATAGGCCATGCGTCCGCCGGGACGCAGTAACTTCAGCCCCTGTTCGTAGAAATAGACGTAGAGGTCAGCGGTCCCGGCATAGCTGGCATAGCCGCGCTGAAGAGCGGGCTTATGCTGCAGCGCGGGTTTGATCGCCGAAATCATTTCCTGCCGGACATAGGGCGGATTGCCGATAACCGCGTCGAACCCGCCAACGCGCCCTTCCGATTGCAGGTCCGCCCAGACACCGGGGAACGCAATTTCCCAATTGAAGTAGCGATGTTCGGCGGCAAGCGCCCGTGCTTCGTCCACCAGCGTCGCTGCCGTCGCGCCGCGCGCGTTGTCCGCATTGATGATGGTCGTGCCCGCCGCGATGGCGGTCGGATCGCCGAAGCTGCCCTCGAGCACCATCTTGAACGCTTCGGCCCGGGCAAAACGGCGTTCGGCCTCGGACGCCTTCGCCAGCGCCTTTTCGACCTTGGCAAGCGCCGCCGCTTTCAGGGCCTTCTCGGCATCGGTCGTGTCCGCCATCTGGGCGACAGTCTTGCGTCCAACCCGTTCGATCTGTTCGGCTGTCTCCCGGATCCGCGCGGGGGCGTCGGCAAATACGCCCATCAACGCATCGGCCTCGATCATCGAGAACAAAGCATCCAGTGGCGCTGCGGCTTCCGAAACGGTGCCGAACAGCGCCTTCGACTCCTCGACCTGGCCGATGTCGTTGTCGTTGATCGTCTCGATCTGCTCCATGGTTCGCGCAATATTGTCGATGCGCGCCAGATGCGGATTGATCATCAGCGCCCCGCGATTGGCGAGCCATAGGGTCGTCGGTCGCACCCAGGCGCCGAGCACCGAGTTGCCGCAGCGCAGATGGTGGTCGAGGAACGAGAGCGGCGCACCGACGGTGAAGCTGTGCAGCCACAACGCGACCTTGGCGAGTTCGACCGCCATCGGGTTGAGATCGACGCCGTAGACGCAGCGTTTCAGCACCATGCGGCGCACGATGTGCGGCGTGTCGAGCTGTTCGGCGACAATCGGCCAGCCACGTTCCGCCGCGCGCGCCAGAATGTCGTCGCGCAGTGCCGCGATCCGCGCGAGCAGCGGCGAGGTGTAGCCGGTCGCTTCCTTTTCGGCGTCCGCAATGGCGGCGAGCACGCGGTCCGACAGCCAGTCGACCAGGCTCACGAGGAAATGCCCGCTGCCCATGGCGGGATCGACAATCTTCAGATCGAGGATGCGGCTGGCGGGGTCGAGGGCTTCCAGCGCGGCACCAGTCGTCCCAACCGCGACGGCATCGACGAATGCCTGGGTACGTTCGGCGACCAGCGGCCCGACGGCGCGCTCGATGATCAGCGCGACCAGGTCTTCGGGCGTGTAATAGCTGCCCGAACGGTGGCGCGCGGTATTGTCGTTCTTCGGCTTCACGCCACACTCGCCATCGGACTCGACGGCATATTCGAGAATCGATTCATAGATCGAGCCGAGCTGCTGCACGGTCAGGTCGCGGTAGTTGATATATGCCGAACGTGGCGTAGCCGGGCGGTGCGACAACAGCCACACGACCTCGCCGATCACGGTATCGGGCAGCCGGACGCGCGCGAGGAGCGGCGCGTTTGTCGGATCGAACAGCCCGCCGTTATAGGGCGGGATGCCGAGTTCATCATTGCCCGACGCAATGGCACCAAAGATCGTCTCCAGCCGCGCCCAATAGGTCGAACTGCTCGACAAGAAATTCTTCCCATCAGCTTTGCGCTCGGCGATGTCGTGGCGCATCCGGGTGAGCGCGTATTCGGCATAGGGACCACGCTCGTCGGGCAGCAGATTGCGGTCCTCGGCATAAAGGATGAACAGCAACCGGTAGAGCAGCATCAGCGCGGCGGCACGGACGTCCTCGATATAGGCACTGTCGAGGACGGGGGGCCGCGCGGGGTCGTGCGGCGGTAGCGCGGTGACGAGCAACGGGAAGACTTTGTCGAACACGACGTCGGACAGGTCGCGGGCAACACGCGCTTCCCATTGCTTGCCTGCATTGAGCGCCCGGGTATGAAAGCTTGTGCCTGCCTCACTCGGGACAAAGGCGTCGCGCCCGAACAGCAGCAGGAAAAGCCGCAGCGCATGGTCGGCGTCGATGTCCTGATCGAACAGTTCGGTCTGGCATCCGGGCAGTGCGAAGACTTTGCCGAGATCGACTTCGAAAAAGCCCTCCGCGACGGGCTGAGCATCTTGCCAGTACAAGCGCCAATGGCGACCGTTCGTCAAAATACCCCAGAGCAATCTGCGCTCAGTGCTCACTTCCGCGCGATTGAGATAGTGCATTAACTGCGTCGAAGGCACGCCCTGTTCACCACTTTCGGTGCGGTCGAGCGGGCGGTTCCATTTCTTGGCCTCGACCAGCGCTGCGCCGTGGCGGAACCGTTGCCACGGGTCGAGGCCGCGCGCCGCAGCGTCGGCGGTGGCATCAGCAAACAGCAGCGCATCGGGGACGTCGCTGCGGCCACGCACCGACATGTTCTGTTGAATCGACCGGTAGTGCCATCCCAACACGTCGAGCAGGGGCCAGATCAAATCGTTCTCAGTATCGGCCTCGCTCGGGCGGCGGCGGGCCAGCAACGTGTCGAGCCGCGCCCGGATTGCGTCTCGGGCAGTGTCGATCGTCTCGTCCGACAACGCTTGCCATTCAGGCGTTTCGCGAATGCCTTCGCACAGCCAGTCGCGTGTGAACAATCCGCCCGAAATCAACGCCGTTACCCCCGTTGGGGTATTGCTAGCTCAATTAGGAGATTGTTCCAATGTCAAGCCAGCGCCTTGGGACAAACGGCTTCCCGCATTTGTTGCCGGCTTACCCGACGGGGGCCAAAACTGTCGTTGTTGGGTGCTGACCGGACTCAGTCGAATGCGCGAACGAACGGCAGTGTACTCATTGGTGGGTTTATAATGCGACTTTCCGGATCGTCCAACAAGCCGGTCGAATAACGTCTGCGGGCGCGCCCGCATCGCGCTCTATTCCGCAAGCCTGTCTGCGCGGGCTTGCTCCACCGAGCCGCCTGCGGCGTCTCGGTCTGTCGGTGACGATCGCTGGCGCTAGCCGAGCAGCGAGATGTAGATCACGATGCCGATACGCAGCGCGGGCGCGACAATCCCGATCACCGCAGCGTATTTCCCGACGATGCCCGCCAGAGCGCCGTTCAGCGCCTCGAACATGGTGGTGAAAACGTGGCCGGTGAAGTCCATGACGCGCAATCAACTCTTATTTTGTGTTCATGCCTTGGGTTTTGAGCATGGAGCTGGCGAAGGCGGCGGCGCGGCAGTTAGTCGTTACAACCGCTGGCTGCGCCCCCGCAGGCGTATTCGTCCCCGACCATTGCTTGCAGATTGCCTGCATCGGCTCGATCTCGGCGGGATTGGCGACGTAGTATTTCCATGTTCGCGCGGGGATGTTCGATGGCGGTGCGGACGTGCCGCACCCCGCCAGCAAAAGCCCAAATGCCAAGGGCGCTGACCGAATCATTTCTGACCCCGGTAGTAGCGCCCGGCGGCATTCATCTTCTGCACGAGCGCCGCCTGACCCGCTGCCGCCCGCTCGCGTTCCTGCGCTTGCTGCTGCAACGCGATGGCTTGCAAGCGAAGCTGATCGTTCTGCATGGCTACGGATTCAAGCTGGAGACGCGCGGTCAGGTCGGCGACCTCCTTCGACGTGCCTGCCGACGCGAGCCGACTACGCAATTGGTCAAGACCTTGCGCGCGCGACGTCACCGCCGCGCCCATATTTTCGGCCAGACCTGCCTGAATACCAATGTTGCGGGCATTCAGGTCGAATGCGGCCCGCGATTGGTCCGATCCGCCCACCCCCAATTGCGCGAGCAGACCGCGATAGACGGCATCGGCTTTACCGCGCGCGGCACCGACCACATTAAGATCGCCGGACCCGAAGCCCTGCAACGAGGACGCAGACGTGTCGAGTTGGCGCAGTGCATCGGTTTTAAGCTGCTGCGCGAGTGCGGGGATGTCGGTGAGCTTGTTCAAATCCTGATAGAGCTTTTGCGCTTCGGCGATTTGTGCCTTGCCCTGGGCGACGACTTGAAGCGCCTGCCGCACCGCGTTGATTTGCTGGAGAAGGCTGGCGCTGTCGTGAACCGGCATACCCTGTGCGAATGCAGGGAGCGGCGCGGCAATCGCC
>JAYWFN010000100.1:0-5157 GCA_043778785.1 Sphingomonas sp. | reverse complement strand
CGCCATCCCGGGCAGATGCGCCGCACCGCCTGCGCCTGCGATGATCACCCGGACCCCGCGTGACGCCGCGTTTCTGGCATAATCATAGAGCCGGTCTGGCGTCCGGTGCGCCGAGACGATTTTGCTTTCGTGCGGCACGGCGAGGACATCGAGAATGTCAGCGGTATGCCGCATCGTTTCCCAGTCCGACTGGCTGCCCATGATGATGCCGATCACGCCCCACCCCCTCGTCAGTGAAGCCTTAGCGTCCTATCGGCCATTACCACGATTGGCAACGCCGACAAGCAACCCACGCTCGGCACGTTCGCGCAGCGCGGCGTGGTAGGATCTCAGAAAGCCATCGACGTCGGCGACATCGCTGGACCAGCCGATCTTATTGATGATTGCTTGTGCAACCCGCTGGCGTGCGGCCGCATCGTTCAGGCGCAGGACGTCGCCGAGTTTTTCATATTCATGTTGGCCATAGATGCCGAGCTGGTCGGTGGAAAAGCTGAAGCTGCTGGTGGCAGTCGACAGCGTGGCGTCATGCTTGCTTTCGCGCCGCCGCCCCAGCAGGAGCCCGCTTTCGAGGCTCGCGCGAAGTTGCGTGTAATAGGCGCTCAGGAACCCGTCGATGTCGGTCACGTCGCTGCTCCAGCCGATCCGGTCGATGATTGCCTGAGCCACGGTTTGCCGCGCGGTGGCGTCGCTGCGGCGGATCACGCCGTCGAGCGTGTCGAGTTCGTAAACTCCGTATGCGCTCAATTGTGCGGCGCTAAACGTAAACGCCGATGTCCGCGCGCGCGATAAATCCTCGACGAGTTTTTTGGGCCGCGTCTGGATCACCCATGTGCCCGCGAGCAGATCGCCGACCCGCAACCGGTCGGCATTGAAATAGGGGAACAGCAGGAAAATACCCGTCCAGCCCAGACCGAACAGCGTCGTATAGCCATCGACCGTTCCGCCCGCGCTGCCGCCGACCAGCAAGCTCAGGGGCAGGAAAACCTCGATCTCGCGCATCAGATTGCGCGCGATGACGGCATCGCCCGTCAACCGCCCACCGTCACGCGCGACAACGCGCAGACCTGTCCAGCGCTTACCGAGGGTTGCTGCGCGCGGGCGCATTTCCATGATGATGAAATAGAAATTACGCAGGACGAAAAAGCCGAGCAGCCAGATGATGACAATCGGCTGGATCGCCGCTTGCCCGACGCCGATCACGCCGAACAGCGCCACCAGCGTCATCGTCACCAGCACGCCAATCAGCACCAGCGAATCGAGCATGAAGGCCGAGACGCGCTGGCCGATTTCGCCGAGGACAACGCCGAGGTCGACTCCTTCGGGTGTGACCAGGCGGCGGCGCAGATCACGCGATTTATACGCCATGTCTGGCCAGCCTGAGCAGATAGAAATAGCTGAGCCAAATGACCATCATCGTGCCGCCAATGGCAAAGCGCAGCGTTTCGGTATTGACCAGCTGGCGGGCAAAGCCCTCAAGCAAGCCCGCGACTGCGAGCATGATGACGACGCCGACCATCGTGGTTGCGCCCAATTGCCCGGCGTCGCGCGCGGCTGACATCCGTGATTTGGCACCGGGAAAGGCAATCGCCGTGCCGATCCGCATGCCTGCCGCTGCCGACAGGATGATCGCGTAAAGCTCGGTCGTTCCGTGGATCGAAAGCCACGCCGTCAGTTCGACGCCCAGCCCCTTGGCGACATAGACCTGCATCAGCGCGCCGATCATCGCGCCGTTGTAGATCACCAGCATCATCGTCGGCACGCCGAACGCAAAGCCGAGCGCGAAGCAGAGCAGCGATATTTGCGAATTATGTGTGAAAAGCTGCGCAGCAAAGGGCCCGAGGAAGTTGTTGCCGTCGGTCGAATAGAGAATGGCCTTCAGTGCCTGCGCGCTTGCCTCGGGCCCCCGGCCGTCGCCCATGTCGCCGGGCATCAGTGCGTTGAACCATGTCGGGTCGCTCTGCACCAGAAGAAAGCCAGCCGCAGTTCCTGCGGCCAGCAGCGCGAATGCAACGAGCGTTTCAATCCATATCGCGTGGATCGCGGCGGGCCAGTCGATCAGGAAAAACTGCCCAATCCGCGTCCCGATCCCGCGCTCGATGCCATAAATATAAAGATAGGCGCGCAGCGAGAGCCCTTCGAGATAGTCGATCATCCCGCGATCCAGCGACGTCGCGCGCGCAACCGACAGCGACGACAATGTGGCGCGATACAGCACGGGCAGCGCGAAAAGATCGTCGTCGTCTAGCGCTTTGGGGGATTTGCGCTCGACGCGGTCGAGGATCGATTCGAGGCGCGCCCAATCGTCCTCGCGATCGGCGCGGAAACTCGCGAGGCTCACAGCAAATCCCGTTTCTTCAAATCGAGATAGGCGTTGACCAGATCGGTCCCGAGCCGCTCGTAGGGCGCTTCGACGACGTGCACGCCCAGCCTTTGCAATCGCGCAATCACGATCTTGCGTTCGCGCAGCAGGCTGGCGGCAACGACCGCGCGGCTGACATCGGCGGTGGTGTCGGGCGCGGTGGCGGCCATGTCTTCGAGTTCGACATCGCGCATCAGGACAAACAGGATGAGATGTTTTTGCGCCAGTGTCTGAACCTGTCGCAGCATCAGTTCGGCATTCGTCGGGTCGGCGAAATCAGTGAAGATCAGCAGCAGCGAGCGGCGCACGAGTTTTGCGCCCAGCGTGGTCAGGGCGAAGGTATAGTTGGTTTCGTCCGAAGAATAATCGATCTGCGCCGCCAGCCGCTGGAATACGCCGAATGATCCTGCGCCCGAGACCGAACCGCTGGCGACACGAGGACGCGAATCGAAACCGAACAGGCTGACTTTGTCGCCGAGTTTCAGCGCGACGAACGCGGCAGATAACGCCGCCGAAACCGCACGGTCGACTTTGGGCAGGCCGCCGACCGGCTCGCTCATCAACCGCCCGCCGTCGATGGCAAAGACAATGTCGTTATTGCGCTCGATCCGGTATTCCTTGGCCAGCAATTTCGAATGATGCGCGCTGCGTTTCCAGTCGATCGCGCGCCGGTCCATGCCTGTGCGATATTCGGCGAGCGCCTGAAACTCGGCGCCCGATCCGACGTCGATGTGCACGGTCTCGCCAATCGGCATATCGCGGCGGAACAGACGCAGCGCTTCGGCGCGGGCAGGGCGAATATCGGGGATGATACCCACCGAATAGTTGAGTGGCACCTGCTGTTGTCGCCACACCAGCCCGAACGGTCCCGCCCAGCGGAGCCATAGGGTATCAAGGATCGACGTCCCGCGGCGCACGGCATTGAACGTCAGCGCGAGGACACCATGCGCGACTTGTCGTCGGTCTTTTACAAGCGATAGCCGCGCATCATGCTGACGCGCGCTTCGACACGCTGCGACAGCGGCGGTGCCGTGACCGCAATATCGATGTCCTGTCCGACATAGGCACCCGGCGGCGCGGCGACGCGGCCTTCCATCGACCGTTTTGGCGCAGCGGCCAAAGCATCGACGGCCGTGAGCGCGACAATAAGGATCACCCCGATCAATCCGGCGTACCAATATTGGGGCACGGCAACAGCAATGGCAAACGCCGGTACGGACACCGCCGCTGCCAAGATGCCCGCTCTGCCGCTGGGATAAATCATATGCGGCGACTCTGCCGAAAAGTGTCAGACACTTTTCTAATGCCGCTGGGGTAGATCAACGCGGAACTTCGGTGGCGGTGACGAGGTTTTCGACGACCTGCTCGACGCGACGCCCGTCGATCTGGGCTGCGGGCGACAGGATGACCCGGTGGCGCAGTACGGGCACGGCGAGTGCTTTCACATCGTCGGGGATGACATAATCACGACCATCGAGCGCGGCATGCGCGCGCGCCGCGCTGGCGAGCATCGCAGCGGCACGGGGGGATGCGCCGCTCTCAAGTTCGCCACTTTCGCGCGTCGCCCGCACAAGATTGACCACATAACGGACGACATCATCGACGAGGCGGACTGATGCGACGGTGGCGACGGCGGCTTCGAGCGTTTTGGCGTCAGCAACGCGGGTAATCCCCCATTCGGCGATCTTGGGCGCACCGAATTGTGACCCGTGTTTGGTGACGATGGCCAGCTCGTCCTCAAGGCTCGGGTAGCTCAGGATGTGCTTGAACAGGAACCGGTCGAGCTGCGCTTCGGGCAGCGGATAGACACCCTGCTGTTCGATCGGGTTCTGCGTTGCCACCACCATGAAGCGCGACGACAGTTTGTGCGTTGTCCCGTCGAACGTCACCGACCGTTCCTGCATCGCTTCGAGCAATGCCGCCTGCGTTTTGGGCGGCGTGCGGTTGATTTCGTCGGCGAGGAGCAGCTCGCAGAAGATCGGCCCCTTGGTCAGGGTGAACGTCGACGTCTGGAAATTGAACAGGTTCGCGCCGACAATATCGCCGGGCATCAGATCGGGCGTGAACTGGATGCGGCCATAATCGAGGCCGAGCGAGGCCGCAAAACAGCGTGCGAGGAATGTCTTGGCTGTCCCCGGCGGACCTTCGAGGAGGACATGGCCGTTGGCAAACAGCGCGACGAGCAGCAAATCGACGGTATCTGTCTGCCCGGTAATCGCCTTGCCCACTTCGGCGCGGATCGCGTTCCCGAGGTTTTTAATGTCATCAATGGTCACGCGTTAGATCCTTTTTCCACTGGAATAATGCTTCCGCTGCGCTCTGCATCGACGCCGCATCGGGCGCGGTGCGGGCGGCAGTGGCCAGATCGGTAAATCCGCCGGGAAGTTTGCCCAGCCATGCCTCGAGGGCATCGGGTGCCATCGCGCCAGCGCCCAGCGCCGCGCCCGCTGCGTCACGGACGACCGCGACATAGCGGTCGCCCAGCCGGTCCTCCCGTCCCGCGCGCGCGATCAACGTCGCGACATTATCGGCCAGCGCGCGCTTGCCAAAGGGAATGGCGCGTCCCTCGATAGCAGGCGGGCCGAAGCGTCCCAGCGCGTGGAGGCCGATCAAAACTGAAGCGGCAATGAGCGCGAGCGTGAACGCAAGGAACGGCGGTTCGAACATGAGTTGGAGGAGGTTGCGGCGATCGCTGAACCCAGCCAGCACAGTGTCGAACGCCACAGAGTCATTTTCGTCACTGCGCAAGGCATCGACAATCATCAGCGCGGCGCGCGCCCCCCCGGCGGCCTTTAACC
>JAYWFN010000099.1:0-5165 GCA_043778785.1 Sphingomonas sp. | reverse complement strand
CCAGCGTCGCCGCCGCAACCTGCCCCCGGCGCTCGCGCCCGGCGGGATCGAGCACAAGATAGTCGAAATCAGCCATCATCAGACCCGCGCCGCGATATGCGCACGGCTTCCTCGGGCGTTGTCAGTCCCTCGATCACAAGTTGCCGTGCCGCCGCGCTCAGATTGGGTTCGCGGGCATAGGCGTGTCGCGCGATGGCCACTTCGTCGCCACCATCATTGATCAGGCGACGGATCGTGTCGTCGATGCGGATTGCTTCGAACACACCGATCCGGCCCTTGAAGCCTGATCCACCACAGGCGTCGCAGCCACCAGGTTCATAAATGATCGTGCCGGGTTCAACACCGAGCAGTGCCGCAACCGACGCCGATGCCGCTTCGGGCTTGCGACATTCCTGACACAAACGCCGCACAAGCCGTTGTGCGACAATCGCGCGCAACGTCGAGGCAAGCAGAAACGGCTCGATCTTCATGTCGCGCATCCGCGTAATCGCGCCGACCGCGTCATTTGTGTGCACTGTCGAGAGCACGAGATGCCCCGTCAGCGACGCCTGCACGGCAATCTCGGCTGTCTCGCGGTCGCGGATTTCACCGACCATCACAACATCGGGATCCTGCCGCAGGATCGCGCGCAACCCTGCTGCAAAGGTCAGTCCGACTTTGGGGTTCACTTGCGTCTGGCCGATGCCATCGACCGCATACTCCACCGGATCCTCGACCGTCAGGATGTTCTGCGACCCGTCGTTGAGCAGCCGCAATCCCGCATAAAGCGTCGTCGTCTTGCCCGACCCTGTCGGCCCGGTAACGAGGATAATCCCGTTCGGTTCGTTGAACGCTTCGCGCAGCAGTGCGTTGAGTTCGGGGGCCATGCCCAAGACATCCATGTCGATCCCGGCATTTTCCTTGTCGAGAATACGCAGCACGACGCGCTCGCCCACGCGGCTCGGCAACGTCGACACACGGACGTCTAGCAGCTTGCCCGCCAGCGTCAGCGAAATGCGGCCGTCCTGCGGCACGCGCCGTTCGGCAATGTCGAGCCGCGCCATCACCTTGATCCGGCTGACGATGACCGGCGCGACATGTGGCGGCATTCGCAATGTCTCGCGCAGCAGCCCATCAATCCGCATCCGCACGACGAGACCGCTTTCATACGGCTCGATATGAATGTCCGACACGCCTTGCCGCACGGCCTCCGCAATAATCCCGTTTATCAGACGGATCGCAGGCGCGTCATCAGCGGTGTCGAGCAAATCCTCGGCACTCGGAATGCCCGTCGCCAGCATGTCGAGATCGTCCGCACCCAATGCCATCGCGGCAGCGGCACCGTCCATCTTGTAACTGTTCGACAGCAAGCGATCGAACTCGGTCGCATCGGCGGACGTCACATCGAACGATTGCGCCAGAAACCGGCGGACTTCGATCAGCACTTTGGGATCACTGCCTTCACGCAGCGCGACCGTCGGCCGCCCATCCTCGCCATGCTGCACCACCACGCCGAACTTGCGCGCAAAGCCGTAAGGCAGGTTGGTGGTCAGCGCCTCAGTTTGGGTCACTGGATTTGCGCCTGCTGGGGGGAAGCTCGACGGGGCGGATAATGTCGCGGCTGCGCGTTTCGGGAATGAATTTCGGTGCCGATGTTGCGGGCGCAGGCGGTGCCACGACTGGCGCTGGCGCAGCGAACGTTGCCTCGGGCGATGGCGCATCCGAAATCGGCGGCTCGATACCCATGTAATCGCGTAACAATTCGTCGATCGTCGGTTCGCGGTCGGGTCGCTCTTTCAACTGCTGGTCGCGGATATAGCCATAGCGCTGCTCGGCGAGTTTGCGCGCATCCGCCGCCGTGCGCATGATCGTCGGGCGGATGAACACCATCAGATTGGTCTTGCCGCGTGTCCGGCTGCGCGATTTGAACAGCTCGCCCAGGACGGGAATATCCCCAAGGATCGGCGTTTTTTCGAGCGTCCGCCGTTCATTGTCGTCGAGCAGACCCCCGATGGCCATGATCTGTCCGTCGTCAACCGTCATCGTCGTCTGGATTTCGCGCTTGTTGAGAATGAGGTCAGCCGAATTGTTGGTCACGGCACCGGCAATCGAGCTGACTTCCTGACGCAAAAACAGCTTGATCGATCCACCCTCGCCGATCTGCGGCTTCACTTCGAGCTGGATCCCGACATTCTGGCGCGAGACGGTGCGGAAGGCATTGTCGAAATTGCCGCCGAGCCGCTCGCCCGTCGTCACCGGCACTTCCTGGCCGACCAGCAGTTTGGCTTCCTGATTGTCGAGCGTGACGACCGATGGCGTCGACAGCAGGTTTGACTGGTTATCCTGACTGACCGCATTCAGGATCGCGCCGAGATAGGCATTGCCGCCAAGCCGGATCGCGCCACCCAGCGTACCTCCTGTTGCCGAATTGAGCGCGGACAATGCACCCTGGATCAGGTTCCCGCCGTTTGCTGTGCCGGTGGTTGAGGTCGTCGTGCCGTTCGCTGTTGTTACCGTAGTCGTCGTGCCGCCGCTCAGCTGGTTCTGCAGCACGCCAGCCGCAATCGGCAGGATCGGCGGCGTGACATTCTGATAAGTCGTAAATCCGCCGCCATTGGGCCCGCCGGCAAGCAGCTGGATCCCCAGTTTGCGCGCGGCATTGTCCGAAATTTCGACGATGATCGCTTCGACCAATACCTGCTCGCGCCGGGTATCAAGCTGGCGGATGACTTCACCCAGCGTCCGCTGCACATCGGCGGGCGCCGATATGATGATCGCATTGATGCCATCATAGCGCGCGATCACCGTCTTGCCATTACCGCCGCTGGCGACGGATGATGTCGTTGCAACCGGCACGGGCGCAGATGGCGCTTGCGGCGATACTGATGCCGCGCCGGTAACTTGCGACGTCACGCTCGACACTGATTGCCCCGCCAGCTGCTGCAGCACCGGCAGCAATTTTTCGGCGTCGGCATGTTGCAGGAAGATAACGCGGATTTCAGAGCCCGCCGCCGCGCGCTTGTCCAGATCGGCAATAATCTCGGCGAACCGGCCCACGGTTGGCGCATCGCCCCGCAGGGCAATACTGTTCGACGAATCAATCGCGACGACTGACACCGGCGATGCCCCGCCTGCCCCCGCCAGCGCGCCGAGCGATGTCGCGATTTCGCGCGCCCCCGCGTTCCTCAACGGGATCACGCGTGTCAGCACATTGTCATTGTCGATCCGGCGGACAAGTTCGCGGATGCGGCGGACATTGTCGGCAAAGTCGGCCACGACCAAGCTGTTGCCCGCTTTGTTCGCCGTGACCGATCCTTCGCGACTGACCAGCGGCCGGATTGTTTCGACCGCGCTGGTGGCGTCAATCGAGCGCAAGCGGATCACTTCGGTAACAAACTGGTTGCGCGCCGCGCCTGCACTGCCCACGCGCCCCGGTTGCGCCGCTGCGGTATCGAGCGGCTGGATGCGAAACGCGCCACCCGCGGTCGGCACCGCGACAAGGCCATTGGCGCGCAGGGTCGACAGGAAAACTTCGAAATATTCCGAGCGCGACAAGGCGCGTTCGGTAACGACCGAGACCTTCCCCTGCACCCGCGAATCAATGATAAACGTCCGGCCCGTCACGCGCGAGGCATCCTGGATAAACGCGCGGATGTCGGCATCGCGCAGGTTCAAGACCTGCTGCGCCGGGGCGGCAGTCGCGGCAAGAAGCGCGATAGCAAGAGCAACACGCTTCATGGTTTTGCTTTCGTTGACAGCGTAATCGCTTTGCCGCCGCGCTCGACCGACAGCATGACGGCGCCCGACGGCGGCGTTGCGGCCATGGCATTGGTCACATCTTCGGCGGCGCGAATGCCCTGTCCGTTGATCGCTGTCAGAATATCACCTTCCTGCAAACCCGCCGCGCGAAACGCGGTGCCCGATCCCTTAGGCGATACAATGAAGCCGGTCACCTGCCCCTTCTCGGTGCGCGGCACAAAGCCGATTTCGCTGGCAAGTGCCGCTCCTGCGACCGGTGGCGGTGCAGCGAATGTCATCGGCGATGTCGTCATCCCCGCTTGTGCGACCGGTGCGGCCACCGACTGATCGAGAAAAATCTGCTCTTCGACCCCGCCTCGGTCGATCGTAACACCTTCAAACGTTACGCCTTTCAGCGTCACGCCCGGCATGATTTCATCGCCGATGGCATAGCTTGATTGCACGCCATCGGGCGTCGCGATGATCGCTGAGCCTCGCCCCATCGCTTGGTCCACGCGCACACCGAACAACTTTATCGCAAGGTTGGTGACGACGGCCGGGCCTGACGTGCCGCCACCGCGGAAAAACGGATCGAACCGGGCAAGGATTGACTCGTCGCCGCCGACCAATCGTGAGGGCTCCGCTTTCCACGCGCCGACCGGCCCGACCGGCGCCAGCGCCACCCAGATCAATCGAGCGATCGCCAGCGCAAGCAACGCAATCAGCGAAAATTCGACGATCTGATAAGGCAATCGCGGCGGAATCTGCCGCCACAGTCGCGCGATGCGGGGGTCAATCGTCAAATTCATACCTCTGCGAATCCCGCCGCCCCAATTTGGTTAATCTCGTCTATGACGGATTGATGGCGCGCGCGAGACCGAAAATGACTTGCTGTCGTCAGAGCTTGATCTTCAGCCCCGCCGAATAGCTGCGCCCCAGCGGATAGGATTCGTAAATCAGCCCACCCTGTGTCCGCTCGAAACCGTCGTTGAGGATGTTCTTGATCTTCACCGAAAACTCGAGGTCCCGCCCACCGACATCGAAGGTTTTGGCATAGGTGAAATCGAGGTCCATCGGCGGCGATTCCAGCACATCGGGTATGCCGAAGGTGCCAACATCCGAAATGCGTTTCCCGGCATAGTTGAACAGGAATGCCAGACGCTCGCCTTCCATTTCATAGCCAAGCTGGATGTTGCCGAGCCATTCGGACTGGCCCTCAAGCGGACGGCTTGCGTTGGTAAGAATGCCGACCTGCGCGGGCGAAATCTTGATTGCGGATTTCGAATAGGTCACGTTGCCGATGATGAACGCGCGGCGATCGGCAAAGAAATCGCCCTTGAACCAGCCATCCCACGGCACCGTCAGAGTCAGTTCGGCTTCGCCGCCATAGACTTCGGCGCTGTCGGCATTGATGAAAATGCGGCGATTGCCGTCGCCGAACGGTGAGA
>JAYWFN010000098.1:0-5176 GCA_043778785.1 Sphingomonas sp. | reverse complement strand
TTTTCGTTTATTTAACGTGCTTTGTGCAGCTAGCTTGCAATTGCATCCGTCAGCATTCATGCTCGCGTGATCAAAGGAGAGCGGCGCGGTGGCGATTGAAACGGCGCAGGCATCATGGATCAAGGCAGCCGACCTGTCGGCAGGGCGTCGGTGCGGGGCGCTCGGTTTCCTGCTCGTCGCTTATTTCTGCTATGCGTGGTCATGGAATACTGTCGACATATTGCGGCCTTATATCAAGGAAAGCTTGAATCTTTCGCTCACCCAGTCGGGGTCGCTTTATACCCTGCAATCGGTCGGTGCGATTGTCGGAGCGGTCGTCATGGGCCAGGTTGCCGACAAGATCGGGCGGCGCAATGCGCTCAGCATTTCGATGATCGGCTATGGCACCGGCATCCTCGCTGCGCTGCTCGTGGTCGATTATACCCAGTTGATTTTGCAACGCGCCTATCTCGGCTTTTTCATGGGGTCGATGTTCCCGATTGCCGTGGGCATTTATTCGGGGCTTTTTGCGCGCGACGTGCGTGGTCTGGTCGCCGGGTTTGTGTTGGGCACATATAATGTCGCAGTCGCCGCGCTCGGGTTCCTGTCGGCCGCTGCGTTTCGTGCGGGCTATGACTGGACAGTGCTGCTTTGGATTGGTGTTGTGCCAGTTGCGCTGTCGCTTTTCGCGCCGCTGTTCATCCCCGACGATCGCACGCTGATCCCGATGGACGGCATCGCCGATGGACAAACCACAGCAAAAGCAAAGCTCCCGATCACCGAACTTTTCGCGCCGGGCGTCGCGCGTCAGACAGTCTTGCTGGCGACGATGACTGGCCTCAATTTCTTTGCCTATCAGGCGTTCACGGGCTGGGCGACGACTTACCTGAAAACCGTCCGCAACATTCCCGATACCGTGGTCGGCGACGTGCTCGGCTGGCAGTTTGTCGGCGCGGCGATTGGCGGGTTGATCTGGGGCTGGATCAGCGACCGGCTCGGGCGGCGGACCGCGGCATGGGGGTTTGTCATCGCTGCGGCCATCATCCCGGTCTATCTATTTGTGCCAATGGGCGTGACGTTGCTTGAGGTAACCGGTTTTGCCTATGGCGTGATGCTGTCGTGCAGTGCCATCTGGGGGCCATGGCTATCCGAACTTTATCCGCCGCATCTCCGCTCGACGGCAGCGTCGATCTTTAACTGGGGCCGCGTCATCAGCATGACGGCGCCGTTGATTACCGCACCGCTCGCCGAGGCTTATGGTCTTGCCCCCGTAATGAGTCTCGCCTCGGTCAGTTTTCTGGCGGCGGCAGCGATCTGGTTCAGTCTGCCCGAAACGCTTAAACGGACCGAATGATGCGCTGGGACGATTTGCCCGAGGTTCGCTCGCCGATGGGGCGGACGCTCGACGACTTGCTCGCCGAAGGCCCGCGCAGACAGGATTTGCCGGGCTACAACCCCATCTACCGTGACTTTGTCGATTACATCATCCGCTGCACGCACCGGATATGGGAACAGAAGAATGTCGGGCTGTGCCGCACGCATTACAGCGCCGATTGCGCCATCCATACGCTGGCAGGACCAGTGACCGGCGTCGAGGCCGTCGTTCAGAACACGATCACGACATTAGGCGCGACACCCGATCGGTTGCTGATCGGTGAGGACGTCATATGGTCCGATGACGGTGACGGAAACCTCTACAGTTCGCACCGCATTGTCAGCCGCTCAACGCACATGGGTGACGATCCGCTGCTCGGCGGCGCAACGATGGTCAGCAATGGGGTGATGACGATCGCGGATTGCCTGTGCCGCGAAAACCGCATCGTCGAGGAATGGCTGGTTCGCGACAATTTGCGGGGCGTGTTGCAGGTCGGCGGTGATCCCAGGGCGATTGCGCGCGCGCAGGCGGACGCCGACCAGGCGGGCGATCCGGTGCGGCATCGGTGGCGCAAGGACGCGATAGAGCGGACGAGGAACGAAGCTGATGTTGCTATCCCCGGTGGGCATCCGGCAGCGGGTCCGGCGGCTATGCTCGCCGCTGCTTTCCGCGATGACCTTTATGGCGATGCGGCGACGGCACTGTCCCCCGCTGCCGAAATCCGATGGCCGACCAACCGGCACGGCTATGGTCGCGGCTTCTGGGTGGGCTGCCTGACGCAAATCAGGGCGAGCTTGCACGATGTTGCCTACCGGCTCGAACATAGCGCCGCACGTCCGCTGCCCGGCGGTGATGTTGCGGTGGCACTGCGCTGGTCGCTGGCGGGTACGCACAAGGGCAACGGCATATGGGGTGAGCCAAGCGGGCGCGAACTGCTGGTCATGGCCGTCTCGCACTATCGGCTGCGCGGCGGGTTGATCGTCGAGGACGTGACCGTGTTCGATGAACTCGCCATCCTGCGCCAGATCGCGGGCGGGTTCGGCGCATGAGCGCGGTTGAAACATTGCGGATGCTGGCGGCGGGCGAGCGTCCCGCCACGGGTCTGCTACACACGACGCGCCTCGAAGCCTATGGCGTAGAGGTTTATGGCGAAGAGGCAATCGTGGAGAGTTTTTCTCGCGCGCCGTTTGTTCTGTCGGATAACGCAACGGTCGTCGAAACTCTTGGCCATCTGGCGATCTTTGACGGCGAAACCGCGCTGGTTGCCGATCTTTACAATCACAATATCGCGCGTATCTGGCGGCTCGGCGATGGGGAAGCGCGCGATGGCGAAGCTGGAATCTCGGTCGTGTTCGATCCCGATCTGGCGCAGGCGCGGGGTGACGTGTTTCTTGCGGCGTCCGATCATCCGGCACTTGCGACTGAGGCGGTCGAGCGCGCAATAGACGCGGGACATGCGATTACGCGCGACAACAGCTACCGCGCTCGCGCCTTTGCCATTCGGGCGTTCGGAACAGCAGCCGAAGGCGCGGCCCTGTTCGCTGTTTATCGGCTGACGGGCGAACCAGCGCGAACGTCGGGCTTTGCGATGGCTGCGGTGCGCTGGACACACGACAGCCTTCAAATTGTCCGCGATCTTGCAGGCGAAGCGGCGATTTCGCGCCGACGATGGACGCCGCGCATCGGCGATTGACTGCGGATGCAAATATCTTTCAAGGAAGAGCAATGACAAACCGCATTTTGACCACCCATGTTGGTTCCTTGCCGCGTTCCGCCGCTGTCACTGACCTCGTCTTTGCTGCTGAACGTGGTGACCCAGTTGATGCCACGCAATTTTATGCTGTGATCGGCGCAGCTGTCGACGATGCCGTCGTCCGGCAAGTCGCAGCGGGCATTGACCTTGTCAGCGATGGCGAGATGTCGAAGATCAGCTATGCGACCTATATCAAGGACCGCATCACTGGCTTTGATGGCGATAGTCCGCGTACCCCGCCTGCAGATCTCGAGGATTTTCCTGGCTTCCTTGAGCGCCAGAACAAAAGTGGCGGCACCCCGACCTATCGCCGCCCGAAATGCGTTGGCCCCGTCGCGCCGAAAACGCTTGCGCCGCTCGATGAAGACCTGAAGCACATGGCAGCGGCGCTCGCCAGACATAACCCGGTCGGTGGCTTTATGAATGCGGCCTCGCCCGGCGTCATCGCGTTGTTCCAGCCCAACGAGCATTACCCGACGCAGGATGCCTATCTCGAGGCGCTGGGTGAAGCGATGCGACCCG
Organism: Sphingomonas sp.; assembly: GCA_043778785.1. GTDB lineage: Bacteria > Pseudomonadota > Alphaproteobacteria > Sphingomonadales > Sphingomonadaceae > Sphingomonas_O. Next base: position 1,547 of record JAYWFN010000098.1, on the reverse strand, counting down.
AATATGAAGCGATTGTCGCCGCGGGTCTGTTCCTCCAGCTCGACTCGCCTGATCTGGGTCTCGGGCGGCATATGATGTATAAGGGGCGAAGCGATGCGGACTATCTGACGCTGATTGGTATGCATGTCGAGGTGCTCAACTATGCCCTGCGCAACGTCCCCGCCGACAGGGTCCGCATGCACGTATGCTGGGGCAATTATGAGGGGCCGCATACGCACGATGTTGAAATGGGCGTGATCCTGCCCACGCTGATGAAAGCAAAGCCTGCGGGGTTGTTGTTCGAAACGTCGAACCCGCGGCACCAACATGACTGGAATTATTTTGCAGACATGATCGACATCATTCCGGATGACAAAATTCTGATCCCCGGCGTGATTGACAGCACGACAAATTTCGTCGAACATCCGCGCATTGTGTGCGAACGGATCGAGCGGTTTGCCGGGATCGTGGGGCGTGAGCGGGTGATTGCGGGCACCGATTGCGGGTTTTCGACGTTCGCGGGCTTTGGCGCGGTCGATCCTGACATTGTCTATGCCAAGCTCCGCGCGCTGGCCGAAGGCGCGGCCCTGGCGAGTGCGCGCTTGTGGTGAAATTTCGCGATCGCCTCCGCGCCGGAGACGTGCTTTCGGGCACATGGGTGAAGACGCCGCACCCGCATGTTGTCGAAGTGCTGGCGCTGTCGCCGCTCGACATGTTGGTGCTTGATGCCGAACATGCGCCGTTCGACCGGGCGAATCTGGATATTTGCATCATGGCGGCGCGAGCGGGGGGCAAACCTGTGCTCGTCCGGCCTGCGTCATCGGCGCACGAGCATATCCTGAACGCGCTTGACTGCGGCGCGGACGGGGTGATTGTCCCGCATGTCCGCTCGGCACAAGAAGCGCGCGAAATTGTCCGCGCCTGCCATTATGTCCCTGGTGGACGCGGCTTTGCGGGGAGCAGCCGCGCGGCGGGTTACACCACGCTTGGCATGGCGAAGCATCGTGCCGCCGCGAAGGACGTGGTGGTGATCGCGCAGATCGAGGATATCGAAGCCGTCGACTCCATCGAGGCGATTGTCGCCGTCGAGGGGATCGATGCGCTCTTCATCGGGCGCGCTGACCTGACGATTTCCTATGGTGCCGACACGCCCGACGACGCCGTGGTTGTCGCGGCCGTTGATCGCATCTGCGCGGCGGGCAAAGCAGCAGGGCGCACTGTCGGCATCTTCCTTGGCCGCGTCGGCGATGTGCCCCTATGGCGCGACAAGGGGGCGTCGCTGTTCATCCTGCAATCGGACCATGATTTTTTGTTGAAAGGGGCCGCGGCGTTGGCGGAGGCGGTCCAAAACGAGTGACGGATTTCGGGCGAAGTTCACGAAGTTCTCACTATGGCGGTTACGCGAAATTGTGCTGCCTATGCCCCTCGCCAATGCGCGAAGGTTACAAAAGTTACACTATGCATGCCACCGGAAATTGTGCGGGCAATCAGACGAAGTCTACAGTTTGAAAGAGCGGGACGGATGAGTCCTGTTTCAGAACATATCATGAACTTATTGCGTAGGAAAG
>JAYWFN010000097.1:0-2092 GCA_043778785.1 Sphingomonas sp. | reverse complement strand
GATGGGGGTCAGCCTGCTGATCATGATGCCGGTGCTTTACACCGACACGACGGCAGCGTGGCGGCTGACATCGCGCAAGCAACGGATGATGATCGACTGTGCAGGCGTCGGCGCGGAGCTGATGGTGGCGTCGATCTGCACGCTGCTGTGGAGCTTTGTGCCTGACGGGCCATTACGCAGCGGGTTGTTCGTCCTGGCGACGACCAGCTGGATTGCCAGCCTTGCGATCAACCTCAGCCCGTTCATGCGCTATGACGGATATTATATCCTGTCGGACGCGCTGGGCGTGCCCAATCTGCAGCCACGCAGCTTCGCGCTGGCGCGCTGGTGGTTGCGTGAACGGTTGTTCGATCTGGGCGAAGCGCCGCCCGAGCCTTTTCCCAAACGGCTTGAAACGGGCCTGATCGTCTATGCGATCCTGACGTGGGCTTATCGCCTGATCCTGTTCGTCGGGATTGCGATTCTGGTCTATCACATGTTTTTCAAGGCGCTGGGGATTATCCTCTTTGTCGTCGAAATGGTGGTGTTTGTGGGACGTCCGGTGTTCAACGAAATCTCGGCATGGTGGACGCGGCGGGACGCGATTGTCGCCCACAAGCGCGGGCGGATTTTCGGCTTTACGCTGCTGGCGCTGGTGGTGCTCGCGATCCTGCCGCTCGACCGCAGTGTTTCCGCCCCCGCCGTTCTGTCGCCGATTGGCGATGCGCCCTTGGTCGCGGGCGATCCGGCGCAGATTGCCAAAATCCATGTCCGCAATGGCGATACGGTCGCAGCGGGGACTCCGATCATGACGCTGCTTGCGCCTGATCTTGATCGCGAGGCGGCGCTGCACCGTGTCGAAATCGCGCGCCTGTCGGCGCAGATGGACCGGGCGATGTCCGATGCGCAGGATATGTCGAACCGCGCGGTGCTCGAACGCCAGCTTCAGGGCGAACGCGAAGGCCTGGCGGGCACCGAAGTTCGCCGCGCAAAGCTTATCCTGCGCGCGCCGATCGCCGGGAAAGTCGTTGATATCACGCCTGACATGCACTCCGGACGCTGGCTAGGCGGGGCCGAGGTGGTCGCGCGGATCGTGACGCCGGGGCGTTACGATGTTCAGGCCTATGCCGCGCAAGGTGATGTCTGGCGGCTGGAAAATGGCGCATCGGCGCGCTTTGTGCCTGACGACCCGGCGCAGGGTTCACGCGTGGCAAAACTGGTTGAGACCGCCAACAGCGCCGCACAACGCATTGATCTGCCGGTTCTCGCATCGATCAACGGCGGGCCGATCGCGGTCGCATCGCAGGGCGACGATAAGTATAAACCGCGCAGTCCGGTGTCGCGCTTGCGCCTGATCGCGGTGCGCGATGATCGCCACAATGGCACTGCCGTTCAGGCGGTTCCCGGTCGGGTTATTATCGACGCCGCGGGGCAGAGTTTCCTGTCACGCGCGATCAAATGGGCGGGCAAGATTGTCGCTGCCGAATGGTCGGTAACGAGTTGATTGTAGGACAACCGCAGTCCTGAGCCTGTCGCAGGACGGTCAGGATCGTGAACCGTGCTTCGACAGGCTCAGCACTTCGGCAGCAGTTATGTCCCCGTCCACTGCCCGGCACGCTTTTCGACGAACGCGGCCATGCCTTCCTTCTGGTCGGCGGTGCCGAACAGGCCGTGGAACAGGCGGCGTTCGAACAGCACGCCCTGTTGCAGCGTGGTCTCAAACGCGGCGTTGACCATTTCCTTGGTCGCGATGGTGGCAAGCGGGGCCATGGCGGCGATGGCGATTGCGGTCTTGATCGCTTCGTCGACCAGATCAGCCGCAGGAACGACGCGCGCGACCAATCCCGATTGCTCGGCCTCGGCTGCGCCCATCATCCGGCCGGTCAGCGACATTTCCATCGCTTTGGCCTTGCCGATGGCGCGAGTCAGGCGCTGCGATCCGCCCATGCCGGGAGTGACGGCGAGCTTGATTTCGGGCTGGCCGAACTTCGCGCCGTCGCCCGCAATGATGAAGTCGGCCATCATCGCCAGCTCGCATCCGCCGCCGAGCGCAAAGCCGTTGACTGCGGCAATCCACGGCTTGCGCGTCGCGGTGACGCGCTCCCAGCCCGCA
>JAYWFN010000096.1:0-5207 GCA_043778785.1 Sphingomonas sp. | reverse complement strand
CTCTCCCCGACCCTCTCCCCAGAGGGGAGAGGGAGAAGAAGGCAATTCGGGGACGAGCGAGGCGAGGCAGGCATCTTCGCCTTCGGTGAACGTCGTCTCGATGCCGCTGCCCGAATAGTTGAGGATGCGGACGTTGGGCGAATGCTTTTGCGACAGGCGTTGCGAGGCGCGGCTGAGGTCGAGCTTGATGACTTCGGAGGGGCACGAGCCGACGAGGAAGAGCAGCTTGATGTCGGGACGGCGCGTCAGCAGCTTATCGACGACGCGGTCGAGTTCCTCGTTGCAATCGGCCATCCCGGCGAGGTCGCGCTCCTCGATGATGGCGGTGCCGAAGCGCGGTTCGGCGAAGATCATCACCCCGGCGGCAGACTGGAGAAGATGCGCGCAAGTGCGGCTGCCAACGACGAGGAAGAATGCGTCCTGAACCTTGCGGTGGAGCCAGATGATCCCGGTCAGCCCGCAGAAAACTTCGCGCTGGCCGCGTTCCCGCAGGACCGGCGCACAATCGGCAGTCGCTGCGGGCATCACGCCGTTCATGCGGTCACCATATTCGATGGGCTCTGAAGCCGCGCGGCGCGGAGCTTCAGGAGAAACTGTCCCGCGTTGATGACATAGGTCGCGTAAGCGGCGAGCGCGATCAGCATCCGGTCGGTCTCGCTGCCGAGGCCAAACCACAGCGCGACGATGTAAGCCGTGTGCAGCGCGATCACGAACATCGAGAAGAAATCTTCCCACCAGAAGGCTGGCGCAAACAGATATTTGCCGAACACGACCTTTTCCCAGATCGCGCCGGTGATCATGATCGTGTAGAGCGCCAGCGTTTTCACAACGATGGAAATTGTTGCGGCCTGCGCACCTTCGCCCGTGCTTAGGAAGCGCAGCACGAGGAACAGGCTGACAAGGAAAATGACGAACTGCACGGGCGCGAGAATGCCTTGGACCAAGGTCCACACCGATGAGTCGCGGCGGACGCGTTCCTCAGGGGTGTATAAGGGTCTGTTCGACTCCATGTTTGTGCAACCGCCTCCTCCCTAAGAGACTGCCCCGCCGCCAAACAAGTGTCAAATCATTTTGACGTCCAAAATATTTTACACAGCGATTATTTTTGTGTTACGTTCCGATTGCAACTGAGCGGCAAGCGCCATAACGTGCGAGTCGTCGGGAGCGGTTTTAAGGACCAGCTCGGAGGGCGCGGCATATTCGCGCTCCGGCACAGGGTCGGGAGAACCTTGGTATGGCGAGCGTATACGGGATCGTGCGGTCGATAGCGAAAGCGGGTTCTGCGGGGCCCATGCTGCGCAGCATCGTGAGCCGAAAGCCGGTCGCTGATGCCGTTCCGACTAAACCCGCCGAGTTTGTCGCGCTCGTCGAAAGCGAAATTATTCCGCGTCTGATGGTCGCGCACAGTCGTGACGGCGACGAGCATGTCGTCGCGACACCGCTCGGTGATCCGACGATCAGCTATCACGAAGCCAAGACATTTGCCCCGCTGGCGATCAGCCTCGATGCGAGCGCGTTGCTCGATCATGTCGATGTTTTCGTGCAACGCGGTGTCACGATCGACACTATTTTCGTCGAGTTGCTTGCGCCTGCTGCCCGTCATCTCGGCGAGATGTGGGACGAGGATACGGCGGACTTCGTGACCGTTACGATGGCCTTGTGGCGGCTCCAGGAAGTGGTTCGTGAATTGTCGGCGCGTGTCCCCGTGCGTGGCGGCGCGGGCGCAGACCATATACGCACGGCGCTATTTGCCGTGATGCCCGGCGACGATCACAGTTTCGGCACAGTGATCGTCGAGGATGTGTTCCGCCGCGCCGGCTGGGCGACCGATTTGATGACCGACACCAGCACATCGTCGTTGCTCGCAATGGTCGCGCGGAACTCTTACGATCTTGTCGGGTTAACGGTCAGCGGCACGGTTTGTGCCGACGATGCGCCGTCGCTGATCAATGCGGTGCGCAGTGTTTCGCGTAATCCGTTCGTCGGCGTCATGGTGGGGGGCAGCATCTTTAATGTTGCACCGCAGCTAGCGATTGAAATAGGGGCCGATGCAACGGCGCCGGATGCCCTGCAAGCGCTTCTGGTGGCTGACACGCTTGTTGAGGGGCTTCTCGCGCGCAGCGATCTCTGCGTCTGATTGACTAAAGGGGCTTGTGCCCAGTGAATATTGCTGCCGCCTTGTCCGTTCCCCTCCGCACCCCGAGTGCGACGCTGGGCTCGCTTGACGCAGCGGCGGCGGCGCGGCTGGCCGAAGCCGCCGGCGACCTCGTTCTTATTCTTGAGGCCGATGGCACGGTTATCGATTTTTCGATCGCCAGCCATGAACCCGCGATTGAGGGCTCGGCAGACTGGGTCGGACAAAATTGGGCAGACATCGTCACAGCTGAAAGCCGCCCGAAAATCGAAGACATGCTCGCCGCTGTTGCATCGGGCGCGCCGTCGCGCTGGCGGCAAGTCAATCATCCGACCGAAGCGGGCGATGTCCCCGTCCGCTATTGGACTGTCGCGTCGGGCAATGACAGCCGCGTGATTGCCGTGGGCCGCGATCTGCGCGCCAATGCCGTGCTGCAGCAACGATTGATGCAAGTGCAGCAATCGCTCGAACGTGATTATCTGAGGCTGCGTCAGGCCGAGTCGCGCTACCGGATGCTGTTCGAGCGCGCCGCCGAAGCCATATTGGTGGTCGACGCCGAAAGCCGCCGCATCCGCGAGGCCAATCCGGCGGCAACGCGATTGCTCGGCGCGGCTGAAGGCAGTCTGGTCAATCGCCCGCTGAGCGTGATTGCCGATCCGCATGCGCATGATACGCTGATCACCTATCTCGGCGCGGTCAGTGCTGCCGACCAGCCGCCGATGGCGCTGCAACTTCCCGGTGGCAAAGGCAGCGTCATCCTGTCCGCCAGTATTTTCCGGCAGGATCAGGCAAGCTATTATCTTGTCCGTGTCGATGGCGGCGCGGGCAACCTGCGCGATAGTCAGGGCGATGCGCAAATGCTCGACATGCTCGCGCGGATGCCCGACGCGTTCGTGCTGGCCGATGCCGATCTGAACATCGTTGCGGTCAATCCCGCGTTTATCGATCTCACCCACATGGCCTCGGTCGAGCGCGTGCGCGGCACGCCGATCGGCGCCTATATCGGGCGTGCGGGGATCGACCTCGATCTGATTATCGCGCAAATCCGCGAGCATGGCTCGGCGCGCAATGTCGCGACAATCATTCGGGCGGCGGACGGGACGCAGGAAGAAGTCGAAGTCTCCGCTGTGTCAGCGCCGGGCGATGACGGCCAATGCTATGGCTTCAGCATCCGCGCGATTGCTCGCCGTTCGCGCGATTTGCCGCCAGTGGAGCGCGATCTGCCGCGCTCGGTCGAGCAGCTTACCGACTTGGTGGGGCGCATGTCGCTCAAGGAAATCGTCCGCGAATCGACCGACCTGATCGAACGCCTCTGCATCGAAGCCGCGCTGGCCTATACAGCGGACAACCGCGCATCAGCCGCCGAAATTCTGGGGGTCAGCCGCCAGAGCCTCTATTCGAAATTGCACCGCCACGGGCTGGGCAATTTGGGGGCGGAGGAAGAGTAAACCGCCTTCATTCGTGAAACATCTCGCGCAAGACCGCCAGTGCCGCCGCCAGTGTTGGCCTGCTCACCTTGCCGAGCCGCTTGACGAGCCGCCGACGGTCGAGCGTGCGCACCTGATCGGCGAGGAGAAGTCCGTCCTTGTCCAGAAACCGGACGGCGATGCGAAACGGGGCGGGGTGGCTGCCGCTTGTCAAAGGCATCGCGGTTATCGTGTGCAGATGCTGATTCATGCTGTCGGGCGACACGATCAGGCATGGGCGCGTCTTGCGGATTTCGCTCCCCGTCGTCGGATCAAGATCGGCAAGCCAGACTTCGCCGCGCAACATTTTCGCGTTCACCACGTCCAGTCGGCGTCACGATCGTTGCTCACATCGAGCCAGTGCGTGTCGTCAAGCGGCGCAGCGGCGATGGCCTTTGCCGCCGCTTCCCATCCTGCACGCACAGTTGGCTTTACAGGAGTCGCAATAAGCCGCCCGTCTTCGACAGTCAGCTCGAGCATCGTCCCGCCGGTCACCCCCATCGCGCCCAAAATCGGGCGCGGCAGGACAAGGCCGGTTGAATTGCCAATCTTACGAAGCGCGCTTTGCATCGTGAAAACATAGATCGGTTTAAATGTTATTACAAGGTGCATACGGGAACTTGTTTATTACTGTCCAAATCCGTTGACACTATAAAGTGTCCAGCCTAACTTTCGACTCATGGATGGGTCTGCGACATCGCTCCGAAAACTGTCGTTTCCGGCCCCCCGTGATGTTCTGGCGCTGCTCAAGCCGATCACCTGGTTTCCGCCGATGTGGGCATTCATGTGTGGTGTGGTGTCGTCGGGCGTCGCGGTTGCGGATCGCTGGCCGTTTTTGATCGCGGGCGTGTTGCTGACCGGGCCGCTGGTGTGCGGCACCTCGCAAGCGGTGAATGACTGGTTTGACCGGCATGTCGATGCAATCAACGAGCCGGACCGGCCGATTCCGTCGGGGCGCATCGCGGGCAATTGGGGGCTGCGGATTGCGGTCATCGGGACGCTGCTGTCGCTGATTGTCGCGTGGGCGACGGGGCCGTGGGTGCTGGCGGGGACATGTCTCGGCTTGCTCTGCGCCTGGATTTACAGCGCGCCGCCGCTGCGCATGAAGGCCGATGGCTGGTGGGGGCCGGCGCTCGTCGCGCTGACCTATGAGGGGCTGACCTGGTTCACCGGCGCGAGCGTGATGCTTGGGAGCCTGCCGCCGGCCGATGTGCTGATTATCCTCGGCTTGTATAGCCTTGGCGCGCACGGGATCATGACGCTCAATGATTTCAAGGCAGTCGAGGGCGATACAGCGACGGGCGTGCGTTCGCTGCCGGTGGTGCTCGGTGTCGACAATGCGGCGCGGCTGGCATGTGTCGTGATGGCGGTGCCGCAAGTGATCGTGGTCGCACTGCTGGCGCGGTGGGGGCATGAAGTTTCGGCGGTGATCGTCGCGGCGCTGGTGGTCGGCCAGCTTGGCCTGATGACGCGCTTGCTGCGCGATCCGCGGCAGTTTGCGCCGTGGTATAATGCCAGCGGGACGACGCTTTATGTGCTCGGGATGCTGGCGGCGGCGCTCGGGCTGGGCGGGACGATATGAGCTGGTTCGCCATTGTCCGCTTGGG
>JAYWFN010000095.1:0-5219 GCA_043778785.1 Sphingomonas sp. | reverse complement strand
TGCATTTTCTTTGGCGGAGACCAAGAAGGACAGGCCTTCGACAAGCTCAGGCATGCGGACCTATTAGCTGCGCCTTGCTCCGTTCGCCTTCACCCGCTATCGGCGCGCTTCGCTCTTTCAATCGGTAGGTAGTCATGAAGATCAACGCGGTCGAAATCCGTCCCGGCAATATCCTTGAATATGAAGGCGGCATTTGGCGCGCGGTCAAGATCCAGCACACCCAGCCGGGCAAGGGTGGCGCTTATATGCAGGTCGAGCTCAAAAACCTGCGCGATGGACGCAAGAACAATGTCCGTTTCCGCTCGGCTGAAACGGTCGAAAAAGTGCGGCTCGAGCAGCGCGATTTCCAGTTCCTGTTTGCCGATGGTGAGACGCTGACTTTCATGAACAAGGAAACCTATGACCAAGTGACCTTGCCGCGCGACTTGCTCGGCGATGCAGCGGCGTTCCTTCAGGATGGTATGGATGTCGTCATGGAAATGAACGACGATGAAGCGCTGTCGGTGGCGCTGCCCGATACGATCGAGGCGCTGATCGTCGAAGCTGATGCCGTGGTGAAGGGGCAAACGGCGTCGTCGTCTTACAAGCCTGCGGTGCTTGAAAATGGCGTCCGCGTCATGGTCCCGCCGCATATCGGCGCGGGTACGCGGATTGTGGTCGACGTTTACGAGCAGACATATGTGAAGCGGGCGGAAGGCTGAGCGGACGAGACGATTAGCCTTTGCTAATCGTCCGGTCCGCCAGCCCGGACGGCGGGTTAATCCCGACCGACGACGCGGGCTTTGCCCGTGGCGGGCCTACTACTCCCTCACCCTCCCACCGCCAAGTGGCGGCGGGTCTCTCCCTCTCCCGCTAGGGGAGAGGGGTTAAGGATTAGATTATGGTTTCCCATTCCGGCCTGATGACGATCATGGATCGTGCCGTGCGCAAGGCGGCGCCGCGGTTGCGTCGTGATTTCAACGAAGTCCAACAATTGCAGGTCAGCCGCAAGGGGCCTGCTGATTTTGTCTCAATGGCCGACAAGCGCGCCGAAGATGCGATTTACAACGAGCTGAACAAGGCACGGCCCGACTGGGCATTGCTGATGGAGGAATCGGGCGAAATCGCGGGCGATCCGTCGAAACCGCGCTGGATCGTTGATCCGCTCGATGGCACGTCGAACTTTCTCCACGGCATTCCGCATTTCGCGATCTCGATTGCGGTCGAGGAGCCGATGCCCAACGGCAAGCGCGAGATTACATCGGCGCTGACCTATCAGCCGCTGACCGACGAGGCATTCTGGGCCGAAAAGGGGCGCGGCGCATGGCTGACCGACCGGCGGTTGCGCGTGTCGGCGCGGACCGATTTGTCTGAATCGCTGATCGCGACGGGGATACCGTTTTTGGGTCACGGTGATTTTGCGCAGTGGAGCCGTATTTTCGGTGCGGTTGCGCCTGAAGTGGCAGGGATCCGTCGGTTCGGGTCGGCGGCGCTCGATCTCGCTTGGGTCGCGGCAGGGCGTTATGACGGTTTTTGGGAAAGCAACTTGAAGCCTTGGGATGTCGCAGCGGGGATATTGCTGGTCCGTGAAGCGGGTGGTTTCGTCACTGATTTCCGCGGCGGCGACCGCGCAATGGAGCGCAACGAATTCCTTGCCGCGAGCGATGGGCTGCACTCGCGGCTGCATAAGCTGGTTGCGGGGGCGTTGCGCTAGTCAAATTGATGTTTGCTGCGCTTGCGAAGGGCCATAGGCTGGCCTAAAGCGCGAAGCATCGGGGCGTATCATTCGTTCCTTGGAGTCGTAACTATGGCGCCGTCTGCCGCCGGGTATTTGCCGATTTTGCTGTTTCTGGCGATTGCGCTGTTCATATCAAGCGCGTTTGTCTTCCTGCCGATGATCGCACAGCGGTTTACCGGCGCGTATAACCCGACGCCGGAAAAGCTCAGCGAATATGAATGTGGCTTTCCTGCATTTGAGGATAGTCGCAGCCAGTTCGACGTGCGATTTTATCTGGTTGCCATCCTGTTCATCATTTTCGATCTCGAAGCAGCGTTCCTGTTTCCGTGGGCGGTGTCGCTTCACGGGATTGGTATCGTCGGCTGGGCAGCGATGATGATCTTCCTGCTCGAACTCATCCTCGGCTATGTCTACGCCTGGAAAAAGGGAGCCCTCGAATGGGAGTAGAACTGGCGCGCGGCCCCGGTCTGGACATTCAGAATGATGGGTTTTTCAACGATCTCAATGGCGAACTGACCGACAAGGGGTTCCTTGTCGCATCGACCGAAGACCTGTTTCATTGGGCGCGCACCGGATCGCTGTGGTGGATGACGTTCGGACTTGCATGCTGCGCCGTCGAGATGATCCACGTTAACATGCCGCGCTATGATCTCGAGCGGTTCGGCGTCGCGCCGCGCGCCTCGCCGCGCCAGTCCGACGTGATGATCGTCGCGGGAACGCTGTGCAACAAGATGGCGCCTGCGCTGCGCAAGGTTTACGACCAGATGTCGGATCCGAAATATGTGATCTCAATGGGGTCGTGCGCGAACGGCGGCGGCTATTATCATTACAGCTATTCGGTGGTGCGCGGGTGCGACCGGATTGTGCCCGTGGATATTTACGTGCCCGGATGCCCGCCGACCGCCGAGGCATTGCTTTATGGCATCATGCAGTTGCAGCGCAAAATCCGCCGCAGCGGGACGATCGAACGGTAATGCACAGCGCGCCTGCCTATGCTCCCAACAAGGGCGTGATTGCCGCCGCGAAGAAGGCGTGTGGCAAAGCTGTGCTCGACGCAGTCGATCTCGTTGGTGAAGTCACGCTGACAGTGAAGCGCGAGGCGATTGTCGAGGTGCTGACCGCGCTGCGCGATGAATGCGGATACCAGCAGCTGATGGAAATTGCGGGTGTCGATTATCCTGAGCGGCCCGAACGATTCGAAGTGGTCTATCACCTGCTTTCGCTGACGAAGAACCACCGTATTCGTGTCAAGGTTATAACCGATGAGGTTAAGCCGGTGCCGTCTGTGACGGGGCTTTGGCCGGTTGCGGGCTGGCTCGAGCGTGAAGTGTTTGACATGTATGGTGTGTTGTTCAGCGGCAATGCCGACCTGCGCCGGATCCTGACAGACTATGGGTTTCGCGGTCATCCGCAGCGCAAGGATTTTCCGCTGACGGGCTATGTCGAGCTGCGCTATTCCGAAGAAGCCAAGCGCGTTGTGTATGAACCGGTGAAGCTGGCGCAGGATTTTCGCTCGTTTGATTTCATGAGCCCGTGGGAAGGCGCGGAATATATCCTGCCCGGCGACGAGAAATATGTTGCCCCCGCGCCGCCGCCTGCGCCCGCTGCGCCTGTGGCCAAGGTGATTGTTGCCGAAAAGCCCAAGCGTGTTCGCAAGACGAAGGGTGCAGCGTCATGACAAACACCTTCGTGCCTTCCTTCTTCTTTGCGCCTTCGCGCGAACCCCTTGCTTCATTCTCGACCAGCGTGCCTGCGTTGAAATCGCGCCGTTCTTTCACGCGAAGGCGCGAAGAAGAAAATAAAGGCGCGAAGGGATTGCTCTGCATGGCAGCGGCGGTGAATCATGGTTGATACTGTTGAGGCGCTGGCGCGCGAAACCGACGCCGAAAAGCCGACGCCGGGCGATGTTGAAATCCAGAATTACACGATCAACTTCGGGCCGCAGCATCCCGCCGCGCACGGCGTGTTGCGGCTGGTCATGGAACTCGACGGCGAGATCGTCGAGCGCTGCGATCCGCATGTCGGGCTGCTCCACCGCGGCACCGAGAAGCTGATCGAGTATAAGACGTATTTGCAGGCGCTGCCCTATTTCGACCGGCTCGATTATTGTTCGCCGCTGTGCATGGAGCACAGCTATGTGCTGGCGATCGAGAAGTTGCTTGATCTCGAAGTGCCCTTGCGCGCGCAATATCTGCGGGTGTTTTTCGCCGAACTGACGCGCATTTCCAATCACATGCTCAACCTCGGCTCGCATGTGATGGACGTCGGTGCGATGACGCCGAATTTGTGGATGTTTGAAATCCGCGAAGACTGCATGAATTTCTTTGAACGCGCGTCGGGCGCGCGGATGCACAGTGCCTATTTCCGCCCCGGTGGCGTGCATCAGGATGTGCCGCTGAAGCTGCTCACCGACATTGCCGACTGGCTCGACACGCGCTTGCCGCGCCTGTTCGAGGATGCGATTTCGCTCGTCGCGGACAACCGTATTTTCAAGCAGCGCAATGTCGACATTGGTGTCGTGACAAAGGACGACGCGGTGCGCTGGGGCTTTTCGGGGCCGATGATCCGTGGGTCGGGCATCGCGTGGGACCTGCGCAAGTCGCAGCCTTACGACGTTTACGCGAAGATGGATTTCGACGTGCCGGTGGGGACGCGCGGCGATTGCTATGACCGCTTCATGTGCCGTGTCGAGGAAGTGCGGCAATCGGCGCGGATCATGAAGCAGTGCCTGCAGGACATGCCCGACGGCCCGATCGCCAGCGACGACCGCAAAGTCGTCCCGCCCAAGCGCGCCGAAATGAAGCGGTCGATGGAAGCGCTGATCCACCATTTCAAACTCTATACCGAGGGGTTTCACGTGCCCGCCGGCGAAGTCTATGTCGCCACCGAAAGCCCCAAGGGCGAATTCGGCGTTTACCTCGTCAGCGATGGCACCAACAAACCCTATCGCTGCAAGATCAGACCGACAGCTTTCAGCCATTTGCAGGCGATGGACTTCATGCTGAAAGGCCACATGCTCGCAGACGCGACGGCAGTGCTCGGCGCGATGGACATCGTGTTCGGGGAGTGTGACCGGTGAGGAGTAAATGCGCGGTCTTAATCACAGCATTTTTAATCAGTTCGTGCGCTAAGCCGGGAGAGTCGATCTGCAAAGAGTCGATTAAGGAAACTCTCCTCAATCCTGAGACTGCTAAGTTCTATGATTACTCGATTGTTTCATTGGAAGATAAGCTAAGTTCCGTACCGGTCACTCGCTCGAATGACGGTAGCATCTCTGGCCAATTTAAGGACGTTATCACGAACGGCAACCTGAAGTATTCCAAAGTTCGAGTCCGTGCTGATGGACAACTGGGCAATAAAGTGACTTCTACGATGTCGTGTCAGTTTGACAATAAATCATGCTCCTGCACAGACGATGGCATCAATGGCTGACACCCCCCACATCCCCGGCGAAGCCGAAACCCGCGCGCGCTCGCTTCGTCATTGCGAGCGCAGCGAAGCA
>JAYWFN010000094.1:0-5226 GCA_043778785.1 Sphingomonas sp. | reverse complement strand
TAAGATCGGCAAAAAATGCCTGACTGACCTCAAGATAAGGTGTGACTGTGACCTGTCGCTTTTGAGCATATGCCTCCGGCGCAAAAAGCAACACGCCCGCGCTGGCAAGCATGAAAATACAACGCATGGTCATTCCCCCTGACCGTAATAAGAACCGAAACTGTGGTTTCCGCCAAAATAGCTCGAGCCGTTCAACAAAAGGCTAATGTTTGGGCAGCCATCGACAAGCGCGAGCGCATCGCGGAGTTCCGATTCGGTCGTGCGATCAGCGCGGACGACCATCATGACCTGCCCGACATTAAGCGCCAGCACGGATGCCGGTGACGCCGCAAGCGCGGGTGCCGAATCGAAAATAATGATCCGGCTCGGATGGTTGTTGGCAAGGCCGTCGAGCACTTGCTTGGTGCGTGCGGATGCAAGCATTTCGGTATCGTTGTTCGCCTGACGACCGGCCGCCAGCACCGACAGTTTTGGAATATCGGTGCGGATGATCAGCCGCTCGACATCAATCGACGGGTCTTCGAGCGCGTCCATCAGGCCGGGACCGCCTTCGATACCCAAGGTTGAAAGAATCTCGGGCTTGGCGACATCGGCATCGACCAAGAGCACGTCAGTATCGCGTTCGGACGCAAGGCTCAGCGCAAGATTGACCGCGCAAAATGTTTTGCCGTCATTGGGCTGAGCCGAGCAGACCAGAATCATCCGGCCCCGCTCAAGCGGCTTGCCAGTCGCGGCACCGCTGGCGTTAAGCAACAGCTGCCGCTTGACGATGCGAAACTCTTCGGCGAGCGATCCCGGCGCTGAATCAGGCACGATAAACCCGTTTTCGCGGAGACGATTGCGATCAACCGCCACGGTTGGTCCCGCCCACGTCGTTTGTGACGAGCGCCGTCGAGACACCTCTGCTGGCGCGGATGGTCCCTCGACCGCGCTCGGGACGAACGGCGTCAAGACAGCAGGCGCAACAATCGGCGCCTTGATCGCGGCTTTGAAATCATAGATTTCGGCGGCGCGCTCGATCAGCGACCCTGTGGATGGCGTGACTTTCTGGCTCATGCCCATATCCTCACGCCACCATGCTGCGCTGGACGAACTCGACGACCATCAGCAGCGCGTAAATGCTTATCAATGCCACCGTGCCGCCTGCAAAAAGCTTCATTTTCTTCTGCCGGTCCGTCCGTTCATCGCGCTTCAGCACCTCATGGATTGACCCGAGCACGGGCAGGCCCGACGCTTTGGCCAAGGCCGAGGGGGTCGCATAGCTGCCCTGCAACTGACCCATCGCAAACGCCGCACCCGTACCACCCCCAATCGCTGCGAGCAGGACTATCGTCAGCAACAATGGCCGGTTCGGCGTCGCTGGTGACTTTGGTGATGATGGCGGATCGATCACGCTGAACTTTGCCGACGCGGTCTGCGACTGGACATCGCCGCGCAACCGCACGTCGTCGCGGTCCGCCAACAGCTTGTCATATTGCACTTTCAGCACCTGATAATTGCGCTCCAGCCGGGTCTGTTCGGCCGAAACTTCGGGGTTCGACGCCTGCTGCGCGAGTACGGCATTGATCTGTCCCTGTATTTGCGCCTTTCGTGATGACAGCGCGCTGGCAACAGCCTGCTTTTCAGCGAGCATCGACCGCAGCGACACATACATCGGGTTTGACGTCACAATTGCCGGGCCCTGCCGAGCGGCAGTCCCGCCACCGCTCCCAGATGGCGTGCGGCTCAACTCGTCGCGGAGCGCGACCATATCGGGATGCTGGTCGGTCCAGCCCCGCGAACGGCCCTGGGCAATCTGCGCACGGATACCTGCGCTCGGGTCGAGACCACCAGCGCTTCCGCCGATCATCGCACCCGCAGTGCGCGTATTCGCAGGCGTCGACGCCATTTGACCTCGAACCGCCGAAAGACTTGCTTGCGCAGCCCCCAGTTCACCATCGATCCGCAACATTTCACTGCGTGCGGCTGAAATCCGGTCAGCAATCGTGCCCGCACCCGGCAGCAGCGCCATATATTTCTGATCAAAAGCGCTGCGCTTGGTTTCGGCGTCGGCCAGTTGCTTGGCGCGTGCATCCAACTGGGCATCAAGGAACTTGATTGTCTGCCCGGTTTCAAGCCGGCTGCCCGACAGACTGCCGTCCACGAACAAGTCGATGATTTTCTGCACAATCTGACGCGAGAGCTTTGCGTTCTCGGCATCAGACAAGCTTGAGTCCCCCGACTCTGCGGAAATCTTAAACAAGTTATCCTGCTCAGCCACAACCTTCACACTTTTCGACAAGGCCACAGCGCGTTCGCTCACGTCGCTGTCACTGGCAACGTGCTTTGCCAAATCCGTGCCGCGAACGACTTTTTCTAGATTGACTGCCGATGTCAGCGTCTGGCGCACCGCATCGACGCCCTGCTGGCGATCCGAGGCCGTGATCCCGACTTTGTCCGGCAGCAAGGTCGACGCCTGCACGAGCAGCTTGGCGGTTGATTCATATTTGTTCGGGATCAGACTGATCACCAGCCAGCCGAGCAGCGCAATCGCCCAGCCGATACCAAGCGCAAGCCACCGCCGTTTCCAGACGCTATGCAACGCGATCAGGGCCTGGTCATACAGTCCGTTCATCAGAACATGCTCGACGGGATAATGATGACGTCGCCGGGCTCAAGACGGACATTCGCGCTTGAGTCGCCGCGCTTTAGCAACTTGTTGAGTCGCAGTGCATATTCCTTTTGCTTGCCTGTGCCCTTGTCGGCACGGATCAGGCGCGCCCGGTCGCCAGCCGCAAATTCGGACAAGCCACCAACCGCAATCATGGCGTCAAGCAGCGTCATGTTTGCGCGATAGGGTATTGATGCCGGCTTTTCGGTTGCGCCGACAATACGGACCTGTTGCGAAAATGTACCCGAAAAATTATCGACGATCACCGACACGCGCGGCGCATTGATATATTGCTTGAGTTCGGTGGTGATGTCAGCGGCAAGCTGCGCAGGGGTTTTGCCGACCGCGGGCAAGTCTGCGATCAGCGGCGTCGTGATGCGGCCATCGGGACGCACCTGCACTTTTGCTCCCAGTTCAGGGTTACGCCAAACGAAGATCGTCAGCTGATCAAGCGGCCCGATGATATATTCTTCGCTGGGAACATCGGTTGACGTCACAAACGCAGCCGGCGGCAATTCGGCGCCCCCGCCCCGACCGCCAGCGCATCCAGTGAGAACGACGGCAAAACCGCTGATCCCCAGCAAAAGCGACGATTTACGCATTATAAAAACCCTCTTTTTCCCGAACTGACGTCATGGCCGATCACGCACAACTTCCGGATTTTACGACATTACATGACAACAGGTGAATATAGCGTTTAGCTATTTTCCGATCACGATTTCGCAAGCCGGACCGTGACCGAGAAAGGCCGCCGGGCTTGCCGTGGCGCCATAGGCACCCGCCATGAAAATAGCGACAACATCACCAACGTCGGCGCGCGGCAGCGCAACCTGATCCCCCAGCTTGTCGAGCGGTGTGCACAAACACCCGACGACATTTACGGTTTCGGTTGCGGCGGCACCGAGTTTGTCCGCGATGGCGATCGGGTAATTGCGCCGGACAACCGTCCCGAAGTTGCCACTGGCGGCAAGCTGATGATGCAGGCCACCATCGGTCACAAGAAAGGTTTCGCCACGGCTTTCCTTGCGGTCAACGACGCGTGTCAGATACACCCCGCATTCGCCCACCAGCCAGCGACCGAGCTCGACAGCAAAACGGCTTGTGGTCAAGCTGTCTGCCCGGTGCGCAAGCGCGTCGCCAAGCCGTCCGCCGATCAGATGGAGATCGACCGGCACTTCATTCGCGAAATAAGGAATGCCAAACCCGCCACCGATGTTGACCAGCGGCGGCGCGACACCGACCTCATCTGCAAGGCGCCCGGCGAGCATAACAGTCGCTGCCTGTGTTTCAGCTATCGCTTCGCTGTCGAGCGCCTGGCTACCCGCAAAGATGTGAAAGCCGCGCCAATCGGCACCTGCTTCGATCAGACGTTTGACGAGTGGCACGACATTTTCGGCATCGACGCCGAACGCCGCCGCGCCGCCGCCCATTTTCATGCCCGAACCCTTGAGCGAGAAATCGGGATTCACACGGACAGCCAGCCTTGGCGTGACGCCCAACCGCTCCGCGATGGCCAAGGCCCGCGAAGCCTCTCCGTCCGATTCCAGATTGATTGTTATGTGCGCGAAGATTGCAGCCTCTAGTTCAGCATCGCGTTTTCCCGGTCCGGCAAAGGAGATGTGCTCGGCACCAGCTTCCCGCGCAACCACCAGCTCGCCGCCCGACGCAATGTCGATCCCGTCGACGAGTGGTACAATCGCCGCCACCATTTCAGGCAGCGGATTGGCTTTCATTGCATAATGAATGGCCACCCCTTCCGGCAGCGCCGCCCGCAACGCAGCCACTTTGTCCCGCACAATGCCAAGATCATAAACAAACGCGGGTGTCGTTTCAGCAGAAGCGACAACCGCTGCCATCCGCTCTCGGTCAAACCAGTCCGGGATACTGCCATGTGGTTTCATAACGTCACTTCGGCGCGCAAGGCCGCGCGGTCAATCTTGCCATTAGCATTCTTGGGCATGGCGTCGCGCCAGTCGATGACGCGCGGCTGCATATGGCTTGGCAATTCAGTCTTGAGGAACGCACGGAGCTGCTCCTCATTGCCATCGCCTCGGGCAACAAGCCGTATCGCCTGCCCCAATCGCGGATCGGGCACACCATGCGCGACGGCCTCGCTGACGCCGCCGCTGGCCAGCGCCGCTTCCTCGATCTCGAGCGGACTGATCCGGTGTCCAGATGATTTGATCATCTCGTCTTCGCGCCCGACAAAATACAGCAAGCCGTCGCTGTCTCGCCGCACGGTGTCGCCCGACCATACGGCCATGCCACCCCAAGCAGACCATGACGGTGAAGGTTTGAACCGTGCCGCCGTCCGTTCCGCATCCCGCCAATAGCCCTGAGTAACCAGCGGCCCCGCGTGAACCAGCTCGCCTTCATCACTGGCTTGTCCATCGGGACCGACCACCATGATTTCGGCAAAGGGAATTGCGCGGCCCATCGACGTCGGATGCTTGGCCACCAGAGCGGGCGACAGATATGTCGAACGGAAAGCCTCGGTCAGGCCATACATCGGGTAAATGTCCGCGCGTGGAAAGGCGGCCCGCATCTGGTCAATCAACGCTGGCGTCAATGCGCCG
>JAYWFN010000093.1:0-2119 GCA_043778785.1 Sphingomonas sp. | reverse complement strand
CCTGGTCAAAAGCAAGAAGGTCGCCATCATCGGCTATGGCTCGCAGGGCCATGCCCATGCGGCGAATTTGCGCGATTCCGGCGTCGCCGACGTCGCCGTGGCGCTCAAGTCCGGTTCCAAAACCGCCGCCAAGGCCCATGCCGCAGGCTTCAAGGTCATGTCCAACGCCGACGCGGCGAAATGGGCCGATGTCGTCATGGTCCTCGCGCCCGACGAGCATCAGGCCGCGATTTATGCCGATGACCTGTCGGCGAACCTGAAACAGGGCGCGACGCTGGCGTTTGCGCACGGGTTGAACGTCCATTTCGGCCTGATCGAACCGCGCGCCGACCTCGACGTCATCATGATCGCGCCGAAGGGGCCAGGCCATACCGTGCGCAGCGAATATGTGCGCGGGGGGGGCGTTCCGTGCCTGATCGCGGTGCATCAGGATTCATCGGGCAATGCGCATGATATTGGTTTGGCTTATGCGTCAGCCGTGGGCGGTGGGCGCAGCGGGATCATCGAAACCAATTTCCGCGAGGAATGCGAAACCGATCTGTTCGGCGAGCAAGCTGTGCTGTGCGGCGGCATCACGCATCTGATTCAGGCGGGCTTCGAAACGCTGACCGAAGCGGGTTATGCGCCCGAAATGGCTTATTTCGAGTGCCTGCATGAAACCAAGCTGATCGTCGACCTGCTGTATGAAGGCGGCATTGCCAACATGCGTTACTCGATCAGCAATACGGCGGAATATGGCGACATCACGACCGGGCCGCGGATTATTACCGACGAAACCAAAGCCGAGATGAAGCGCGTGCTGGCCGACATCCAGTCGGGCCGTTTTGTGAAGAATTTCGTGCTCGACAACCGCGCGGGACAGCCCGAACTGAAGGCATCGCGCAAGGCGGCTGCTGCGCATCCGATCGAGAAAGTCGGGGCCGAACTGCGCGCGATGATGCCGTGGATCGGGGCCAATCAGCTTGTGGACAAGGCCAAGAACTGACGGCTACGGTGGCAATTCCCCAGATAGGAGTCGCTACCCATGCGCCGCATAGCTCTCATCGCCCTCCCGCTGCTTATCGCCACCCCGCTGGTCGCACAACAAATGGCCAAGCCGGGGTCGAAGTCGACTGCCGCGATTACCGGCGGCACTTATACAGTCGACGCCGCGCACACGCTGATCGGGTGGCGCGTCGATCATATGGGATTCAACGATTATTTCGGAATTTTCGGGGACGCCACGGGCACGCTGACGCTCGACCCTAAGAAGCCGAATTTTGCGAAAGTCGACATCACGATCCCGGTTTCAAAGCTGACAACAGCAAGCGCTGGCCTCACCGACCATATGCTGCGCGCGGGCAAGGAGGGCGGGAAACCGGACTTCTTTGGCGCTGCCCCGGCCGATGCGAAGTTTGTGTCCACGATGGTAATGGCCAAGGGCATGAAAGCGATGATCCACGGCAACCTGACGCTCAATGGCGTGACCAAACCAGTCATTCTCGATGCCGAATTCGCCGGCGCGGGCAAAGCACCGGCAATGATGGGCGGCAAGGAAAATGTCGGCTTCCATGCCAAGACCACGATCAAGCGCAGCGCGTTCGGACTTGGCTATGGCATTCCGGTCGTGTCGGATGCCGTCGCGCTCGACATTACCGTCGCGTTCCAGAAGTAAGCGGGCCAGAAGTAAGCGGGCCAGAAGTAAGCTGTCAGGCCGCGCGTTTGTCACGGATGTCAGCGAAACTCTCAAACAGCGCGCGCGTCGATTTGTCGGCGTCGCGCACAAAAGGGGCGACCATATTGACAAGTGCTGTGTCCTGACCCGAAACATCGCGGCAGAGCATGGCCCAGCCGCCGAAACTCCGGTCGGGCACTTCGCGGTCACGCAGGACGACGAGCGCGAAATCACGCGGATCTTTGGCGATGCGTTCGAAGGTTGACTGCACAGCATCGGGGCTGCCTTCGAGCACTTGAAGATAGCGCACGCCGTCGAACATCAACAATCCTGACAGGCCGTTTACGGCGTTTTTTTGCTGCGCGTGACGCTCGATTGCAGAAAGAACATTGACGTCCGCGCCGGGTTGCGTGGTCGAGATATACGTGATTTGACGCAACATTATCCGGTCTTTCCAATCGAAGC
>JAYWFN010000092.1:0-5236 GCA_043778785.1 Sphingomonas sp. | reverse complement strand
CGGTTGCTGGTCGGGTTCAAGCCTGATGATTGGGTGCATCAGTTCACGTAAATCCGCAGTCCTGAGCCTGTCGAAGGACGGTTCGGTGCGTGAATCGTGCTTCGACAGGCTCAGCACTATCGGTTTAACGACAGTTGACGTTGCCGTGTAAAGCTGGCTTTGGCACGCGCATGGAAAAGTCAGCCACCGACATCATGCAGGACGCGCTCGTCGCGGCCGTTCTCGACGCTATTGTTGCCTGGAAAGCGGCGGCGGGTGGCCTGACCAATGTGCTGGCGCGCGATCTGGGCGCGGTGCATCCGAACACGACGCTCGCGGATTTGCCGAAGGAAGTGCAAGCCGCGCTGAACGCGAGCACCCGCGCGACGTTCAACCGGCTGCTCAAGGAAGGCTATACCGTCGCCAAGGGCGCGCCACAGCGGCCGAGCTTTGGGCAGGGTGGCAGCGGCCCGCGCCCCGATGGCCCGCCCAGAGGGCCACAGGGCCCAAGAGGACCGCGTGGCCCGGGCAAGCCGCCGATTGTCGAGACGAAACGCGGGCCGAGGGGCGGTGGTCCGGGCAGCGGTGGTCGCGGTGGGCCGCCAAGGGGGCGGTAAATCAACGGATCGCGCAGAACTGCTGTGAAACCGGCCAAAGTTCTCGAAGTTCTCACGATGGAACCCCCGCGCGAAGGTTACAAAGGTTACACTATGGCGGCCATCCGAGATTTTTACGCTCAGGTGGCCATTTTGAGTTGTGTTTCGGGCTGTGGCAGTGGCGGCAAGACTAGTCACGCTGCACGTTAAGCACGGGTGTGGCGCTGTAGGACAGGGGTATTTGGTCGAGGACGAAAGGCGGGTTTGTTGGGGAATGCGGAAAGGCGGGTTTTGGGTTCGGAAGATCGAAAGCAGCCGGTCGTTCACATTTGCCGGTCGCCAGCTACCGCCCCACTAGCAGACCTGCAATTGCTCCGGGTCGAACACGTGCTAGGGAACTGCAATGAAGAAACTCGGGCTTAGCCTTGCCGAACCAGCGCTGCTTTTCGCCGCGCTCTTCTTCACGTTGCCGTACATTCCGTCAAATGAAGTGGAGCGGCTGCCTTTGCTGCCCGGAGCCGCATTCGCTTGCGCGCTTTTTGCTGGTAGTCGTCTCTTGCGCTGGCGGACCCGATACGTCCTTGTGGCTGCTGAAACGGTAGTTTTTGCATTGTTTGCGTGGGGTGCGAACGTGGTGGCCAACGTTCTGCACAACATCGACTAACACCAAAGGCATGGGCAGCTAGCCACCGTCTTTTCTCCGTCCCGACACCTGCTGGTCGGCTTTCAGGCGGGTCTCATCCATGGACGGCGCGGCAACGGCGAAAGGGTCGTGGAAAGCGGACAGGCGGGTTTTAATCAGCGACGCGCGAAAGCCGCCAGACTCGGAGAGTTGGCTAGGACGTCATCGCCGAGGGTTTGCCGCCGTGCCAATCTGGCAATGGATGCTCGCTCAAAGCCAAATCGACAGCCGCCGTCGCAAGAAGCCGGGTGGTGTCGAGGACTGGCAAGGCACTGTTGCTATCGCTTAAGATAAGGGGAATTTCGGTGCAGCCGAGCACAACTGCGTCACAACCGCCCGCTCGCAGTTCTTGCGTCGCCTCGACGAAGCGTGCGATTGATCGCTCTAGAAGCTGCCCCATGCACAACTCGTCCATGATGATGCGGTGAAGCTCGACCTGCGTCGCTGCATCGGGGACTTGCCAATCGAGGCCATAGCGCGCGCAGGCGTCGGGGTAGACGTTGCCTTGCATGGTCCAGGCAGTGCCCGTGATGCCAAGGCGACGAAACCCCCGGCGCTTTGCTTCCGCCATGGTGACCTCGGCGATATGGAGACCCGGCAACGCCAGCGGCTGCTGCACCCGCTCGAGTGCCATATGAGCGGTGTTGTCAGGCATTACGAAGAAGTCTGCGCCTGCCGCCGCCAATCTGTCGACGACCGTGGCTGTATGAGAGGCGAGAAATGCAAAGTCTTTCGCATCCCAAGCGGCTATAGTCTCGTGCATCGAAAGCCCGGTCATCGTGATGACGGGGTGATGATGAGCGCCCAGGCGGCCCATCGCCTGCTCAGCTATCTCCCGGTAACAGAGCTGCGCCCCTTCAAGGCTGTATTGGAGGATGCCGATGTGTCGCATCTGGATGTCTTACCAACTGCCGTCCAACCCTCCAAGCGCAATAGCCTCGCTGCTTTCGGAACGACAGCTTAGGAGACCAGCCTCTGACCCAAGCGAACGTCCGAAAACTTGTCGGGAACGGACCAAGACTAGCCAAGCCTCGTGTCAAGCACGGGGCGACGGGAGTGTTGTTGCAACCTGTCAGCCGCCGCTCATTTCGACGATTTTATCCCAGTGCCGTTTTTCCAGCGGGACGACAGACAGGCGGAATTGTTTGAACATCTGCATGTCTGCGAGCGCGGGTTCGGCTTTCATTGCAGCCAAGGTCACAGGTTTGGCAAGCGCGCGGACGGGGGCGACGTCGACGGCGTAGAACACGCCTTTGGGATCGGTCACATCAATGTGCGCGAGGCCGACGACTTCCATAATGCCGACGGCTTCGAGCCCTTCGTTCGAATGATAGAAGAAAATCGGATCGCCCAGCGCCATTGCGCGCAGGTAAATCCCGACCTGATAATTGCGTGTGCCGTCCCAGATGGTCCGTTTGTCACGGATCAGGTCGGCCCAGCTATATTTCGACGGTTCGGATTTCATCAGCCAATATTGCATGTGCTGGTCTTGCCAGTGCGCCGCGACAGGGGCAAGGCTTTGGCATGACACGCAAACTTATTTCATCGGGATCGCCGTTCGAGCGGTCGGCTGGATATTCACGCGCCGTGGTCCAAGGGGACTGGTGTTTTGTGGCGGGGACCACGGGCCCCGATCCCGAAACGCGCGACATGCCCGACGATGTTGTCGCGCAGACACGCAATGCGTTCCAGATTATCGAGGCAGCGCTGGGTGAGGCGGGATTCGCAATGCGCGATGTCGTGCGCGCGACCTATTACATCACCGACATGGCCTATCATGATTTGATCTCTCCGGTGCTGGGCGAAAAATTCGGCGATATTCGTCCTGCGGCGACGATGGTGGTTGTCGCGGGGCTGATCCGACCCGACATGAAGGTTGAAATCGAAGTCACCGCATATCGTGGTTAGGTTTTTTGGGGATAGCAACATGGTCAAAGCCATATGGAATGGCGTCATAATTGCCGAAAGCGACGATACCGTTGTCGTCGAAGGCAATCATTATTTCCCGCGCGCGAGCGTTGCCGCAGGCGTGCTGACCGACAGCGCGACGACGAGCGGGTGCCCGTGGAAAGGCACGGCCCATTATTATTCGATAACCGCTGGTGGCGCCGAGAATCGTGATGCTGCCTGGTATTATCCAGACCCGAAAATGGCTGCGAGCGAAATCAAGGACCGGATCGCGTTCTGGAAGGGTGTGAAGGTCGGGTGACGCGGACGTTTTGACCCGCTAGACTCGTGCCCATGTCCACGACTTACACCATCGACACCTCGACGAGCCGCGCAAACCCGACGCCGGCGCCGATGAAGCGGCTGACCGTGCCCGCGATCCGCGCGCACAAGGAAAAGGGGGTCACGGCCGAACCGCTCGTCATGCTGACCGCCTATACCGTGCGGATGGCGCAGATCCTCGATCCGCATTGTGACATCTTGCTGGTCGGTGATTCGCTCGGCCAGGTGATTTACGGGTTGCCGTCGACATTGCCCGTGACACTCGAGATGATGTGCGCGCACGGCGCGGCCGTCGTGCGTGGTAGTTATCATAGTGTGGTCATCGTCGACATGCCGTTCGGCAGTTACGAGGGGTCGCCGCAGCAGGCCTTTGCCAGCGCAAGCCGGGTCATGGCCGAAACCGGTTGTGCCGCAGTCAAGCTCGAAGGCGGCGTGGCGATGGCGGAGACGATTGCGTTCCTTTCGGCGCGCGGCATCCCGGTGATGGGGCATGTCGGCTTGACCCCGCAAGCCGTGAACCAGCTCGGCGGCTATGGCGCGCGCGGACGGAGCCAGGCTGAATATGCGCGCATTCTGGATGATGCAAAGGCCGTGTCACAGGCGGGCGCGATGGGCATGGTGCTTGAAGGCGTGGTCGATACGCTTGCAGATGCAGTCGCTGCGTCGGTTGATGTGCCGGTGATCGGTATCGGCGCCTCGGCCAATTGTGACGGGCAAGTGCTGGTGACCGAAGACATGCTTGGCCTGTTCGAACGCACGCCGCGGTTCGTGAAGCGCTATGCCGCGATGGCCGAGTTCGTCAGCGAAGCCGCCGCTGCTTATGCAGCCGATGTCCGCGCCCGGACGTTTCCGACGGCGGACCAGATTTACAAGCCGAAGCCCTGAGGCACTAGGGACCGCGCGCAGGGACTAGCCGCGCCGGACAAGCCCCGCTAAAGCTGCCCACCAATCTACCGCTTGAAAGCATATCCCCTTGGCCGTACCGCCCACCACCAACGAAGAGTTTATCCGCGAAGTCGATGACGAGCTGCGCCGCGAACAAGCACTGACGATTTGGCGGCGCTATGGTCGCTGGATCATCGGCGCGGTTGTCGGCGGGTTGGTGCTGTTTGCGGGCTATTTGTGGTGGCAGAATGATCGCGACATGAAGCGCGGCGTCGATGGCGAGCAGCTGAGCACGGCACTGGACGATTTGAGTGCGGGCAATATCAACGGCGCAAAGCCCCAGCTTGACAAGCTGGTGGGATCAAAAAGTCCCGGTGTTGCTGTTGCAGCGAAGCTGACCAATGCGGCAGTGCTGCTCAGCAAGGGCGACAACAAAGGCGCCGCTGCCGCTTTCGGCGCGATTGCAGCGGACAGCACGCTCGATCAGCCGTATCGCGATCTGGCGTTGGTGCGCCAGACAGCGGCCGAGTTTGATGCCATGAAGCCCGAAGATGTTGTCACGCGGTTGAAGCCGCTGGCCTCGCCGGGCAATCCGTGGTTCGGCAGTGCGGGCGAAATGGTCGGCATCGCTTATCTGAAAATGGGCAAGAATGATCTGGCCGGGGCCATGTTCGGCGCCGTTGCCAAGGACAATGGCGTGCCCGAGACCATTCGCGAACGGGTGGTTCAGCTCGCAGCTATTTTAGGGGTCGATGCGGCTCCGGCACAAGGCGTTAAAGCAAAATGATGAAACCGAATAAAGCTCTTATCGCGCTTGCCGCGTTGACCGCGCTTGGCGGATGCGCCGGCGGATTGTTCAAGGGAT
>JAYWFN010000091.1:0-5242 GCA_043778785.1 Sphingomonas sp. | reverse complement strand
GGCATCTTGACCGCGAATGAGGCAAAGAACGCAATCCACAGCCATGTCTGCGCCTCGGGTGCGAAATCATACTGCATCAGGGTCGGAATGTCGGTCGTCCCCGCTTGCTGCGCCATCCACAACATCGCAATGAGCATGAGCACGGACCCGAGCAACGTGTAGAGGAAGAATTTATAGCTGGCATAAATCCGGTTCGCGCCGCCCCAGATGCCGATGATCAGATACATCGGGATCAGACCTGCTTCGAAGAAGATGTAGAAAAGAAACAGATCCTGCGCCGCAAAAACACCGATCATCAGCGCCTCCATCAGGAGGAACGCCGCCATATATTCGGGCACGCGCTTCGTGATCGCTTCCCACGAGGCCGCGATGCAGATCGGCATCAGGAACACGCTGAGCATGATCAGCAGCAGCGCAATACCGTCGATACCGAGTGCCCAGCTGAAGCGGCCGAACAGCGGGATCGTTTCCTGAAATTGCCACTGCGCGCCAGCGGGATCAAACTGGGTCCACAAACTGATACCCAAGACGAAATTGATGAGTGTGGCAATCAACGCAACCCACCGCGCCTTTGCGGGCGCAACGTAGAGACAAAGCAGCCCCGCCAGCAGGGGAATTGCGATCATCATTGTTAGATCGGGGAACAGGTCGGTCATGATGCCAATATCACTCACCGCGTCATAACCCAGGTCGCGGCAGCGCTCAGGCCGATCAGCATGACGAGCGCATAAGTGTAGAGATAACCCGACTGCAATTTCGCCGCGAGGCTGCTTCCCTGCGCCACAACAGCCGCCGCGCCATTGGGCCCGAACCGATCAATAACACCTTCGTCAATGCCCTTCCAGAACAGCCGCCCGAACGCAAACGCCGGTTTTACAAACAGCATGTTGTAAAGCTCGTCCCAATACCATTTGTTGAGCAGGAAATCGTAGATCGGGCGGAACGTCGCGACAAAGCGCGCGGGAATGCTCGTATCGCGGATATAGGCCCAATAGGCGATGCCGAGCCCTGTGATCATCACAATCGTTGCGGACAGTTTCACCAGCAACGGCACTTCGTGCATGGCGTGCATCAGGTTCGTGTCGAACGCGATGCTGCCCTTCCAGAACTCGACGCCATGCTCAGCATCGAGAAAGCTGTGGTGAAACGCAAAGCCCGCAAACACAGCGCCGACCGCCAACAGCCCGAGTGGCACCAGCATCGATATCGGGCTTTCATGCGGATGGTATCCCGCTGTCCCGTCTTCGCTTTTCGCTGGATGGCCATGCGTAATGTGATGCGACTGGTCCCAGCGCGGTTTGCCCCAGAAAGTCAGGAACATCAGCCGCCACGAATAGAAACTGGTCAGCAGCGCGCCGAACACCGCAACGGCAAAGGCAATCCCGCCATGATCGCCGCCACGTGCGAACGCGGCTTCGATAATCGCGTCCTTTGAGTAGAAACCGGCAAACCCGAACACGCCGAGGATACCGACCCCGGTGATCGCCAGCGTCCCCGCCAGCATCGCGTAGAACGTCAGCGGTATATGTTTCCGCAGGCCACCATAATAACGCATGTCCTGTTCATGATGCATCGCGTGGATGACGCTGCCCGCGCCGAGGAACAACAGCGCTTTGAAAAATGCGTGCGTGAACAGGTGGAACATCGCCCCACCAAACGCGCCCACGCCCGCCGCCATGAACATGTAACCGAGCTGCGAACAGGTTGAGTAAGCAATCACGCGCTTGATGTCGGTCTGCGTCGTGCCCACGGTCGCGGCAAAGAACGCAGTGGCCGCGCCGACATAGGTAACGACGTGCATCGCCGTTTCGGATGTGACGAACATCGGTGACAGGCGGCAGACCATGAACACGCCGGCCGTTACCATCGTTGCCGCATGGATCAACGCAGAGACTGGCGTTGGCCCCTCCATCGCGTCGGGCAACCAGGTGTGCAGCCCCAGTTGCGCCGATTTCCCCATCGCGCCGACGAACAGCAGCAGGCAGAGCAAGGTCATCACTTCAAAGCGCATGCCGAGGAAACCGATGGTCGTTCCCGCCATGGCAGGTGCGGCCTCAAGGATCGCTGGGATCGACACCGTGCCGAAAACAAGAAACGTCCCGAAAATCCCGAGCGAAAAGCCGAAATCGCCAACGCGATTGACGACGAACGCCTTGATCGCTGCCGCATTTGCACTGGGCTTGTGATACCAGAATCCGATGAGGAGATAGGACGCGAGCCCCACCCCTTCCCAGCCAAAGAACATCTGGACGAGATTGTCCGCGGTTACGAGCATCAACATCGCGAACGTAAACAGCGAGAGATAAGCGAAAAAGCGCGGCTGGCTCGGGTCTTCGGCCATATAGCCCCAGCTATAAAGGTGCACGAGCGCGGACACGGTCGTCACAACGACCAGCATGACCGCCGTCAGCGTATCGACACGCAGGCTCCAGTCAACCACCATGTCGCCCGACCGGATCCAGTCGAGGACCGGCACGACCTGCGCCTCCGAATGCCCGCCGAGGAACCCGATAAAGATCGGCCACGCCAGCGCGCAACTACCGAACAATGCGCCGGTCGTGATGACCTTTGACGCGGTATTACCGATGATGCGGCCACCAAGACCGGCAATCAGTGCCGCCAGCAACGGAAGAAAGACGAGAAGCTGGATCATAAACTTCCCTTCCTTCGTGCCTTCGTGCCTTCGTCTGAATATGCCGCGTTCCAGCGAACACCGCTTACGTTACGAGAGTGCAAATTCACACGAAGGCACGAAGGCACGAAGAGGAAAGTGGTTAGGCCTGCGGCGTTCATCATCCCCGCATCCTGTTCACATCGTCGACTGAAATCGTCGCGCGGCCCCGGAAATAGATGACGAGGATGGCCAGACCGATTGCCGCCTCGCCTGCCGCAACGGTGAGGACGAACATCGCGAAAACCTGCCCCACCAAGTCACCGAGAAACGCGCTGAATGCGACGAAGTTGATGTTTACGCTCAATAAAATGAGTTCGATCGACATCAGGATGACGATCAAATTCTTGCGGTTGATGAAAATGCCGAGCACGCCGAGCACGAAGAGGATCGCACTGACCGCAATATAGTGGTGGAGGCCGATCATAGCTCCACTCCCGCGCCGACGGGCTGATCCTTGACGATGCGGACCGCGTCTTCGGGGCGGCGGCGGACTTGACGGTCGATATTCTGCGCTTTCAGGCCAGCGCGCTCGCGGTGCGTCAAAACGATCGCGCCGATCATCGCAACGAGCAGCACCAGTCCTGCTGCTTCAAAGGCATATAGATAGCGCGTGTAAAGCAACAAGCCGATGGCTTCGGTGTTGGGTACGCCGTTCGCAATCGGCGACGCGCGTTCGGCGAGGACAACCGGCCCTGCCGTCCATGCGAAGGTCGCAATCAAAGTCTCGGCGACCAGCGCCGCCGCTATCACCAGCCCGAACGGCAGATATTTCGTAAACCCCTGCCGCATCTCGGAAAAATCAATGTCGAGCATCATCACGACGAACAGGAACAACACCGCGACTGCGCCGACATAAACAATGACGAGCAGCATCGCGATAAATTCCGCGCCGACCAGCACCATCAGCCCCGCCGCGTTGAAAAAGGCTAGGATCAGCCAGAGCACCGAATGCACCGGATTGCGCGCCGTGATCGTCATCAGGCCCGAAAGCACTGTGATCCCGGCAAACAGATAAAAGGCAAAGACTTGAATCATGCGCGCGCAGCGCCCCAAATCTTCTTCGCGCCTTCCTTCTTCTTTGCGTCTTTGCGTGAACCCCTTTCACTCTGATTCAGCGCACACGCTGCAAGATTGTGAAGTGGGTTCACGCAAAGGCGCAAAGAAAACAGTGAAGGCGCAAAGAAGTGGATGTCCGCGAAGGCGGGTAAAGGGGGAATGTGTGAATCAAGCATTGCCCGCGCCCCTAGCGGTAGGGCGCATCGGCGGCAAGGTTTGCAGCAATCGCGCGTTCCCAGCGGTCGCCATTATCCATCAGTTTGGACTTGTCGTAGATCAGTTCCTCGCGGGTTTCGGTCGCATATTCGAAATTCGGCCCCTCGACGATGGCATCGACCGGGCAGGCCTCGGCACACAGGCCACAGAAAATGCACTTGGTCATGTCGAGATCGTAGCGCGTCGTGCGCCGGCTCCCGTCGTCACGCGGCTCGGCCTCAATCGTGATCGCCTGCGCCGGACACACCGCCTCGCACAGCTTGCACGCAATGCAGCGCTCCTCGCCATTGGGATAACGGCGCAGCGCATGCTCCCCCCGAAACCGCGGCGACAGCGGGTTTTTTTCAAACGGATAGTTGATTGTTGCTTTGGGCTTGAAAAAATATTTCAAGGTCAGCCAGTGCGCCTTGAGAAATTCCCACAGGGTGAAGGTCTTGATGAGGTGGGCGACGTTCATTTCTTGTCCTTCACAGCGGGTTTGCACCGCAACGGAGGCGCAAGATTTTCAATCGATCCCTGTGTCCCAATTGGATATCTACCAGCCTTATCATCGTTCTGATCTGAAACGGGTAGTTGATAGTTTCCCGAAAATGAGTCCGTTGGCAGTCCGACCTCAATGTAACGACGAGCCCACGTCACATCCTGCGGATTGGTCTTGCTAGTCAACTTAACAAAGTGTTCGATGCAACCAGTCATCGTATCGAGCAAGACAGCTGGCATTTCGCCAGAAGCCGGAAAAAATTGATATCTGCTAACCTCCGAAGATCGGAGAGAGTCATGATCTGATGTTCCGTCGCAGCCGGAAACTAATGCAAGAGCAAAAAAGGCGATAACCAACCTCATGACGCATACCTCGTCAGCATCAAATACCCGCTTACCAAAACCACCCAAACCAGCGACAGCGGCAGGAAAATCTTCCAGCCCAGCCGCATCAGCTGGTCATAACGGTAACGCGGAACGGTCGCCTTCACCCAGCTGAACACGAAGAAGAAAATCAAAATCTTCAGGAACAGCCAGAAAATCCCCGGGATGTCGAACCAAGGTATCCAGTCCACATCCAAAAATGGCAGATACCCGCCCCAGAACAGGATCGCGTTGAGCGCGCACATCAGGATGACGTTGGCATATTCGCCAAGCCAGAACAGCGCGAACGACATCGACGAATATTCGGTCTGATACCCCGCAACGAGCTCGCTTTCGGCCTCGGTCAAATCGAACGGCGCGCGCGCGGTTTCGGCCAGACTCGATATGAAAAAAACCACTGCCATCGGCAGGAACAGCGGATTGAAACCGAAC
>JAYWFN010000090.1:0-12368 GCA_043778785.1 Sphingomonas sp. | reverse complement strand
AGACGCTGCTGAAGGTTCCCAACGGGACCTGGACCGAAATCCGCTATCTCGACGAAGCCTTGCCCGGCCAGCGCACGACGCAGCGCACTCAGCTGACGGTCACCAAAAAGGGCGACCGGATCACGATCAACAATGCCGGAACCGACGCGCAGACGCCGGGAACAAACGGCATCCCGTTCACATCGTTTTCCGGCTCGATCACTGGCATCATCTCGGTTTCGATGCTTTATTCGCAGCTTTTCGCCTATGGCGGGTGCGAGCGGCAGATCGATTATGACCTCACCCCAGGCCTGCTGATGTGTTGCGATTATCCGACTGCGGTCAGCGGCGGCATCCTGCAGACCATCCCGATGATGAATGCTGTCCAGTCGATCCTGTCGCGGATGATGGGCTGTGACGACACATTACGCGGGGATATAGTTGCGCCGTGCGGCGATTTCATGCTGCCGGTGCTGATCGGCTATGATGATCGCGGCAAATATTTCGGCCAGGCGATCCTTGATTCGTTCGGCTGCGGCTCGGGCGCGCGGTCATTCGGCGATGGCGTCGATACGAGCGGACCTACCTTTAGCCCCCTATCGATGGTGCTTAATGTCGAGCAGATCGAGCAGTGGTTTCCGCTGCTGTTCCTCTATCGCAAGGAAGACGCCGATGGCGGCGGCCCCGGCGAATATCGCGGCGGCAACGGGATGCGCTCGGCGATCACGCCCTATCGGTCGGAATCGATGACGGTGGTCACCAATTCAGGCGGTCAGTGCATCTCGGCTCAGAATTGCGGCGGGTTGTTCGGCGGTCTGCCAGCACCTGCTGGGCATTATCTCGTTTATTACGGGTCCGACCTGCCCGAGAAGGCGCGTACCCGGATTGTCCCGGGCAGTATTTATGAGCTGACAGCCGAGCGGACCGAACCACTCCGCGCTAAATCGAACGGCGCTCCGCTCGATGTCGGCGACGTGATGGAAATCCGGACCGGCGGCGGCGGCGGCTATGGCGATCCCTTGTTGCGTGAGCCTGCCCGCGTCGCGCGCGATGTCGAGCTTGGCTATACGTCGATGGAAGCCGCGAGATCGATTTACGGCGTGGCGCTGTCGTCGGACGGCACGGTTGATGCGGTGAACACCGACGCCCTGCGCGACAAGTTGCGCGGAGAGCGGACCTCGTGGCGCGCTTCGGGTGTCAACGACGATTCTCCTCATTCACCGGCCACCGGCGAGCCGTCGCGGCGCATCCATGCCTATATCGCGTCGGTCGATCAGGATGGTGAGCGCGTGCTGGCCTGCGACAAGTGCGGCCATCGGTATTGCGGGCATAGCGGCGATTACAAGACCGCCGCACTAATGGAAGAATCGCATGCAATGACGATCCCGTCGAATGTGGACCCGGCATTCTTTGTCGATGACCCTATAGTTCTTCGCCGCTTCGCCTGCCCGTCGTGCCATGTGCAGGTGGGCGCAGACATCGTCAAAGCTGACGAACCGGTAAAAGCGGAGATGGTGTTCGCATGACCCCAACCGCGCACCCGTTCCTCGATGGCAAGCCGAAGCGGCTGCTGATCGGGGGGCAATGGGTCGACGCGTTGTCGGGACGCACCTTCGACACCGTGAACCCTTCCACCGGCAAGGTCATCGCGCACTTGGCCGAAGGGGGCGCGGAAGACGTCGATCGCGCGGTCGCGGCGGCGCGCACTGCGTTCGAAGGGCCATGGAGCAAGTTCAAGCCGTTCGACCGGCAGGCGCTGATGCTCAAGATCGCCGATACGTTCGAACGCCATTTCGACGAACTGTGCGTGCTCGAAACGATGGACATGGGCGCGCCGATCGCGCGGACCAGCACCTACAAGCGCTGGGTCGTTCAGGCGCTGCGTTTCTACGCAGGCCAAGCCGTGGCGCTGGCGGGAGAGACGCCGCACAACTCGTTCCCGGGTGATATGTTCAGCTACACGCTACGCGCACCACTCGGCGTCGTTGGCGGGATCATTCCGTGGAACGGCCCGCTGATCTCGCAACTCTGGAGTATCTGCCCGACGCTCGCGACGGGCTGCACTTTGGTGCTCAAGCCAGCCGAGGATGCCTCACTCGGCGTATTGCGTTTTGCGGAGATCATGCAGGAAGCAGGACTTCCAGACGGCGTGATCAATGTCATCACCGGCATGGGCTCAGTCGCGGGCGCGCGGCTGGCGGCGCATCCCGATGTTGACAAGATCGCGTTTACCGGATCAACGATGACCGGGCGCAAGATCATCGAAGCTTCGGCGGTCAACATGAAGCGCGTCGCGGTCGAGCTCGGCGGAAAATCGCCTGACATCATCTTTGCCGATGCCGATATGGATAAGGCCGTACCCGGCGCGGGCATGGGTTGCTTCAACAATAGTGGCCAGATTTGCTATGCGGGAACGCGCGTTTTTGTGCAGCGGGCAATATATGATGAATTCGTTGACCGCCTCGGTGCGTTCAGCAAGACGATCAAAGTGGGCGACAGCCTTGATCCCGCGACGCAGCTCGGGCCGCTCGTTTCCGCGCGGCAACTCAGCACTGTCACCAGCTATTTCGACATTGCCCGCAGCGAAGGTGCGCAAGTGGTTTCGGGCGGCGAACGGCTCGGCGGCGTGCTTGCCGAGGGCTTTTTCGTGCCGCCGACGGTGCTGTCGGGCATGACCAACGACATGCGCACCGCGCGCGAAGAAATCTTTGGCCCCGTCGCATCGGTGATCGCTTTCGACACCGAAGATGAAGCCATCCGCCTCGCCAATGACACGCAATACGGGCTTGGCGGTGCAGTCTGGACCCAAAACGTCGGCACTGCCCACCGTGTCGCCCGTGCGGTACGCACCGGCATGATGTGGGTCAATTGCTACGGCACGACCGAAGCGCCCGTAACCTCCGAAGGCTTCCGCATGAGCGGCTACGGCGCGAAGGGCGGACGACGGCATGTCGATGAGTATCTCTACAACAAGTCGGTGTGGATGAATTTGGTTTAAGTCAGCCCACAAAAACACCCTTGCCCGCGGCCTGTTTATCGAACGCCTTGTAAGCCTGCTCTGCTTGATCGAGTGTCCAGCGGTCCGTGAACAACCTGTCGACCTCCAGCCCATGGTCCGCGATGAAGCGGATGCAGTCGGCGAGTTTTGAGCTGTTGACTGTCCATGAGCCAACGATGGTTAGTTGCTTGCGGATCACGTCGATGCTGACGTTGAGCGTCATCTCGCCGCCTTCGCCGACGAGGCAGACTGTCCCCCAGCGCGCAGCGGATCGCACCGCAGCCGAACGTCCCGCTGGCGCGCCCGATGTTTCGAGCACCTTGGTCGCGCCCTTTCCGCCGGTCAGCGCCATGATCGCCTCGACCGGATCCTCGGTCCCGGCATCGATTGCGTCGGCTGCACCAAAATCTTTGGCAAGCGCCGCGCGTTCGGCGCTGACGTCAACCGCGATTACCCGTGCGCCCATCGCTGAAGCGAACTGCGTGGCAGACAAGCCAACCGGCCCTTGCCCGACGATCACGATCGTGTCGCGCGCCGAGAGGTCGAGCCGCAGCAGCGCGCCGTAAGCGGTGCCCGTCCCGCAACTGATCGCAGCACCGGTCGAGAACGAGACTTCCTCCGGCAGCGCAAACACCGTCTCGACTGCTGCGCGCATATAGGGCGCATGGCCGCCATGCCCGGTTACGCCATAGATGATCGCGGTCCGCTCGCACATTTGGGTCCAGCCGCTGCGGCATTCCGGGCAAGTCATGCAGCCCTGATAATGATGCAGCGTCACCCGGTCGCCGACGCGGGCGGTGCGGGGGTCGACGTCCTTGCCGACCGCTGCAATGACCCCGCACGGCTCATGCCCTGCGATCACCGGCTCGCCATTGTCGACGAGGCCGAGCGCCTTGAACGCCGCGCCAGCGGGCGGGCGATAGAGCTTGAGGTCGCTGCCGCACATTCCCGATGCCTTGATCACCAGCACCACATCACGCGGGCCGGGGGTGGGGTCGGGGAATTCGACCAGTTCCAGTTTGCTATCGCCGGTGAAGACTACGCCTTTCATGACTGGCTTCCTCTCGTATTGTTCATTGTCCGGTGAAGACCGGCGGGCGCTTCTGCATGAAGGCGCGCGGGCCTTCCTTCGCGTCGTCGGTCGCGGCATTTTCTTTAGTACACTGCGCTTCGATGGCGAAAGCCTCGTCGAACGGCAATCCGTTGGAGCGGACCATCGCTTCCTTCGACTTGGCGAGCGCAACGGGCGCACCGAGGCTGATCTTCCGCGCGAGTTCCTCGGCCACCGCCATCACCTGATCGGGCGGAACCACGCGGTTGACCAGCCCCATCGCCAGCGCCTGCTGTGCGCTCACCGGTTCGCCTACTAACGCCAATTCCATCGCCATTGCCCACGGCAATTGCCGCGCCAGCCGGACCAGCGACCCACCCCCGGCGATCAGCCCGCGCCGCACTTCGGTGACGCCGATAGTTGCTTCGCTCGACATGACGCGAATATCGGTGGCGAGTACGAATTCGGCGCCGCCTGCAAGCGCATGGCCGTTGATCGCCACCACGACGGGTTTGAAGAAGTCCGCACCGCGCAGGATCGCGCGGTAAAGCTGCTTGCGGTCCGCCGAGAAGCGCTCCTCCCATTCGCCAACCGGTTCGCGCGTACGCATCATCAGCGGGATCGTTATGCCCAGATCGCCGCCGGACGAGAACGCCTGATCGCCCGCTCCCGTTACCAGTGCCACGCGAACCTCGCGATCCTCTCCCACGTCCTTCCAGATGTCGCAAAGGCGGACGAGCATTTCGGGCGAAAAGGCGTTGCGCTTGCTCGGGCGGTTGAGCGTAACATAGGCGATGCCGTCGCGCTTTTCGTATAGGACGTGCGGCTCGGAATCGCTCATGCTACTTTCTCCGTGCCGCGCGTGTCGAGCCAGGCGATGATGCGCGCGGTAACCCCCGGACGGTCGGCCTTGCCGTTTGGGCCACGGTCGAGCGACCCGACATGCATCACCGTGCGGGGAATCTTGTGTCCGGCCAGGGTGCGGCGCAGATGATCGAGCAGCGCGGTTTCATCAGCGACCGTGCCGTCCGCCCATTCCACCGCTGCCGCAACCATTTGGCCGAAGCGTTCATTGGAAACACCCACGACGAGGGCGTCAGTAATGCCGTCAAGCGACTTGATCGCTTCCTCGACTTCCTCGGGAAAAACCTTCTCGCCGCCCGTGTTGATGCAGGTGGAGCCGCGCCCGAGCAACGTGATGGTTCCGTCCCGCTCGATCGTGGCAAGGTCGCCGGGTATGGAGTACCGGACGCCGTCGATGACCGGAAAAGTAGCAGCCGTCTTTGCTGGGTCCTTGTAGTAACCCAGTGGCAGATGGCCCCGCACTGCCAGTCGCCCCGACTCGCCGGAACCTGAAGCGAGTGGCCGACCGTGCTCGTCGATGACGCACGCATTCTTGCCGAGTTGGAAGCGCGATCCACCCGCCGCGCGCTTAGAGGTGAGCGACCGGCCCATCCCGCTGGCCTCGCTCGAGTTGAGGAAATCGATCAACAACGCTTCGGGGGCATGTATCAGAAGCCGTTCCTTGACGCTCGCGCTCCATGCCATACCCGACGACGATACGACCCGGAGCTGCGAGAGATTCCAGCGACCCAGTTCGGCGTCGAGCGTATCGACGATGGGTCGGCAAAAGGCATCGCCGACGATGCAGACGTCAGTAACGCTCTCCCGCGCCATGGTGTCGAGCAACTGAACGACATCGAACGACGCTCCGGGCAGCGTCACGACCGTGCCGCCCCGATTGAGGATCGTCGCGGCGAACACAAAGCCGGTGCCGTGCATCAGCGGCGCGGCAGGGAGCCCGACCGGCGGCGTCGTGCCAACAAGGCGCGCGCGGACATGATCGAGGTCCGCAATCTCGGGATCGCTGGTCGTGTTCGACGCCATAAACATATCGTGCTGGCGCCACATAACCCCGCGCGGCAGGCCGGTAGTGCCGCCGGTGTAGATAATGAGTTGGTCATCGCCGCTGCGTATCCGGACTGGGGCGGGCAGTGCCACCGACGACTGCGCCGCCGCTTCATAGGGAATTGCCCAATCCGGGCATGCAGCCTCGCCATCATCGACGAACATCCAGACCTTCACGGCAGGACATTGCACGCGCACCGCGTCGGCCTGTGCGGCGAACGCGCCGTGGAAAACCACGGCTGCGGCATCGGCATCGGTCCACAGCTGGACGAGTTCGTCGCCGGTGTAGCGATAGTTGGTGTTGACCGGCACCAGCCGCGCCTTCAGCGCCGCAAACACGCTTTCCATATAAGCGGGGGCGTTGTGCAGGTAGAGCGCTACCTTATCCTGATGCTGTAGCCCTGCGTCCAATAACGTCGCCGCAATCGCGTCTGCGCGGGCGTTGAAGTCGCACCAGCTGACGCGCTGGTCGCCATGGGACAGCGCAATCCGGTCAGGGACCGCAGCGGCTATCGTTTCCCATACGTCTGCGAATGTCCATTCAAACGGTCGTGATTCCGCCGGGTCCCACATTTTGCTCGCGCTCACGCTCCACGCCTCGCTTGACCGTTTCATTCTATGGTCCTACATTAGGATATTCAAATAAGCTAGAGGGCAAGCATGACAAATCTAGGCGCTAACAACTCCGCGCTTGGCGCCTTGTTTGCGCCGCTCGAAGGTGTCCGGATCGTCGATTTTTCGACCAATATGGCGGGACCATACGCCACGATGATCCTCGCTCAACTGGGGGCGGATGTCGTCAAGGTCGAAGCACCTTCCGGCGACGACGCCCGCGCCTGGGCACCCGAAATCGACGGGGCTAGCGTCGTCCATCGCCATATGAATGCCGGGAAGCGCGGCATCGTGCTCGATCTCGGGACAGAGGCGGGTCGTGAGGCCGCGCTGGCCATTGCCGCATGCTCCGATGTGCTTCTGCAAAGCATGCGGCCGGGTGTCGCGGATCGAATCGGAATTGGCGAGGATATAGTGCGCGCAGCAAACCCCGACATCCTTTACTACGCGCTAAATGCGTTCGGTGCAGGGCCGGTCGGGCGTGATTTGCCGGGCTATGACCCACTGGTGCAGGCGTTTACCGGGATCATGCGGATGAACGGTCATGAGGGCGCGCCGCCGGTGCGCTGCGCGCCTTCGGTCGTCGATCTTGGCACCGGCCAGTGGATCGCAATGGGCGTATTGGCGGCAATGCTGGCGAAAGGGCGCGGCCAGCCAGTTCGCGCAATGGAAACCGCGCTCGTCGATACGGCGTTCAGTCTCGTCGCCTATCAGGCCACTACGGCAAAAATGACCGGTCAGCGGCCTAAGCGGGCGGGTTCGGGAAACCCGATCGCGGCACCGTATGAGGTGTATCCCGCTCGCGACGGCGACCTGATGATAGCGGCACCGAACCAGCGGCTCTGGGAGCGCGTCGTTGATGTGTTGGGGTTATCCGCGTTGGTTGCCGATCCCCGTTTTCTGACTGTGGCCGATCGGAGCCGTAACAACAGCGCGCTGACCGTGGCGATTACGGCCGCACTCGCGGGCGACGATGTGGCGTTATGGGTCGCGCGTCTGAAAGCTGCGGGAGTGCCGGTTACGCCGGTCGCCGGGCTCGAGCAGGCGGTTTACTCCGACGCGACGGTTGAGCGGCAGACTTTCGCCGACCTGGACGGTGTGCCGCATGTCCGGCTGCCCTGGATCGCCGATGGGGAACCTGTCTTGCTCACAGGACAAGCGCCCCGGCTTGGCGAGCATACGGTCGAAGTGCTGCGGGAGAGTGGCTTCGATCAAATGTCAATCGACGCAATGCTGCG
The DNA here is from genome assembly GCA_043778785.1 of Sphingomonas sp. GTDB lineage: Bacteria > Pseudomonadota > Alphaproteobacteria > Sphingomonadales > Sphingomonadaceae > Sphingomonas_O. Next base: position 4,582 of record JAYWFN010000090.1, on the reverse strand, counting down.
TAACGGCGCGGCGATTGCTGCTCCCGTGAAGGAGGCTGCATGATGAGCACTCCGACGGGAAGGCCGCTGCGCGTCGTGGAGATCAGCAGCGGTATCGCAGGTGCCTATTGTGGTTGGCTGTTGCAGCAAATGGGTGCCGAGGTTCTCCGCATCGACGACGCACCGGCTGTCTCGGACGGAAACGACCCGATTTCGCTGGCATTGGCATTCTATGCGGACGGCAAGCAGGCCGCAGTGCCCGACATCGCCGCTGATGTGGTTGCCAATGCCGATTTGGTGATTACCGACGATGCCGCGCGTTTCACGGCACTCATGGGTCGCCCGCTCGCAGAGGTCGCCGCCGACCATGTTGATGCCGTATTTGGCGTGACTAGCGTGTTCGGATTGACCGGTCCGCTGGCGGATGTGCCAGCTGCGGCAATCGACGCGCAAGCCGAAGCAGGCGTAGCTTGGGCGCTCGGGGAACAGGGTAGGGCACCGCTAACCATTCCGCCCGGCGTGCTTGAATGTCAGGCGGGCGCACATCTCGCGGCGGCGTGCCTGATGGCTCGGTTGGCCGGACCCGAGCCAACCGCAGGTCGGATCGTCGATGTCGCGCTGACCGACGTGCTGGCTCACTATGTCGGGGTCAATTGCCGCTTTTACATCCATCACGGCATGCGCTGGCGGCGTGCGGGGCGGCGGGCATCCGATTCGGGCGGAGCTTATCCCTTTGTCATTCTGCCCTGCGCCGACGGCGCGGTGTGCCTTTCGGGCCGGACACGCCCCGAATGGCAGCGCTTTGTCGAGGCGATGGGGACGCCCGCTTGGTCGCAAGAGCCGCGCTATCAGAAACTGCGTGCGATGGGACAGCAATACCCGGAAGAAGTCGATGCGTTGATCGCGCCTTGGCTGGCCGTGCGCACCAAGGCCGAAATTGAACAGATTGCTGACCGGCACCAGTTGACCATCGCGCCGCTGCGCGATCTGGCGGACGTCGTTGTAACCCCGCAATTGGCCGAGCGCGAATTTCTGCGCCCTTGGACGATGAATGGGCGCAATCTGCTCGGCCCCGGCCTGCCGTTTCGGGTGGCTGAGCAACGCGGACCGGCGCAAGCGCCTAATTTTGCGAACACACTGCTTACAAATGCGGGTGGAAAGGCGCGCTCGGACGACGCTGGCCCACTAACCGGGATGCGCGTGCTCGATCTGGGCTGGGTCTGGGCAGCACCACAGGTCGGCAGCATCCTCGCGCAACTGGGTGCAGAGGTTATCAAGGTCGAGCACCGCGCGCGTCCGGATAATTCACGCCTGTCCGGCGTTATCATTCGCGACGGCGAGCGGATCGAGGGCGACACTGTCAACATGTCGCCGATGTTTCACCAGATCAACAAGGGCAAGCTGGGCATCACGCTCAACCTGAAGGAGCCCGAGGGCGTCGATCTGCTGAAGCAACTGGCGGCGTCTTGCGACATTGTGCTGGAGAACATGTCTGCCGGCTCGGTCGAACGATCGGGCATCGGCTACGACACGCTGAGCGCCATAAATCCGCGGATCATTATGGTCGCCATGTCAGGTGCCGGACAGTTCGGCCCTCTGTCTGACATGCGGACCTATGCCCCCACCATGTCGAGCTTTGCGGGTCTCGAATCGCTGGTGGGTTATCCGGGCGAGGTGCCGACCGGGGCACTCAACTTTGCGATTGGCGATCCGAACGCGGCGGCGCACGGACTTGTTGCGTTGTTCGCCGCGTTGGCCCGCCGCGAGACGGCCGGGCAGGGATGTTACATCGACCTTTCGCAAACCGAAGCGCTATTCGCCACGCTCACGCCTTACGCGCTTCAGGCCCAGATCGAGGGACATCAGCCGTCCGCCCTCGGTAACGGACATCCCGCAATGGCGCCGCATGGTATCTATCCAGGCGCAGGCGACGATTGCTGGCTGTCGATCGCCGTCAGCGACGATTCCGGTTGGGCAGCGCTGGCGACTGTCGCAGCCGATCAGGCGTGGACGCGTGATGCACAGTTCGCCGAAGCCGCCAGCCGGATTGTCAATCGGGAAGCGCTCGATGGCTTGGTTGCGGCGTGGACAGCGACGCGCGACCGCGATGTCCTTGTCGATGAGCTGCGTGCGGCGGGTGTGCCGGCGTCGCCGGTGAACGACATCGATGGGCTATGGAACAGCCGCCAGATCGCGGAGCGGGGCATGGCCGACATTGTCGAAATACCGGGACTGGGACAAGAGATGCTATTCCGCGCGCCGTGGAATATTAGCGGTGTCGATATCGCAGCCGGAACGCGCGGGCCGATGGTTGGCGAACATAATCAACACGTTCTGAGTGGCACGCTTGGCCTGTCAGTCGAAGAGTTTGAACGGCTGACGGAGGCGGGTGTGATCAGCTGAAGCCAATCACACCCGCGCGCATCAGGCTTCGGCCTCAGCCATCTCGCGGCTGCGAATTTCGAACCCCTTGTACCCGTCCTTGGCGACATCCGCACAAATCCCGGCATAGGTATTCATGCCGCTGAAATAGGCTGAGAAAACGCGCGGTTTGCCCGCAATGTTGGTGTTCATGTACCACGAATCGACGGTTGTCATTAGCGTGCCGTTCGCGACGTCGGTGATGTCCTGGGCCCATTGCGACTCGGCGGCTTCCGAGGCCTCAATCTCAACCGCATTCGTGTCTCGCATGCGGATCATGACGTCGGCGATCCAATTCACATTCTGCTCGATACAACCCGGAAAGTTGGTCAAAATTCCGGGGCTGCCCGGACCGGTGATCATGAACAAGTTGGGGAACCCAGCTGTGCAAAGGCCGAGATAGGCGGAGGGACCGTCCTGCCATTTGTCGGCAAGCGCGACGCCGTCTCTGCCGCGCAGGTTTAGCTTGTTGAGTGTCCCCGTTACGGTATCGAAGCCGGTCGCGAACACGATCGAATCGACTTTGTGATGGTCACCGTTTTCCAGAGTCAGACCATCGACGGTCGCCTCACGGATTGGGTTTTTTCGGATACTGACAATGGAGACATTGTCCCGGTTGAATGTCTCATAATAGTTTGTATCGATCGGCGGTCGCTTCGTGCCGACAGGATGGTTAAACTCGCACAGGACGTCGGCCTTCGCCGGATCTTGCACGGTCTCGCGGATCTTAGCTTCGATGTAACCTGCGACGGTCGCGTTCGCCTTCAAATCAAGGACGATGTCGTTGTAGCTGGTGAACATGAACTTGAAACTGCCGATCGCCCATAGCCTGTCAAGCGTGGCCTTTCGCTCCTGATCCGAGACTTCGAGCGCAGATTTCTGTGGTACCTCGAATGGCATGCCGATCGGCGACGCCAGCACGAGACGACGCGTTTCTGCATGATTGTCTTCAAGCTCTTGCCGCATTTCGTCGGTCAGCACATGGTTGCGCGCGGGCACACTGTAATTGGCCGTACGCTGGAACACGGTGAGATGGGCAGCCTCGGTGGCGATCACCGCCGTACTTTGGATGCCGCTCGACCCGGTGCCGATCACGGCAACCCGTTGTCCGGTAAAATCGACTTTTTCATGCGGCCATAACCCGGTTTGATAGACTTTGCCGGCAAAGCTTTCGATCCCCGGGATCATTGGTTTGGCCGGTGTTGACGTGTTACCGACGCCGGTGATCAGGAACCGCGCGTGGACCGTCTCTCCCAGATCGGTCTGGACCACCCAGCGGTGCGCTTCCTCGTCATAGGTGCCCGAAGTAATGCGCGTGCGAAAGTCTATATCTTTCTTGAGGTCGAGCCTGTCGGCGACGAAGTTCAGATAGCCTAAGATCTCGGGCTGTGCGGGGTAACGGCAGCTCCATTTCCATTCCTTGCGGATTTCGTCGGAGAAGGAATAACAATAATAATGGCTCTCCGAGTCGCAGCGAGCGCCGGGATAGCGGTTCCAGTACCAGGTTCCGCCTACGCCGTCGGCTGCGTCGAACACGCGAGTCGAGAAGCCGAGTTCGCGTAACCGGTGCAGCATATACAGCCCCGAAAACCCTGCACCGACTATAACCGCATCGACCTCGGTCAAACGTATTTGTGACTGACCCATCGAGCCTCTCCTCAGCTTGTTGTGCGCGCCAAATAAACCATTTCGCATAATTATGTCAATTGTCCTACCGTAGAGCTACCTCTATGGTTGCTCTACGGTCCTACAATTGACATAATGAATTTTATCGGTAAAATGAGAATACAAGATATAAACCGAGGGGAATTGTCATGAAGGGTGTTTTAAGCGCAATTTATGGAACGGGCATGCTGGCGCTAGCCGTCGGTATGGCTTCGGCAGCGCACGCGCAGAGCGCTCAGCAGTCGTCGCCACCGGCGAGCAAGCCCGCACCACCCGAGCAATATGAAGGCGACATCGTCGTCACCGCCAACAAGCGCGAACAGAACCTCAACGATGTCGGGCTATCGGTTACGGCGATCGGCGGCGCAGAGCTTGCAGAGCGGCGACTCACGTCAGTTCAGGATAACGCAGGCGCAGTGCCCGGCCTCAAATTCGCAGAAAGCGGCACTGGCACACCGATCTACACGCTGCGCGGCATTGGCTTCAATGAAGAGAGCCTTGGCGTCTATCCGTCGGT
>JAYWFN010000089.1:0-2136 GCA_043778785.1 Sphingomonas sp. | reverse complement strand
CGCTGAACGCCGCGCCTCGACATTGAAGATGTTGTTGGCGGAGAGCGTCAGGCTTGCCTTGCTGTCCGCGCCAAAGGGCCGGATCGTTGCGCTGGCATTGACCAGTGTAAAACCCGGTGTTGGGGTTTCGAACGCGGCAATGCGATCCTGCTTGGCGGTCCACTCGACTTCGGCGCGCAAGTCGACGAGGTCTGATTTACCCGCAATCCCGCCGAGCAGCCGCAACGGCGGAATGCGCGGCGCGGGGCCAATGCCGGTGATCGTCGCATTGGTATAATCGCCGACGCCGTCGATATTGATGCCGAAACCGCCAATCTGGGCTACTTTTGCCGACAGCTCGGCCTCAATCCCGTAATAGCGCGCGTCAGCTTGCCGGTTCTGAAACACAGGCAGATTGTCGATCACGGCGCCGGTCTGCGCTTCGTAAATATAGTTCGAAAACCAGTTGTAATAAGCCGCGACGCTGAAGCTGAGTCCGCGCCGCGATCCGCGCAGCGATGCTTCGAGGCCGTTGCTCTTCTCGACCACGAAATCGGGATTGCCGATTTCGAAGGCCTGCGTTCCCGCATGCGGGCCGTTGGCGAAAAGCTCCTCCGCTGCCGGCGCCCGCTCAGTGTGCGACGCCGTCAGGCCGAGGCGGATTTCAGGCGCGATTTCATAACTCGCGCCGGCCGATCCCGAAACCGCGCTGAAATTGCGGGCGTAGTCGGGATTGCCGATCGTCGCGCTGGCGACCGCGCTCAGGTTTGTCCGTTCGTAACGCGCGCCCGCTTCGGCTTTGAACGCCCCCGCATCGACTTCCTGGAGCGTGAAGACGCCGAACTGCTGCGTCGTGTTCTTGGGCACAAACGCTTCCGCACCAATCACATTGAAATCGCGGATCGCCAGTTGCGCGCCAAACGCGCCGCGCCAGTTGCCGCGCTTGGCCTGTGCAAATTCGATCCGGCTTTCGTTCGATTTGTTCAGGAACGTCGTCCCGACCGCGCCGGTGTCGTCGATTTCCTGATGCGTGTAGTCGGCAAAGGCCGTGCGGAAGCGGATCGTGTCGAGAAAGCCGCCACCGATGTTGAGTTCGGCGCGCAAGTCGGCGCGATCCTGGCGGACCTTTAACCGCACAGTCTCGGCTTCGACGGCGGGGTCGAGCGAGAAGCGGACTGGCACGCCGTACAAGCTGTCATAATGGCTGAACGACGCACCGATGGTGCCACCATCGAGGATCAGCGCCGCGCCGCCTGCGGCTTCCCACGTCTGCGCCGAACTGTTGGGAAGTTTCCCGCGCAAGGTCGCCAGCGCCGCGATGCCGGGATCGGCGCTTGCCGCTGCTGCTGCGCGCAACGGCGCCGACAGAATGAAATTGCCGGTGTCGAGATCACGGGTCTTGGCATAGCTGCCGTCGAAATGAACGACAAAGCCACTGCCCAGTGCCGTATCGACTTGCCCGAAAACCGACTGCTCCTGCGCTGCCGATCCGTAATTTCCCGTCATATCGACATGCACCGGATGTTCAGGCACCCGCCGGGGAATCCGGCCATCGAGCACATTGACGACGCCGCCGATTGCCGACGAGCCATAAAGCAACGCCGATGGTCCACGCAGCACTTCGATGCGCTCGGCGGTCAGCGGATTGACGACAACAGGGTGATCAACCGACGTGTTCGAGACATCGACACTACCGATCCCATCCTTCAGCACGCGGACGCGCTCGCCCTGAAACCCGCGCAGGATCGGTCGCGAGGCATTCGGCCCGAATGATGTCGAGGACACACCTGGCAAATGCGTCAGCGTGTCGCCGATTGTCATCCGCACATCGCGGGTCAGCGCGTCGCCGGTCAGCACCGACGTCCCCGCAAGCACAGCGGCACGGTCGCGGTTGAACGGTGCACTGATAATGATGTCGGTCGATGCGGTCGGGTGCGCATCATCCACAGGCGGGGCGTCGGCGGCAAAGGCAGTGCGCGGGATCAGAAGGGCAAGAGCAACAGTCGATAGCAACAGGGTATGGCGCATGGGAAACTCCGGAGGAACGCCATGCTGTTAGCGGGTCATCGCGAAGGATACAACATAACATATCGCGAATTTGATACATTTTGCCGCAGTGCTGGCCCTGTCGAAGCACGGTTATCGCGAACCGTGCTT
>JAYWFN010000088.1:0-12474 GCA_043778785.1 Sphingomonas sp. | reverse complement strand
TTCGATTGTCCGACTCACGCGCGTTGTGGTTTTTGGCGCCGGCGCCACGACCGCCGTCGCTGGTTCGGCGCGGAAGACGACGAGAAGATCGTCATCAGCATCGGGGTAGTGGTCGCGCGCTCGGCCGAATCCGAGTGACGAAAACAGCCGGGCAGCAGCAGGCGTGGCGGCGCTGGTAAACAGCGGCACACCTTCGGGGGCAATCAATTCAAAATGCGCGGCGATGGCGGCGATGGCGGGGATGAAGTTTCCCGGTGAATAAAGACACCAGATGTATAGGGCGACGGTGCATTCGCCTGACCGCGTCAATAATCGAGTATCGGGGTTTTGACGATCAAGTTGGCCCGATGACAGGGCATCAAGTCCCGCTTGGTTCAGCGGCAGATAGGCTAAAAATGCGGGTTCACGGCCCGCTTCGCGTTCGATCATGCGGATGACTTCAGGATTATGGCCCAATACACGTGCGAGCACATCGTCGCTTGCGACTTGCCCAATTGCCTGGCGAAGTTTTCGGGCGAGAAAACGAGCCTCTTCAACAGTGACTGCACGTGATTCGGTATCGCTTCGGTGACCACGGCTTTGGACAAGTTTTTCGAAACGCTCATTAAAACAGATGTTCTTGTAGCTGCTTTTGATTGGCGATATGTTACAAGCTGCGTTCATGATCAATTCCTTTGCTGGTCACGCAAAAAACTTTGGTCTGGGGGCTGTTTTAGTGATCAAACATCGGTCGAACGTGATCCAAAAGCGCGTACTGGGTGTTCAGATTTCTGCACAGGAGGCGCGTCGACGCGCGTCGCTCGACAAGATTTCATGGGATAATATGCGCTTGCTGCTGATCCTGTCCGAAGCGGGCAGCTTTCGCTCCGCAGCCATTGTCGCGGGAATTTCGCTTAATACGATCCGCAGCAAGATCGACCGGCTCGAAAAGCAGATCGGCACCACCTTGATCCGGCGCAGTGTCGAGGGCGTGACGTTGACGCAGGATGGTTATGAGCTTGTCTCGATCGCCAAGCAGATGCGCACGCTGGGCAAAACCGCCGAACGCGTTCAGGCAAGCGCACAGGGAACCCGTGACTCAAAAGTCCGCATCACGATTACCGAGGGGCTGGGGACGTTCTGGCTGGTGCCGCACTTGGTCGATTTCCGCCAGCAGCATCAGGATATTCATATCGATCTGCATTGCGACATGGCCCCGCCCGATGTCCTGTTCCGCGACGTCGATATTGCGGTGCAGCTCGAACGGCCGACCAATCCCGACCTCATGGTCCAGAAGATCGGCACGTTGCATTTGATGCCTTACGCGTCGGATAGCTATTTACGGACGCACGGTACGCCGCACAGCATCGACGATGCGCGCGCGCACAAGCTGGTCTGGCAGGAAGCCGATCAGGTCGCATCGGACCTGTTGCCGATGTTTATCGACAATGATGTGATCGATAGCGGCTTGATCGCCGTGACAACGAACACCAGCTCGGCGCATTTCTGGGCAATATCGAAGGGCGCGGGGATCGGTTTCCTGCCAACCTATGTCCGTGTCGTCAGTCGGCGCACGCGCCCGATCGACATCGGCCTGAATCTGCGCCGCAGCATCTATCTGGTCCATCATCCTGATTCAGTTCGGTTTCCCGAAGTGCGCAAGGCACTCGAATGGGTAAAGGGCGCGTTCAACAAAACAAAATATCCGTGGTTTGGCGACGATTTTGTTCATCCCGACAAATTCGAGCGTCGTTTTGACGACAGTACGGTGATAAATCTGTTCGAGGGATTTCGGTAAGTCTAATCTCTCTCGATAATTGTTGATTCAATATTTGATCTAGTCATGACACTGACATTGGTGTAAGTTATTGTTTTTCTTTTGTTGCGTTTCAGGAAAATTCAATGGTTCATGATCTGGTGGAAGCGGATGATTTGGCGCGCGGCGCGACGCTCGGGCGGTTGCGGCAGGATTTGTTGCGCTGCATTGCGCGTGCCGAGGCGTTGGGGCTGACCGCGATTGCAATCTATCTTCAGCGCGCGGTGGACGAGATCGCCAATATCTCAGCTTAGCGGGTGGCCAAACCGTCAATGGGGGCCGATCTTGCGACCGACCCCCACTGCGCTGGGTTCCTATCATTTCCTTCTTGGCATCGCTGCCGAACGAATTGGCAGAAAACCCTAGCGTTGCTGCGAGCCTTTGCGTCGCCGATCCCTGTTGCCAGTTTTCGGCTCGGCTGCGGCACCGCATGGTTGCTTTGTGTATCAAGGTTCGCGTGACGGCTTTGCTTGCGCTCTGCCATTCCGTTACTGTCTCACATCGCCACAACCCGAACCGATCTCTCCGTCATTTCATCCCGCTTGCGCGTTCAGCATGGCTTCGTTATCGGCCCTTGCATCCCCGGGTTGTCTCTGCGTTTCCGCTTCGTCGTCCCGTTGACTATGACATGAAGTTCTCATGCAATGCTGAGTCGCACCAGCGATAAATCACTGCTTTTGCCTGTGGATAACGAGGATATCGGGGACTGTTTCAGACCCAGTCGAGGATTGTCCAGCCGCGCGCTCTGGCCAGTCGCCTTAAGGGGCCGTGAGCGTTCACCGCAAACGCTTCGTCAGCCCATTCCATGGCCGGCGAATCGGAAACATGGTCGCTGTAAAAACGGATGTGCGCTTGATCGCGGGAAATCCCGGCATCGTGCATCCACGCGGTGACCATGCGGAGCTTTGCGGGGCCATAGCAATTTTCACCATCGATCTTTGCCATAACGCGCGTGTCGAGGCCGGCCAGTGTGTTTGTCGCGACCGTCGCATCGAAACCAAGTTTGCGCGCGATGGCTTCGGCATACAGGCGGTAGGACGCTGTCGCCATGATCAGTTGATAGCCCTCCGCATGGTCCGCCGCGATCCGTGCCTTGGCATCGGTCAGGACGTTGCCGCGCAGGGTCTTTTCGGCAAAACTTTCGGCAATGGGGCCAAGCACTTCGGGATGGATCGAGGGGCCGACAAGCAAGCTCTGGTTCCACACTTTCAGCCTCGCCCGGTCGATCAGGCGCAGCCCGTATAGCGCTACGGTTATGCCGACGAACGGCGCGAGCAGCAGTCGCCACGGATGCCGCCGTCGCGCGGCGTGCAGAAGGAAGGAGGTAAAAGTCGGCAGCCGCGTGATCGTGCGGTCCATGTCGTAAATAGCGAGGCGATTCATCGTGCTTGCCTAACGCCTGATTGTCTTGCCGTCGCCGGTTTCTTGCCGCATGTCTGGCGACGATGGGTGAACGCGCAGATTTCAGGGACGAAAACCGTGACGGCCGTCAGACGCTGACGTTTGCCGGCGATCTCCGACTGCCTTATCTCGGTGATATGCCCAAACGGCTGGCGCTGGTCGAACAGGTCGACATGATTGACCTGTCGGATGTCGGTCGGATCGATACTGTCGGGGCGTGGATCATCCACCGGCTGAAAGTCGACAAGGATGCGACGCTGACCGGCGCGAATGATGATGTCGCCGCGCTCATTGATCAGGTTGCGCAGTCGGACAAGACGGTCCGGATGCGGCCCGACCGGATCACGCCGCTGTTGCGCGTGCTTGGCGAAATCGGTGCGGCGGTTGTCGTCGCGGGGCATAATCTCAAAGGGCTGCTCGGCTTTTTTGGCGCGGTGATGATCGGGATGGCCAACCTCATTCGTCATCCATCGCGCTTTCGCCCCAACGCCGTGATCCAGCAATTTGAGGTTGTCGGCGTGTCGGCGCTCGGCATTGTCGGCTTGATGAGTTTTCTGATCGGGATTGTCATTGCGCAGCAAGGCGCGGTCCAGTTGCGCCAGTTCGGCGCGGAGATTTACACGATCAACCTGATCGGCCGGATCACAACGCGCGAGCTCGGCGTGCTGATGACGGCAATCATGGTTGCCGGACGGTCAGGCTCGGCCTTTGCCGCGCAGCTCGGCACGATGAAGCTGACCGAGGAAATTGACGCGATGCGCACGATAGGCGTGTCGCCGGTCGAAGCGCTGGTCATCCCGCGGATGTTGTCGAGCGTGCTGATGATGCCGCTGCTCGGCTTTTACGCAACGATCATTTCGATTGTCGGTGGCGGGCTGTTTTGCTGGGTCAGCCTTGGCATTCCGCCGGTCACATTCATTCAGCGCATCCGCGAAGTTGTGCCCATGACCGACATGTATGTCGGGCTGGTCAAGGCACCGGTATTTGGCGCGATTATCGGCTTGTCGGGCTGTTTTCAGGGGATGCAGGTCGAATCGAATGCGGAACAAGTTGGCCTCCGGACGACTTCAGCCGTCGTGCAGGCCATTTTTCTTGTGATCGTTCTCGACGCCTTTTTCGCGGTGTTCTTTACCGCAATCGGCTGGTCATGACTCTTCGACAGGTTCAGGGCATGCGGGATGAGCCCGAGATCGCGATTTCGGTGCGCGGGCTGGTCAACAAGTTCGACGATGCGGTCATCCACGAGGGGCTCGATCTCGACGTGCGGCGCGGCGAAATCCTTGGCGTTGTCGGGGGATCGGGCACCGGCAAGTCGGTGCTGATGCGGTCGATCATCGGCCTGCAATTGCCCGATGCGGGCGACGTTCACGTCTTTGGCGAATCGATGATCGACCGCGAGGAGGACGAGGCCGTCGACATCCGCAAGCGCTGGGGCATCTTGTTTCAGGGTGGTGCGCTGTTCTCGACGCTGACGGTGGCCGAAAATGTGCAAGTGCCGTTGCGTGAATATTATCCGGAACTCGACAAAAACCTGCTCGACGGCATTGCGGCTTACAAGGTGGTCATGTCGGGTCTGGATCCGAGCGCGGGACCGAAATTTCCGTCCGAACTGTCGGGCGGCATGAAGAAACGTGCGGGGCTGGCACGGGCGCTGGCGCTTGATCCCGAATTGCTGTTTCTCGACGAGCCGACAGCGGGACTCGACCCGATTGGCGCAGCGGCATTTGACGAATTGACCCTAGGGCTCAAAAAGACGCTGGGGCTGACCGTGTTCCTGATCACGCATGATCTTGATACGCTGTATGCGATTTGCGACCGGGTGGCGGTTCTGGCGGATAGAAAGGTGATTGCCGTGGGGACGATCGACGAACTGCTCAAAACCAGGCATCCGTGGATTCAGGAATATTTCAACGGACCGCGCGGCCGCGCCGCAACGGCGGCCGTTCATGCGCACGAGAAAGAGACGGCCTGATGGAAACCCGCTCGAACCATATTCTTGTCGGTGGTGTCGTGCTGGCGCTGCTCGCGGCGCTGGCGGCGTTTCTGGTCTGGCTGTCGGGCCTGTCGGGCGGCGATGCCAAGGAATATGACATCTTCTTCAAGCAATCTGTCGAGGGGCTGGCGAAGGGATCGACGGTGAGCTTCTCGGGCGTGCCATCGGGACAGATCGTCGAAATCGAACTGTGGCGCGACAATCCCGAATTCAAGCGCGTGCGCGTGTCGCTGCGCAAGGAAACGCCCGTGCTCCAAGGGACGACAGCAACGATCCTTGGCAGCTTTACAGGGCCATCGACCGTGGTCCTCGACGGCGCGGTGAAGGGGATGCCCGCGATCGAGGATCTAGGACCGGCGGGACGTCCGGTCATCCCGACCAAGCGTGGTGGTCTCGGCGCTCTGTTGAACAGCGCACCGCAGCTGCTCGAGCGTCTGTCGACGCTGACCGAGCGCTTGACCGAGCTGATTTCAGACAAGAACCAGGCTTCGATTGCCGGCATTCTCGACAACACCAACCGCCTGACCGACGCGCTGGCCGACAAGGGGCCGGACATTGCCAAGACACTAGCGGATACGCGCGTGGCGATTGCACAGGCTGGTAAAGCTGCCGAACAAATCGGTAATCTGGCCGAAAATGTTAATGGACAGGCAGGGCCACTCGTGTCCGATCTGCGCGAAACCATCGCATCAGCCAAGCGCAGCATGGAAACGCTCGATACGACGCTGAAAGAAGCGCAGCCGGGGGTTCAGGCCTTTTCAAAAACGACCATGCCCGAAGTTGGACAATTGGTGCGTGACTTGCGCGTGATGTCCGAAAGCCTGTCATCGGTTGCCACCAAAATCGATCAGGGCGGCGCGACCAGTATCCTGGGGTCGCCGAAGCTGCCCGATTACCAGCCGCGGGGAGGCCAGAAATGAAGACGTGCTTTTTGGGTCTCCTTTTGCTGTCCCTTGCGGGTTGCGTCAGTTTCGGCGGCAAGCCGCCCAAGCAGTTGATGACGCTGAGCGCGACCGACACGGTGGCGGTCGGGGTGACGCGCACAGCGTTGTCGGGGCAAACCGTGACGATCCTGTCGCCGAGCGCGCCCGCCGCGATCGTCGCGCCGCGTGTTCCCGTCTATCGCGGCGGGATTGCGATTGCCTATGTGAAGGATGCGGCGTGGGTCGATAGCCCGGCGCGGTTGTTTCAGCGGCTGCTTAGTGAAACGGTGGCGGCAAAAACCGGCAAGATCGTGCTCGACTTGCGGCAGTACACAACCGACCCGGGTCTGCGCGTGCAGGGCAATCTTCTGATGTTCGGCATCGACGAGGACAAGAGCGAAGCCGTCGTCACCTATGAAGCGGTGATCGTGCGTGGAACCGGGCTGGACAGCCGCCGGTTCGAGGCGCGGGTGCCCGTGGGTGTGATCGATGCGACGTCGGTCGGGCCAGCGTTGAACGAAGCGGCGAACAAGGTTGCTGGCGACGTGGCCGACTGGATAAAATAACCGTATCCCTGAGCTTGTCGAAGGGCTGTCCTGTTTTTTGCAATGATCCAAGAAAGGGCAGGCCTTCGACAAGCTCAGGCACACGGCCTATTTTTAGCGACAGCCTCGTCTATCCCAGACTCTTCGTCACTTGCTCGTAGACATCTTTTGACAATCCCGCCGTTTCCGAAATCCGCGTCAGCTGAGCACGCATCTGGCCCTGTCGAAGGTCATCAAAGCGTTGCCAGCGGCCGAGCGGCGGGACCATCTTTGCCGCTGTCTGCGGATTGATCGGATCGAGCGCTATGATCTGGTCGGCGAGCAGCGCATAGCCCGCACCATCGGCACGGTTGAACCAGCGCTGGTTGACTGAAAACGCGCCGACCAGCGCCCGGAAGCGGTTCGGATTGTGCAGCGTGAAATCGGGATGCTTCATCAACGTCTGCACTGCGTCAAGCGTATCCGCTCGCGCCGAGAGCGCCTGCGTCGAAAACCATTTGTCGAGGACCAGCGCATTGTCACGGTAGCGGTGATAGAAAATGTCGAGCGCTGCCTCGCGCTGATCGGCGTCGCCATTCGCCAGAGTGCCGAGCGCCGCGAGCCGGTCGGTCATATTGTCGGCCGCTTCAAACTGGGCAAAGGCAAGCGCGGGCGCATCGGACGCCTTGGTCGCGCTGATATAGCCGAGCGACAGATTTCGGATACGTCGCGCGCCCTTTGCCGACGGCGAATATTCGAACTTGGTGGCAGCATGCTTGGTGTAAAGCGCACGCCACATCGGTTCGTGCGCCTTGGCAATGTCGGCGCGCAGGGCGTCCCGCGCCAGCGCAATGGCTTCGGGGTCGACAATCAGCATCTGGTCGCCGATAAACGCTTCGCTGGGCAGCAGCACCGCTTCGGCGACAAAAGCGGGATCAAGCGTGGAATCGGCGAGCGTATTGCCGACTGCGTCCACCACCGCCTTGTGGTCGGCAATCCCCGATGACACCGTTGCAACCAGCGTATCGAGCATCAGCTGCTGCATCGCTTCATAACGCGCGAAGGGATCATCGTCATGCCCCGAGAGGAACGCGAGGTTTGCGGCAGATCGATCGGTTTCGACGATGACGGGTGCTGAAAAGCTGCGGTTGATCGACAGGACGGGCGGTGTGGCGAAGCCTTCGAAGCGGACTTCGGTCGCCGCGTCTTCGAAAATGATCAGCTGATCGGCGCGCTTTTCGCCGGTCGCTTCGTCGAAAAGTGCCACCTTCAGCGGGAGCGGCATTGGTGATTTCGTGGCTTGGCCGGGCGTCACCGGCACGGTCTGCGCGAGCGAGAGGATCGCGGCATTCCCGTCATGGCGCAGCTCGGCTTTCACTTTGGGGGTGCCTGCTTGCGAATACCAAAGGCGGAACTGCGCCAGATCAATGCCGCTGGCATCTTCCATGGCCTTGACGAAATCTTCGCAGGTGACAGCCTGTCCGTCATGCCGTTCGAAATACAGGTCGGTGCCGGCGCGGAATCGCTCAGGTCCGAGCATGCTGTGCATCATCCGGATGATTTCGGCGCCCTTGTTGTAGATGGTCGCCGTATAGAAATTGCCGATTTCCATATAGCTGTCGGGGCAGATCGGGTGCGCGAGTGGTCCCGCGTCTTCGGGGAATTGCGCGGCGCGCAAGATGCGGACATCCTCGATGCGCTTGACCGCAGCGGATCCCTGATCGGCGCTGAACTGCTGGTCGCGGAAGACGGTGAAGCCTTCCTTCAATGAAAGCTGGAACCAGTCGCGGCACGTAACGCGGTTGCCCGACCAGTTGTGGAAATACTCATGCGCGACGACGCCGGTGACGCCGTCATAATCTATGTCGGTCGCCGTGTCGGGATCGGCGAGGATGTAGCGCGAGTTGAAGATGTTGAGCCCTTTGTTCTCCATCGCGCCGAAGTTGAAATCGTCGACCGCAACGATGTTGAACACGTCGAGGTCATATTCGCGACCGTAAACATCTTCGTCCCATTTCATCGACGTCTTGAGCGCGTGCATGGCATGGGCCGTCTTGGGGAGATCGGCGTCGCGGACCCAGATGCCGAGATCCACCTTGCGGCCCGACGCGGTGGTGAAGCTGTTGCGGTTGGCTTTCAGGTCACCGGCGACGAGCGCGAAGAGGTAGCTCGGCTTGAAATGCGGGTCGCGCCATTCGGCCCAGTGGCGGCCATCGGGCAAGTCGCCGTTGGCGATGTTGTCGCCATTGGCGAGCAAGATCGGAAAGGCGGCTTTGTCGGCTGTCATACGGACAGTGTAGCGGCTGAGGACATCGGGGCGGTCGGGGAAGAAAGTGATGCGGCGGAACCCTTCGGCTTCGCATTGCGTGCAGAGCAGGCCGCCGCTGGCGTAAAGACCCATCAGCTTGGTATTGTGTTCGGGGGCGATCTCGACCTCGGTTTCGATGGTCGCAGCGTCGGCGCTCAGGGGGATGACGAGGCGGTCGCCGTCGATGTGCCAGTCGTTCGCAACTTGACCATCTACACGCATAGCGCGCACGGTGAGGCCGTCGCCATCGAGGATGAGGGGGCGAGTATGGTTGCTGGTGCGGGCGACGGAAAGTGTTGATTTAATTGATGTTTTTGATGGACTTAGGTCGAAGTCGAGTGCAATGTCGGGGACGAGCCAGTCGGGCGGTGTGTAGTCTTCGCGGCGGATGATTTTCGGTTCGGTCATACTTGCGGTTTAACGACGCGGCCCGCCGTCGCCTAGTCCGATTAAGCGGTCGGAACTTCCAGCCGATACAATCGTTTACAATATTAGCGATTTTATTAACTATTTTTGTTTACTACTCTCCGCAACGGCGAATTGCATAATCGGCGTGCGGGTGTGTTGCGTGTGAGAGGGTAAAAATGGGTAAATTTCGCAGTGGTCGTCCAAGGCACGCAGCACTCGGGTCAGGCGCTTCGAGCCACCTTCTCGCTCTTGAACCCCGCATGATGTTTGACGCCGCCGCGATTGCGACGGCGGGCGATGTTGCTGAAACAGTGCACGACCAGGCGCTGACGCCCGACCAATTGGCCATCAAACAAGTGTATTCGCCGACGACCGAAGTTGTCTCGTTCGGCGATGATTTTGCGCGCCTTCCCGCAGCGTTCGAGGCCGGCAATCCGCGCGCGCAGATTTTTGGTGATGCGCGCGGCGTTGATATGCAGCTGGCCGAAGACCCGAGCGTGCAGCGCGGCGTTGCGGTTGCGGTCGAAGCGACCGACAACGCAATTATTTTTATCGATACCAACGTTACGGGTTATGAAGTGCTTGCGCAGGAATGGGCGGGCAAAGGCACGGTCGTCCTGATCGATGGCAGCAAGGACGGCATCGACCAGATGCGCCTCGCGCTGGCGGGTCAGAGCAATATCGGCGCGATCCATATTGTCAGCCACGGCGAAGCGGGCGCATTTTTCCTTGGCACGACCCGGATTGATGCGGACGCGGTTAACGGCAGTCTGGCAAGTTCGTTTGCGGCGATCGGGCGAACGCTTTCGACGGATGGCGATATTCTGATTTATGGCTGCGATTTTGGGCAGGATAGCAGCGCGTTGGCTGCTTTGGCACATGTTGCCCAGGCCGATGTAGCGGCATCGATTGATGATACGGGGTCTGCTGAAGCCGGTGGCAACTGGGTTCTCGAAAAGAATTTCGGTGCGGTCGAGGCGTTCACTCTTTCATCGGATCATTGGAACGGTTTGCTCGTCGCCAGTAACTCAGGTGCATGGACCATTACGGCCAATTCGGCAACGAACCTGACCGACGGCGTAACGACAACAATCGCGTTTTCAGCTGAGTTTTCGACGTTAAGCAATCAGACGTTCAATAACATCGCCGCATTCTCGAATGCTGCACAAGGCACACCGTCGCTGGGTGCGCAGTGGAACTCGGGCACGGGAACCGTCACGATCACGTTCAGCAAGGCTGTCATTAATCCCATCATCAATATCGACCGGCTTGGCGGGATCAGCGGTACATCGAACAGTTCGCTGTGGACTCTGACGACGGCTGCGGCGTCGATTACGAGGCTCACCGGCCCCGCGCACTTCGTTGTCGCTGGTAATACGTTCACCCGACAGGTCGGTCAGACAACCGCAGGAACCGAGTCCAGCTTAACCAATGCGAACGGCACGGCGGCGGGCAGCGTTCAGGTAACTGGAACTTTCACGACACTGACTTTTTCCGTTGCGCAGAATACGGCGGGTCCAGTTGGCGCGGATGGTTTTGAACTTGGCGTCGTTTTCGATGCGCCGCCGATTGCCCAGAATGATACGCTGACGGCCATCGAAGACACAACGCTGACTGGCAATCTGTTTGCCAACAACGGTTCCGGGGCTGATTCCGATCCGCGCGGCGATGCGCTGACGATTACCAAAGTCAACGGCGTTGCCTTTACCGTGGGCACGCCGATTACCCTGCCGAGTGGCAAACTGACGATCACCAATGCAACAACAGGCGCGTTTACGTTCGTGCCCAATGCCAACGTGAACGGCGCAAACCTTGAAGCCTTTACCTACACAATCGCCGACGCGGTCGGCAACACGGCCACGGCGACAGCAACGATTTCGGTCACTGCCGTCAACGATGCGCCGACGCCGGTTGGCAGCCTGCCGTCGCGCGTCAATGTCGACGCGGCCAGCGGTATTTCGGTTGCCACGGCAGCGAGCTTTACCGATGTCGATAATGCGACATTGACCTATAGCGCAGTAGGCTTGCCTGCGGGTCTGACGATCAACACCACGACCGGCGTGATCAGCGGGACGATTGACCGTTCGGCGAGCCAGGTCGGCGGTGGTGCCTATTCGGTCGTGGTTACCGCGCGCGATGCGGGCGGGCTGACGGCGACGCAGGCATTTGGCTGGACGGTGACCAATCCGCCGCCGGTTGCGACCAATGATACCGCGTCGACCAACGAAGATGTGGCCGTCGCGATTCCGGTCCTTGCCAATGACAGCGACCCCGACGGCGATCCGCTGACCGTGACAGCAGCGAGCGCGGTGAACGGCACGGTGACGATCGGGGCGGGTGGCGTCCTGACCTACACGCCCAAGGCAAATTTCAACGGCACCGATACGATCACCTATACGATCAGCGATGGACAGGGCGGAACGTCGACGGCGACTGTGACCGTCACCATTGCCGCCGTGAATGACGCGCCCACTGCCGTTGGTACTTTGCCATCGCAAGTGAATCTCGATGCGGCGTCGGGCATTTCGGTGGCGACCGCTGGTGCATTTGCCGATGTCGACAATGCGACGCTGACCTATTCGGCGACGGGGCTTCCGGCGGGCCTGACGATCAATGCGACCACCGGCGTGATCAGCGGGACGATTGACCGCTCGGCAAGTCAGGTGGGCGGCGGGCTTTATGCCATCGTCGTGACGGCGCGGGACGCGGGTGGATTGACGGCGACGCAAGCGTTCAACTGGACCGTGACCAATCCGGGACCCGTGGCGACGGACAATACAGCCTCGACAAGCGAAGATACGCCGATTGCCAGCATCAATGTGCTCGGCAACGATAGCGATCCCGACGGCGATCCGCTGACCGTGACGACGGCAAGCGCGGTGAACGGGACAGTCGTTATCAATCCCGACGGCACATTGAAATATACGCCGAATGCGAATTTTAACGGCACCGATACGATCACCTATACGATCAGCGACGGGCAGGGCGGGACAGCGACGGCCAAGGTTATCGTCACTGTCGTTGCAGTGAACGATGCGCCGGTGCCGGTGGGCAGTTTGCCCGCGCAGACGAATGCCGACGCGGCGAGCGGGATTTCGCTGGCGACCGCTGGTGCATTTGCC
>JAYWFN010000087.1:0-2149 GCA_043778785.1 Sphingomonas sp. | reverse complement strand
TAAAAACAAAGCGCCGTTTTACGGCTACTTTTGCTTTATTACTAAGGTTATCATGCTATTTACAATTCGCAATAGCGATGTTCGTTCGCCAACGACGATCCGTCGCGCTATCCCAAAACGGCACGGTGCATATGGCGGCCAAATCTGGATTGATATGCTGTGTGCTGTTAGGCCAAAGGCATGAAGTCAGCTATTCTGTCGCTATTGGTGTTGCTCGTCACTGGTCCCGCCGTCGCTCAATCGGCCGGCCCCTTCACCGTTCCTGAATTGGGCCGCTCGTTCAACCGGCTCGACGATGCGTTCAATGCGATCGGCAAGGGCGAAGGCACTGTCGTCGTCGCACCCGGCACCTACAAGGATTGCGCTGTCTTCGGCGGGCAGAAGGTGACACTGCGCGCCGCAACGCCCTCGACAGCGATTTTTGACGGCGGCGCGTGTGCGGGCAAAGCGACACTGATTTTCAATGGCATGAATGCGGTTGTTGATGGTATTGTCTTTCAGAACATCGCCGTGCGCGACGGCAATGGCGCTGGCATCCGCCTCGAATGGGGCAATTTGCTCGTGACGCGCTCGACGTTTCGCAATTCACAGGAAGGTATCCTCACCGGCCCCTATGAAGCCGGAACCATCACCATCGAACGCTCGACATTCTCCGGCCTTGGCGGCTGTCCCGAAAGCGGTTGTGCACATTCGATTTATGTCGGCGGCTATGGCAAGCTGACCGTCTCGCGCTGCCGCTTCGAAAAAGGAACCGGCGGCCATTATGTCAAAAGCCGTGCGGCCGTGAACGAAATCATCGACTCGAGTTTCGACGATACCGGTGGCAAAAACACCAATTACATGATCGATTTGCCCGCTGGATCGGTCGGCCTGATCGCCCGCAATGAATTTGTGCAAGGCAAAGGCAAAGAGAACCACAGCGCACTCATCGCCATCGCTGCCGAAGCGCGCGACAATCCTTCGGCTGGGCTGCGGATCGAAGGCAATGCCGCATCGCTCGCGCCGGGGGCACCGCTCAATCCAGTGTTCATTGCCGACTGGAGCCGAGAAAAGCTGACGATCGGTGCCAACAAACTCGGCGCCGGAATCAGACCGTTCGAAACGCGATAGGCGCTATTCGCTGGCGATCAGTTTCAGGCCGCCGGTATCCTCGCGGCTCAACCGCTTCACGCGGCCATCGACCTGCGCACCGGTTTCGACACTGACCGAGTCATAGCTCAAGTCGCCCGTGATCCGCGCGCTGGCCTCGATGGTCAGCACTTTGGCCGCCACAGTCCCGTTGATCGAGCCAGCGATCTTCGCGTTATCCGCAGTGATATTGCCGTTCACCTGACCCGAGTTTCCGACGATCAGCGAGGTGCACGAAACGTCACCATCGACACGCCCGTCGATGTGCAGATTACCCTGCCCGCCGATGTTGCCGGTGACGGTCACTTCCGCCCCCAGAAAACTCAGAGTGCCATTGCCACTGCGCGCCGCTGGCCGCTGGTCGTTCTTGTTAAACATGAGTCGTTCCCGCCCTTCAGCGCTGTCGTTCGAGCAAATCATGCGCCAGCGCAAGGGCACCCGAAACGCCCGCATGATCGCCGAGCGCGGGCGGCACGACGAAGCGTTCGGGGATTGCGACATAATCGCCCAGCCAGTGCGTCATGCGCTCGCTTACTTCAGCGTGGAAACCGGGCGTTTTGGCGACGCCACCCCCGATAACAATGCGGTGCGGAGACAGCGTGAGGACAAGGCTTGCCAGCCCCTGCCCCATCGCATCGACGACGAGCGCGCGACCCGGATCGCCGGGCTCGGTATGGCTGAGCGAATGGCCGAGCCGCGCAAGAACCGCCGGCCCGCTGACCAACCCCTCTAGGCAATCGCCGTGAAAGGGGCAGACGCCAGCAAAATCATCACCCGGTGTGCGCTTGAGCCGGATATGCCCCATTTCGGGGTGGATACGACCGTGCAGCGGCACGCCGTCGATCACAACCCCGCCGCCCACACCGGTGCCCACCGTCAGATACAGCCCGACGCCACAGCCAGCGAGCGCGCCCCAGCGATATTCGCCCAGCGCCGCGCCGTTGACGTCGGTATCAAACGCGACCGGTAGCCCCGTCGCCGTAGCGATGGCGGTGGCTACCGGCGTGTTCGACCAGCCGGG
>JAYWFN010000086.1:0-5315 GCA_043778785.1 Sphingomonas sp. | reverse complement strand
GGCGAGCCAAACGGCCACCTATGGCGTGTTCCTGCTCGCCCTGTTCGTGCTGGCGAGCGGCGTGGTGATTGTGCAGGTTGTTTCCAACCCACTGATATCGCTCCTCGGCAAGCCGGCCACAGCGCATAGCCGGCTGACGTTTGCCCAAGCGTTTAATTCACTGGGCACGACCGTATTTCCCTATGTCGGTTCGATTCTCATTCTCGGCGGGCTGGCGACGGTCACTGCCGACCAGCTGTCGGGCATCGAGCTTGATGCCTATCGCACGGCGGAGAGTCAGGCGATTGTTAACGGCTATCTGGGGATTGCGGTTGCGCTCGCCATCGTTGCCGGTGCGGTCTGGCTGTTCCGCAATGCTTTGAAAGGTGAAAAGCATGAAGCGAGCGAGGGGCTGGCGGGACTCGACTTGTTGAAGCGCCCTCGTTTTGGGTTCGGCGCGTTGTGCATTTTTCTTTATGTCGGTGCCGAAGTCTCGATCGGCTCGCTGATCGTCAGCTACCTGATGCAGGATCATGTCATGGCGCTGCAAGAACAGGCGGCGGGCAAGCTGATCGGGCTTTACTGGGGCGGTGCCATGATCGGGCGCTTCATCGGTTCGGCAGTGCTGCGTGTGCTGAGCCCTGGCAAAGTGCTTGCGTTTGTGGCGACCGGCGCGATTACCCTTCTCATCATTTCCACACAGACGAGCGGCACGTTGTCCGGCTACACGCTGCTCGCGGTCGGCCTTACCAACGCGATCATGTTTCCAACGATCTTTACGCTGGCGTGCGAAAAACTGGATGCACGTGCGGCGGATGGATCGGGCATCATCAATGTTGCCATTGTCGGCGGTGCCGTCATTCCGCTGCTCACCGGCGTGATCGCCGATATGACGTCAAGCCTTGCGATCGCATTCATGCTGCCGATGGTTTGTTACGCGATCATTGCTGCGTTCGGACTTTATGCACGGCGACCGGCATAGGCGGCGTTGACGTTGAGCGAGGGTGTCTAAATGCGTCGGGCGATGGTGGCGAGGAGGACGCAGGCAAGGCCAGCAAGCCCCGCCAGCAGCAGGAACAGCACGTCGAAGCCGTAGGATGGCACCAGCGCCAATATCAGCCACGGCATGATCAGCGAAGGCACCGTATTGGTCAGGTTAAAGATCCCGAGATCGCGGCCCCGCGTGTGTGGTCGAGGCAGCACGCGAAGAGTTTGGCTGGTGTGGAGTGCGAGGAACACACTGCTGGCGAGGCCAAAGACGACATAGCCAGCGATGGCGACGGTCAAGCCCGGCGCAATCGACATGATGACCAAGCCGGCGGCAGCGAATCCTGCGCACCAGATCAACGGGAGAATTGGCTGATCAACGCGATCTGACCACCGTCCTACCCCGATTGCGACAAAAGCCGCGACGCCCAAAACAGCCGTGAATATGGTGGCGGTGATATTTTCACCAAAAGCCGGGTCGATGCTGCGAAACCACATCAGCAGAAATGCGAACAGCGATGCTTCGGCGATCTGCACGAGCAAACGAGCCGACCACATTCCGGCGACCATATTTTTCGCGGCATCAACCCGGCCGTCAGTGTGATCGTGGCGGGGTGGTTGCTGCATCAAATGGGGCATCGGCTTGGGACGGCCAAATACAAGAACCGGGCTGACCATCAACACGACTATCACAGCCACCAGCATGTGACGGCTGTCGGTGGCGGCGATCCCCGGCAAGGTCACCAGCGCGCCCGACAGGGCACCCAGCGCCGGGGCAAATGCCAGCAGCCCGCCGAGCATGCCTTTTTGCGAATCCGGGACGCAGTCACCAGCCCAGGCCGCAAGCGGCGCAAGCATCATGTTCAGGCCAATCTGCCAGCCTATAATCATAACAATCAGCGTCGTCGCATGGGTCGCAAGCGGCATGGCCAGCATCAGCAAACTCGACAGGATCAGGCCTGCTGCGATCCATGGGCGTCGTGTCTGGCTGACGTCGCTGCTCCAGCCGAAGCCGATATTGGCAAGACTGGCCGAAATTGCGCCGGCAAAAGCCGCAATCGCCAGCATCGACAAGGCATTGTTTCCGGCAAGTTCGCCTGCCCGAAGCGGCAAGAGAATCGTCAGGAAAGGGATATAGGCAATCGCGCCACCCGAAGCGGCGAGCGCGTAAAGATACAGAAAGCGCCGCGACTGATGCGCTGCGGCTCTCAAGCCAGGTCCGGCGGCGCGGTGCTGCCACGGACCACCAGGCTGGCTTTGATAACGACGGGCTGATGCGGTTCGGGAGATGCGCCGTTGGTGATCAGCAACTCAACCGCTTTCGAAAAGGTCGCCGCGATAGGCTGGTCAATCGCGGTTATCTGGGGCGTGGTAAAGCGCATGATGGGTGTGTTGTCAAAACTGATCAGCGAGATGTCCGTCGGCACCTTCAACCCGCGCCCGGTGACTGTCTCGAGCACCGCAAGCGCCATCTGGTCATTGCTGGCGATGATTGCGGTCGGCGGGGTAGCCAGATCAAGCAAGGCATTTGCGGCCGCAACGCCGCTTTCGTAAGTGAAATCGCCCCGCACGCAAAAACCCTGCCTGTCGAGGCCGCCCGCGTCCATCGCTTCGCACCATCCGTCAATACGCCACGTCGACAGATTATACTCCGCCGATCCCGCAATAAAACCGATATGGCGGTGGCCAAGCCCGATCAGATGCTCGGTCGCGAGACGAGCGGATCCCGCATCGTCCATTGTCATCGATATGCCGGGCCCCGGCGCGATCGAGCCGATGCGGGCAAACGGAATGTGCCGTTCGGCCAGCAGGCCAGTTACCAATGAGTTTTCCGAGTGCGGCGGTGTCAATATGACGCCGTCAGGCTGAAGCGCGGCAATCGTTGCGCTCAGCTCGCGCTCGACATGGTCGTTGTGCGTATCGACCAGTTCGAAGATCATTCGGTAGCCATGCTCGGCGCATTCCAGCATGCCGCCCAGCAACATCTGGTCAACCCAGTCGGTGCCGCGTCGCGTCCGCCAGTCTGCAATCGTGCGCTCGCGGTCATTGATCGCAAGGATGAGATAGGACCGCGAACCGCTCATGCGCTGTGCGGCAATCGACGGGACATAGCCCAGCTTGTTGATCGAATCCTGAACCCGCGCCTGCATCGCGGGACGGACATTCGGCTCATTGTTGATAACGCGACTGACGGTCTGCAACGACACCCCGGCATCGGCAGCAACATGCTTTATGGTGACGGCTTGGCGGCGTCTCGCCATCCGCTACATGCCCCCTTTGACGCGCTGCATGCAGGCAAGTCCGGTCGCCCGATCATCCTTGCACTGATAGATCCGTATCCAGTCGATCATCAACTGTGCGGGCGCGACGTCGTCGGCAACGCCCTTCTGATTATTGTCTTCGGACAAGCGACCACCAATCGCCAGATTGGCCATGATGTAAAATGGCCGGTCAAAGGGCGCAGCCGCATTTGATTTGGCTTTTGGAGAGGCGGTTCGCCACTTGTCAGCCGTGACTTCCCAATATTTTATGCCATCGAGGTAAAAACGCATGATCCCTCTGCCCCATTCGAGCGTCCAGACGTGGAAGTCATCCGACGGCAGAGCAAGGCTGGGCAGCGCGACCCGCTTATCAAGAAATTCGTTTTTGGGCGCTTTGTCACCGAAATGCAGCGCGCTGATCATGCGGTTTTCGTCGACATTGCCAGCGCAGACACCACAGATCGCGCCAAGGTTGACGCCTTCGAGAATGTCGATCTCGCCCGACAATGGCCACGCGCCGTAATGGTCGTCCGCCGGCATCATCCAGACTGCGGGCCAGGTGCCCTGCCCCTTGGGCGGCTTTGCGCGGAATTCGATCTTGCCATATTGCCAGCTCGCGATGCCGCGCGTGCGGATCTTGCCCGAGGTAAAGGGCTGCGTGACACGCGGGTTGGGCGTCGCGGCGATCTCTGGCGGGCGGTCGGGGCCGGTATAGCGCTCCTTGCGGGCGATCAGGCGCAGCATACCGTCGGCGACGCGGATGTTTTCCTCGCGCGCGGTGTAGCACTGGCGTTCATTGTTGCCGCCACCCCAGCATGATTTTTCCGGTGCCCATTTGGCGCGGTCAAGTTTGGTGCCATCGAACTCGTCCGACCACATAAGCGCCCAGCCCGAGGCGTCACCGGACAAAGCCTTCGCCGGGGCGGCCATAACCGGCCACGCAACCAGGCTTGCCAGCCAGACTAATAAAAAAATCGGTTTCATCTTGATCGCCTCCATGTCCCGTGGATGATGCTTAGGCAAGCAGGCTGACGCGGGTGATCAAACCAAAAACGGGCCCCGGTCGTTCGACAGAGGCCCGCTTTCGACTTGCAAAACCGCCGCAGCCGTCAGAATTCGAACCGCGCAAGGAACGTGTAGCGGCGATCGTTCCGGAAGGCGGACCGGGTTGCCCGGGTTCCCTTGAAATCGATCACCTGGCTGGTGCGCGTCACTTCATCGAGCAGGTTCACACCCTGAACGCCGAGCTTGAGACGTTTGTCCACAGTCACGAAAATCGACGCATCAAGCTGGCCCGTGGCTTCACCATAAATCGGCGAGAACGGGAAAATCACGTCGCGCGGTGTTTGCAGGAAGTCGGATCGCCAGTTGTAGGCAACACGCGCTGACAAGGGCCCCTTTTCATAAAAGGCGACCGCGTTGATCGTGTGTTTCGACACACCTGACAACGGCAACCCGCCGGCAAAGGGGCTTTGTTCCGCGCCCAGCGTCGCATTTTTGAAGTCCTTGGCATCGACATAGGTATAGGTCAGCTGCGCGCCAAGACCGCTGAAGACGCCCGGCAGGAAGTCATAGGTCTGCTGATACGAGACCTCGACCCCTTTCAATGTGCCGCCGTCGCTGTTGGCGGGACGATTAAAAAGAACGTCGGACGACACGCCGCTGGGGCTGGTTAATCTAGGCACTACGGCACTGTCATTTATGATGCCTTTGATATCCTTCAGAAAACCAGAAACCGAAACGGAGCCGACCTTGGCAAAATACCATTCGAACGACAGGTCGTAATTCCACGACTGGATCGGGCGCAGGAGCCGGTTGCCAGTCCTAATCTGGAAAAGCGGGCCCGTATCAAGCGTGCCGCCAGCCCGCAGATTGTCGGTATTGTCCGATATACCGCCGCCGGTAGCGAAGAGCGACAAGTCAGGTCTCGAGATGCTCTTCGAGACAGCGCCACGCACCAGCATGCCGTTGCCGAAGTCGAGCCTTGCATTGAAACTGGGCAACCAATGATCGAACTTGATATTCGCGCTGTCGTCGATCACCTCACCGGTGAAGATGGAGGCGAATTCTGCCAAGCGCGCGGGGTTC
>JAYWFN010000085.1:0-2155 GCA_043778785.1 Sphingomonas sp. | reverse complement strand
CGCTTGGCGTTTCATCCGCTAGACATATCCCCAATGCCCGCCACACCACCCATCCCCGCCACTTTCTTTGCGGATAAAAACCGCGCCTTCTGGATGCTGCAAGCCGGCGGCTGGGCAGGTTATCTTCTCCTCCGCGCGGCGCAAGGCGTGGCAAACGGGATGACGATTTCGTTTTTCATCCCCGTGCTCGTCTCGACCGCGACCGGCTATTCGCTCACGCTCGTTATGGCCGCTGTCTATCGCTGGCTGATTCTGAAAAGCCCGCTGGTCATATGGACGGGCACGCTCGCAACGGTGGCTGTCGGTGTCAGTGCCTACTCAATCGTCGATGCCTGGGTGTTTTCGCTGATCAATCGCGCTGGCGTGTTCGAAGGGGGGCTGGTGCTTGGCACGATCCTCATCAACGGCCTGCTTCTCGGCGCATGGTCGGCGCTTTATTACGGCATCAACTTCTTCCTGATTGCCGAGCGCCAGACGCTGCAATTGCTCAAACTCGAGGCAATGGCCTCATCGGCGCAACTTGCCATGCTGCGCTACCAGCTCAATCCGCATTTCCTGTTCAACACACTCAACAGTATTTCGACGCTCGTGCTCTTGAAGCAAACCGACCGCGCCAACGCGATGCTCAGCCGCCTGTCGTCGTTCCTGCGCTACACGCTGGTCAACGAATCCGAAACACAAGTGACGCTCGAACAGGAAATCGAAACGCTGAAACTCTATCTCGACATCGAAAAAATGCGCTTCGAAGAACGCCTCCGCTCGACTTTCGACCTTGATCCTGCCGCTGCCGGCGCGCGCCTGCCATCGCTCCTCCTCCAGCCGCTGGTTGAAAACGCGATCAAATATGCCGTCACGCCGATGGAGGAAGGCGCCGACATCGCAGTCACGGCGCGCCTCGTCGGCGACCGCGTGCACATCACCGTGTCGGACACCGGACCGGGGTTGAATGACAACGCGGTTCGGCCCAGTTACTCGACAGGGGTTGGCCTTGCCAACATCCGCGACCGGCTCAATCAAGCGTTCGGCGCGGATCACCGTTTCGAGACACGCAACCAACCGGGGGGTGGGTTCGTTGTCACGGTGGAAATACCATTTTTGACCCACGATCAGATGCAAGAGGCCGCATGACCATTCGCACCATTCTCGTCGACGATGAAAAACTGGCCATTCAGGGGCTGCAACACCGGCTCGGCGCACATGCCGACGTGGAGATAATCGACACCTGCCTTAACGGGCGCGAGGCGATCCGCGCGATCAAGACGCACAAGCCCGATCTTGTTTTCCTCGACATCCAGATGCCGGGCTTTGACGGCTTTTCGGTCGTCTCGGGGCTCATGGAAGTCGAACCGCCGCTGTTCGTGTTCGTTACGGCATACAGCGACCATGCGCTCCGCGCGTTCGAGGCGGACGCGACCGATTATCTGATGAAGCCGGTCGATGAACAGCGCCTTGCCGATACGCTTGATCGCGTTCGTCAGCGGCTTCACGAGAAAAAGGGCGTCGAAGAAGCCGGTCGCCTGATGGAAGCACTGACCGAACATGCGCCCGACGCGGTCGAGGAAATCAGCGACGGCGCGGATACGCTGGCGGCCAATCGCTTTGAAAAACTCATCAACATCAAGGATCGCGGCCAGATTTTCCGCGTCGACGTCGACACCATCGAACGCATCGATGCGGCGGGCGATTATATGTGCATCTATACCGGCGACAACACGCTGATCCTGCGCGAAACAATGAAGGATCTCGAACGCCGCCTCGACCCGCGCCGTTTCCAGCGCATCCACCGCTCGACCATCGTCAATCTTGATCTGGTGAAGCAGGTAAAGCCGCACACCAATGGCGAATGCTTTTTAGTGCTCGATTCAGGCGCGCAGGTGAAAGTCTCGCGGTCGTATCGCGATGTCGTGGCAAGGTTTGTGCATTAAGGTGTAGCCGCAGTGCTGAGCTTGTCGAAGCACGGTTAGACGCGTCAACCGTCCTTCGACAGGCTCAGGACTGCGGTGGTCATCACACTAAGGTTTGACCAACCGCGTCCGGAACCAGTCGGCAAGTTCCTCTTCGCTCAAATCCCCCGATGCGAGGGCGAGAACAGTGCGCACCGCATCTTCCTTTTCGAAGACGATCTTGTGTCCGTTAATCGTGAGAAACAGCCGCG
>JAYWFN010000084.1:0-12556 GCA_043778785.1 Sphingomonas sp. | reverse complement strand
GGCTGACGATGGGCGCGGTGTCGTCGATCCTCGTCAAGGGGTCGGATGAGCAAAAGGCAAAATATCTGCCCAAAATGGTTTCGGGCCAATGGGGCGGGACGATGAATCTGACCGAGCCGCAATGCGGGACTGACCTGGGCCTGATCAAGACCAAGGCCGTGCCGCAGGCTGATGGGTCGTTTTCGGTCACCGGCACGAAGATTTTTATATCGTCGGGCGAACACGACCTCACCGAGAATATCATTCATCTGGTTCTCGCCAAGACGCCCGATGCGCCTGACAATGTGAAGGGGATTTCGCTGTTCATCGTGCCCAAGTTCATGGTCAACGACGATGGTTCACTCGGTGCGCGCAACGGCCTGACCTGTGGGTCAATCGAACACAAAATGGGCATTCACGCCAATGCGACGTGCGTCATGAATTATGATGGTGCCACGGGCTTTTTGGTCGGCGAGGAAATGAAGGGTCTCGCCGCGATGTTCATCATGATGAACACCGCGCGGCTCGGCGTTGGCTTGCAGGGGCTGGCTCAGGGCGAAGTCGCGCATCAGAATGCTGTTCAATATGCCAAAGACCGGCGGCAAGGCCGCGCGCTGACCGGCCCTGCCGAACCGGGCGAGAAGGCCGACACGCTGTTCGTCCACCCCGACGTTCGCCGGATGCTCATGGAAGGTAAAGCGGTTACCGAAGGCTTGCGGGCACTGTGCCTGTGGGGCGCGCTGCAGGGCGACCTTACGCACAAGGCGCAAACCGAGGAAGAGCGGCAGCGTGCGGACGATCTGCTCAGCCTGCTGACGCCGGTGATCAAGGGCTATGGCACCGACAAGGGCTACGAAATCGCGACCAACAGCCAGCAGGTTTATGGCGGGCATGGTTACATCGCCGAATGGGGAATGGAGCAATATGTCCGCGATGCGCGGATCGCGATGATCTATGAAGGCACAAACGGGATTCAAGCGCTCGACCTGGTCGGCCGCAAGCTCGCCAAGGACGGCGGGCGGGCGATCCAGCTGCTGTTCGGGATTCTCGCCGAGGAAATTGGTGCTGCGAAACTGAAGCCAGAACTTGCTGATTTTGCGGGACGTCTGGAAAAGGCGACGGGCGATCTGCAAACGTCGACGATGTGGTTTATGCAAAATGGCCTGACCAATCCGAACAATGCCGGGGCCGGCTCGGTCGCCTATATGCATATGATGGGAATCGTCGCGCTCGGCCTGATGTGGCTGCGCATGGCGAGCGCGGCACAGGCGATGCTGGCGGCAGGCGAGGGCGATAAGCCGTTTCTCGAAGCCAAGCTGGTCACGGCGCGCTTTTTCGCTGAGCGGATCATGCCCGACACGGGATCGTTGCGGCGCAAGATCGAGGGCGGCGCGGAAAGCATCATGGCGCTCCCTGTCGAAATGTTTGAAGCGGCATAAGGCACTTCACGCGGGTTCAAGCGTTGTTCAGCGCGGATGCCCGACTTGTGCGGCGCATTGGCCGAGGCTAGGCCCGAGGCAGACATCGAATCGACAGGCGGTCGCTGCGAACCGCGACAGGAGGATTAAAGTCATGAAACTCGTATCGTCATTGGCGCTGGGCGCTATTCTTATGCTGGGTGCCGTGCCGAGTGTGACGCTGGCGGCCAAGGAAAAACCGGTCGCTGCGCCCAAGATGACGCTGAGCAAGGAATTCCGCGCGGCAGCGGGACCGGCGCAAGCGGCGATCAAGGCGGATCCTGCGGGCGCTGATGTGGCTGTGGCTGCGGCAGAAGCGGCAGCGACATTGCCGGACGACAAGTTCGTCGCCGCGCAGCTTCGCCTTCAGGTCGGCAGCGCGACAAAAAGCCCTGTAATGCAGCAGAAAGCTGTGCTGGCGATGCTGGGCAGCGGCAGTGCGTTGGGCAATGCCGATTTGCCGCGCCTCAATTTCTATGCAGGCCAGTTTGCCTACCAAGCAAATGATTTTCCAAAAGCAATCCAGTATCTAACTGAAGCAGATCGGCTTGGCTATAAATCAGGCAATCAGGACGGGCTGCTGCTGCTTGCCGAAGCGAACTTCAAGGCAAACAACGTGCCCGCCGGGCTCGTATTTGTTGACAAGGCTATTGCTGCGAGCACCGCTGCAGGGGTGAAGCCCCCCGAAAGCTGGTATGCGCGGGCATCGTCGGTGGCCTACAAAGCCAAGCTGAATAGTGAATCAGCCAAATGGACGCGCGCGCAGGTTCGCGCGTATCCGACAAAGGATAACTGGCGCAGCGCGCTTGTCGTTTACCGCGATGGCGCACAACGCGACGGCAATCTCAATCTCGATATTTTCCGCCTGATGCGCTTGACCAAGAGCCTGGCAGGCGAGCGTGATTATTATGAATTTGCCTCGCTGTCGACCGAGCGCGGTTTGCCCGGCGAAGCCAAGTCGGTGATCGACGAAGCCATTGCCACAAATGCTGTTCCAGCGGGCAGCCGCTCACTGATCGAGCTCCGCACGATGGCGTCGGCGAAGATCGCGGGTGATCAGGCATCGCTTGCCGCCGCCGAACGCCAGGCCGGTGCATCGGCGACTGGTCGTGTCGCCTCCGCTACCGCAGATGCCTATCTGGCTTACGGTCAGGATGCCAAAGCGATTGCGCTCTACAAAACAGCGCTGACCAAGGGTGGCGTTGATGTCGATGCGGTCAACACGCGGATGGGGATTGCCATGGTGCGTTCTGGCGACAAGGCGGGTGCGCGGACCGCTTTTTCGGCAGTCAAGGGCGCGGCGCGCGCCGACATTGCGGCGTTCTGGTTGCTCTGGCTTGACCAGCAAGTCTAATCGGGCCGCGCCTAATCAGGAACAGGCACACCCGGAATATTCTTTGCCGTGCGGATCGTCAGCGACGTTTTGACGCTGGCGACATTGGGTGCCGTCGTCAGCGATGAAGTCAGGAAACTCTGAAACTCCTGAAGACTGCGGGCAACGACTTTCAGGATGAAGTCGATCTCGCCGTTGAGCATGTGGCATTCGCGCACCGGCTCAAGGGTGGCGACATGCGCTTCGAACGCTTTCAGGTCGGGCTCTGCCTGGCTCTTCAGGCTGACCATCGCAAAGACCGTGATGGCATAGCCCAGTGCGTCCGAATTCAATTGCGCGTGATAGCCTGCGATCGCCCCGCGTTCTTCCAGCGCGCGGACACGGCGCAGGCAGGGGGGAGCGGTCAGCCCGACGCGCGTGGCAAGTTCGACATTTGTCATGCGGCCGTCGGCCTGAAGCTCCGCCAATATGCGACGGTCGACCGAATCAAATACTTCAGTGGCCATGTCGCGCAGCTTCCTGTTTCATCATTGCGGGTAACAATAAGAATATTGCGGGCGATTGCAATTGTGCCACTATGCTACGTCCCAAAACGGGCGCTTGGCGCAAAGGGTATTGAAGAGTAACGAAAACGTTAACGGACCGGCCCAGCGGATGGCTCGGTCGGGGATCTTGGGGACGTTGTGCGTTACGATTCGATGCTATCGACAGCGCTCTCGCTCGACGCGGATGACGCGGGGGGGCAGATTGCGCAATGGCGACAGCTGGTTGACCTTGTTGTCCAGGCCAAAGGAAATCTAAGCCCGCGGGTGCGCGAGGCGGCCTTGGGCCGGATCGATGCGTTGCGCACCTCCGTGCCGCTGGACCAGCGCCGATTGGCGGCCGCCCAGCTTGCGACGCGCGCAGGGCATAGCGACGGCGTGGCGTTGTTCGGGCTGGACGAGCCGGTTGTCGCCGCGCCAGTCCTGTCGGTTGCCCAACTGGACAGCGATGGCTGGCAAATGCTCATCCCGAAAATGCCGCCGGCATCGCGCGCGATACTGCGCAATCGTCGTGATTTGCCCGACGACACGGTGCGCGCGCTGGCAAGCTATGGCCTGACCGATTTTGCCTTGCCCGCCAATGATGCCGATGTCGTTGATCCGGGAACCCAGATCCGCGATCTGGTTGCGCGGATCGAGGCGTTTCGGCTTGGCAGCGTTGGTGTTGCAGCCACGGTCGTCCCTGATACTGCTGACGAGTTCAACTTTGAAACGGCGACCGACGGTCTGTTTGACTGGGTGGCTGGGGCGCCGCGTGAGGCCCTCATTGGTCTTGGCATCGGCGAGATTGCCGATGTGGGCGGCTATGGCGTCGATGGCCAGGCCGCCGGTGCCTTCCGCCGTCGCGCGCCGTTTCGTGACGCGCGATTGCTTGTTTCGGGCGCTGGCCCTGCGAGTGGCGACTGGCTGATTTCGGCAAAACCGGTCTTCAACCCTGGCGACGGGCGCTTTGCCGGTTATCACGGCGCGGCGCGGCGCCCCCGGCCTGACGAGATCGCAGGGCCGGTTGCCCGGTTCGCAGGCACGACAATGCCTGTCGATTCGTTGCGTCAGCTCATCCATGAACTGCGGACCCCGCTGAATGCGATTTTGGGGTTTGCCGAAATGATCGACCAGCAGCTGCTGGGACCAGCGGCCCTTGCCTATCGTGCGCAGGCGCAGGCGATTATTCAGGACGGCGAGCGCTTGCTTGAAATGGTTGATGACCTTGATCACGCGGCGCGTGTCCGGCGCGATGCGGCCCCAGTCGATCAGGTCAGCGACGCCGGTGCAATGCTGATGCGGATTGAGGCCAGCTTGCAGCCGACACTGAAAGTGCGCGATGTTCATCTGGCGGTGACGGCGGACCAGATTGTTGAGGTGCCCGGCGTCAGCCCTGCCGTGCTCGAACGGATGATGGCGCGTTTGATCGGGGCAGCCCTTGCGCTTGCGGCACCCGGCGAAAATGTTGGGGCGTCGTTGTCCGAGACGGCGACGGGCAATGCTGTCCTGTCCGTCGCGCGGCCGGTAAAGCTGGCCGGGGTGAGCGACACGGTGCTGCTCGATCCCGGTTATGATCCCGAAATGCCGTATCCGGATGCCCCGTTGCTGGGGCTTGGGTTTACATTGCGGCTCGTCGAGAGCCTGGCACGCGATATTGGCGGGCGGTTTTCGATTTCGGCCGAGGCATTTGTCCTGACGCTTCCGACGGTTTTGGCACAAGCCGACTTGCCAGCGGGAACGCCTTGAGCGTATCGGGAGAATGCGCTTGGGGGCCTGTAGCTCAACGGTAGAGCCGGCCGCTCATAACGGCTAGGTTGCGGGTTCGATTCCTGCCGGGCCCACCAGCGCGTAGCGCGGGCATGATTTAGCCGCGCTAAATCAACATCGCGCAAGCGGCGGCCAGCGGCACCTGTGCCGACTGACGGCGTGGCTTTGCCACGACGCATCTCAAATCATGAGCTGCCCGACGTGGCAAAGCCACGCCGTCGGTCCTTTTGTTTCACAAAGGCCGGCCGCGCCAGTTGCGTGTCGCCGATAGCTCCGCTATCGGTCGCCTCAATCGGCGGGGAGTGGCGCAGCCTGGTAGCGCATCTGGTTTGGGACCAGAGGGTCGCAGGTTCGAATCCTGTCTCCCCGACCATTATATCGGTGACTTGTAAGCCACTGATATAATTAACAAATATAGACCATTTTTGACCTGTGCAGGAACTGTGTAGAATTTTCCGTGGCTTGCCTCGAATGTCGGCACGTTGAAATCGCCGCTTTATTGTTCTTTAAAGCGCGGTAGGGGTAAAGCGCCCCGCTGCAGGGGTAAAATCCGAAGTATCAGACATGGCGACCCTAAACATACGGTGTGCGGAGAGCTGAAATAGCCCTCCGCACGAGTTATTTATTTGTGGTCCATGCCGCCCATGTCATGGTCTTCGTGACCATCGACAGATGCGGCGTCCTTATCCTTGCAACAGGCCATTTTGCCGTCCTCGCCTTTTTTGCAGCAACAGCATTCCTTTTTGGGTGTTGGTGCCGGTTCGGCGGCGAAGGCGGTGGTAGACATTGTGAGCGCAAGCGCGCCGAGCAGATATTTGGTTTTCATGATAAAACTCCATTAGATGATTGAATCTTTTAGCCTCTGACCAGTTCGCGGCGGCGGGGGCAGTGGCTCATCCTCCAATTCGGCAAGCGCTGTTTCAGTTGGAACGTCAAATAAGGGGCTCTGGCAAATAAGTGATTGCGGCTGCACCGGCGTATCAATTTGCGGGAACAGGCAGGTGATGCAGCCGCCCATTATGCCTTGGCTAGGTTGTTGATGTTTATCCTCGCTACCGTCCATGTCGGGGCATCCGGTTACGGACATCGTAATGGGCATTTGCGTCGTTGTGCAAATTGGATCGCTTCGCGCGAATAGGGCAAAAGCTATCAGCAAGACGCTTAACAGCTTCATAGCTTGCGCCGTCTGCGCCGAAACGGCCAGCGCATGAATAGAAGAACCGATCCCGCGAGGCCCAGAATCAGCCCCCCGATAGCAAATCCCAACAGCCACCATGTGTTGAAATTCTCATGGTTCTTCCAATCCATGATGTGCAGACCCCAGAAGAAGTCATAAAGCCGCCACGTTCCGGTGCGAACGGCTGTGATCCGGCCCGTATCAACGACCACGAAAACACGCGTGGCTTCTGGATCGGCAAACGCAATGCGCCATGCCGGCAAGGCGGCGCGATATTCGGTGCTTTCCGATGTGACATAGGACGCGCTGGCGCTGGGCTTTGCGCCCGATTTCCAGGCTGCTCTGGCAATAGCGGTGGCCTGACCGGCATCGACGGGCGGAAGCGCTGCACCCGTTTCCGCATCGAACAGCTTGACGCCCTTGGCCGTGGTAACCTCCGCAACAGCGCGATCGCCGATCACGCGCCAGGTGATTGCGCTCACCGGGGCGCCGGCGCGTGCCGTGATCAGCGCCGGGTCTGCAAAGCGGGTGCCCGCTGGAATCGGCGTCGCGGCCTTGCGGTCAACCAGATGTTCGCCGCGCACCTTATCGACGGGCAGAAAGCTCATCAACGCGCCACTGGCGAACCAAATCAGCAACTGGGCACCGATGATCAGGGCCAGCCATTTGTGGACGCGGCTTGCCATCAAGTGCAACCGGCGACGCTTCCGGTTCAGAACCAGAATCTTATTCCGGCGACGACATTGACCACATCGTCATCCTTTCCAGCCACGCGGGCAAAGCGGGCGGTCGTCCCAACCTTCTTTGCCCATTCAACGCCGACATAAGGCGAAAACTCGCGTTTGATCTCATAACGCAAGCGAACGCCCAGCTCGAGGTCCGAAAGCCCCGCGCCGACGCCATTTGCCGGCACGTCCTGCGCCGCCAGATTAAACTCGACGCGCGGCTGAAGGATCAGCGCCTGCGTAATCCGCTGGTCATAGCTGCCCTCGACACGCGCCAGCACATCGCCTTTGTCCGAAAGAAACAACTGCGCACCGACATCAAACCAATAGGGCGCGATGCCCTCAATCCCGATGACGGCATAGGTTCGCGACGGATCGGGTTTTACATCATAGCGGACCCCTGCTTCCAAATTGAAGTAGGGCGCAATTGCACGCGCGTAGAGCAACTGAAACTCGGCCTGTTCGGTGGTGCCGCCAAATGATCCTTCCCCTTCGGTTTTGACAACGACGCGGTTGATGTCGCCGCCAAACCAGCCTTCGCCTTCCCAGCGGTAACCATCTGCCCCTTTGCGTGCCTGATATTCGGCAAGATTAAACAGGATCATCGAATTGCCAAGGCCACCATTTTCGTGACGCAAGGCGTTACGGGCATCGGCCATCGCCGCCGGATCGAACAAAGCATCGGCAGCATGGTCAGCCGGTGGCGCAGGGGCTGGCGTGGTGCCGATTTCTTCGTCTGTCTGGGGTGGCGGCAAAGCGTGACCGGCATGAGGATCCGCCGTTTGCGCCACAGCAGGCACGGCCAAAGCCAGTGCGAAAACAACCGCAATCAAGCGCTTCATGCCGCATCCTCATCGTGGCGTACCGTGACGACACGGAACATGCCTGAATGCATATGAAGCAGCATGTGACAGTGGAACGCCCAATCGCCAAGCGCGTCGGCGGTCAAATCAAACGACACTTTGCCACCCGGCAAGACGTTGACGGTGTGCTTCATGGGATGGCGACCAGGATTGCCCGTCACAACTTCAAAGAAATGGCCATGCAAATGGATCGGGTGCGGCATCATCGTGTCGTTGATGAGGTTGACGCGGACACGCTCGTTATGCCGGAACGCGATCGGGTCTGCGCCGTCGCTATATTTCACACCGTCGAACGACCACATATACCGTTCCATGTTGGCGGTCAGATGCAAGTCGATTTCGCGCGATGGTTTGCGCTTGTCGGGATTGGGCGCGAATGATTTCAGATCCTTGTAGGTCAGCACGCGGTGATCGACCGTCTCAAGTCCGGTGGGGCGCTCTCCGGTGCGATCCATGGGCATGGGCGACAGGGTGGCCACGCCCGGCCCCATCTTGACCTGCGGCGCAACCGACGGATCGCGCATTTTCATTGCGCCCATATCATGGCCCATGGCCGCATGATCCATGCCGGCCATGTCGCCGCCTGCTGCCATGTCCATATCGCCCATCCCCATGTCTTTCATGGTGAGCAAAGGGCGCTCGCGGATTGCGGGGATGGCGGCGACCATTCCCATGCGCGGCGCAAGCGTCGCGCGACATTGGCCCGAACGGTCGATGGCTTCGGCGATAAAACCGTAAGCCTGATCGATCTTTGGTTCGACAATCACGTCATAGGTTTCGGCAACTGCAATCTGGAACTCGTCGGTTTCGACCGGCTGCACCTGCTGACCATCGGCATGAACCACGGTCATCGGCAATCCGGGGATGCGGACGTTAAAATTGGACATCGCTGATGCGTTGATGATGCGCAGGCGCACTCGCTCGCCCGGTGTGAATAGCCCCGTCCAATTTTCGACCGAGCTATGGCCGTTGACCAAATATGTGTAGGTCGATCCCGTCACATCCGAAATATCGGTCGGGTCCATCCGCATCTGGCCCCACATGCGGCGGTCTGCAGCGGACTGATCCTTGCCCGCAAGCTGTCCGGCCAGCGTCTGCTTCTGCCGGTTGAAATAGCCTGCCATTTTCTTGTTTTTCTGGAAAATTGTGTGCGCGTGCATGAAGCTCCAGTCGGACAGCACAATCACATGCTCGCGGTCGTAAGCGACCGGATCACGCCCAGCCGGGTCAATCACTATCGCGCCGTAAAGCCCCATTGCTTCCTGCATACCCGAGTTGCTGTGATACCAATAAGTGCCGGATTGTTTGACCGGAAATTCATAGACGAACGTCTGCTTGGGCTTGATGCCGGGAAAGCTGATCCCCGGCACACCGTCATATTGGAACGGCAGCAACAGGCCATGCCAGTGGATTGACGTATCTTCATCAAGCGTGTTGGTGACGGAAAGACGGACATTCTGACCTTCCTTCAACCGGATGATGGGTGCAGGCAGCGTTCCGTTGACGGTGATGGCATGGCCACTCTTTCCGCCGGTCTTGAATGCACTGTGACCGACGCTAAGCGCAATATCCTCGCCCGCCAAAATATCTGTGGAACTGGCCGCACCATGCGTTCCGCTTTTTGCCCAAGCCGGGAAAAGCGGCGCAAGCGCCAAGCTGCCCCCGGCATAGGCTGCACCGCGCAACAGGTTTCGGCGATCAACGGTCGTTACCAAGGTCATAAAGCGTCCATTATTCGGTTCTGACCATGATACGCGGCTCCTAAACTAATCCCTCAATAATTCGGTCAATCGTCCGCGCGCACGGTAAAGCCGCGTTTCAACGGCCTTTTCGCTGATTCCCAATACCTGCGCGGTCTCCGCCTGTGTCAGCCCCTCGATGGCGCGCAACACCAGCGGCTCGCGGATGGCGAGTGGTAGTGTCGAAATCGCAACTTGAACGCGCGCAAGTTCGGCGCGATCGGAAATCTGCTGATCGGCGGCGAAAGTATCCTCCGCAATTGTTGCAGCCGCCTCAATAGGCAGTGCAAATGAAAAGAACCGCCGCACCGCCCGTCGTCGCGCCCAATCGCGGCATTTGTTGATCGCAATGCGTGAGACCCACGTTTTGAAAGGCCGCGCGCCGTCATAGCTTTTTAGTGCTGCAAAAGCCGACACAAAGGCTTCCTGGGTAACATCTACAGCAGCATCGCTATCGCCAATCGTTCCGCGCACGAGCCGGAATACTGGTTGACGGTAACGACCCAGCAAAGCGGTGTAGGCGGATTGCCTTCCACTGAGCGCCAGCGCCGCTAATTCGGCGTCCGAACAGTCGTCCAGAGCCAATGTCATTTTTGATTGGCAGTCAGTGCCTTGACCACGGCTGCATCAAATTTCGTTTTCTGATCGGGCCGCAGCAGCGCGCGCATTGCAAAGATATGCTCGAGCATCTCTTTTTGCAGTTGCCCCATGACAATGTGCGACTGGTCAACAGCGGCTGACACCTCGGCACCATAGCCATGTTCGCTCTCAATCGCGGCAGCAAGCTTGGCATTGTCCGCGCGCATTTCGAGTTCGAGCGCCTGCTTGCGTATGGCGAACTGCTTTTCCAGAGCTTCAAGTTTGGTGTGTTGCGCAGCATCAAGGTCGAGACCGTTGTGCAAAAGCGCATGAAGTTCGTTTTCCGGCGGGGGAGGCGGAACAACCAGCCAGCGTCCCGCGAAGACGCCGCCAAGCGCCGCCAGAAAAACAATAAGTGCAATCAATATTGTCCGACGCGAACCGTTCATTCGCTACT
Source organism: Sphingomonas sp. (assembly GCA_043778785.1). Taxonomy (GTDB): domain Bacteria; phylum Pseudomonadota; class Alphaproteobacteria; order Sphingomonadales; family Sphingomonadaceae; genus Sphingomonas_O. Next base: position 1,956 of record JAYWFN010000084.1, on the reverse strand, counting down.
GTCCAGCAAGGTTGACGGAGCAAGAGCCGCCGGTGCGCCGAAAGGCGAAAGATTGGAGGCGGCTTGTGCTGGCATTCCGGGAACAGCAGCGCCTGCAAGACCCAGTCCCAAGGCAGCGATAATAGCAAACCCTATCACGCTTCCTGAAAGCGGAGCAGCATCGTCCCGGCGTTCGGCAAGCTGAGAAAGCACATCATCATCTATCGCCATAAGACGCGGCGGCAGTGGTGCCGCACGCAATCCATCAAGCATGTCGTCAAGGCCGGTCATTCCCATATCTCCAAACGTCATGCCCCATATACGCGGGATCGCGGCAAAGCCCTTAACAGATTTGATATGAGGGGCCGGGTGCCGTGATGCGTATTAGACATTGAACACCCCGTTTGGAGAATCCTGATGATTAAGTTTCGCCTGTTGTTGGCTGCCCCCGTCCTTGCGGCACTCGCCTTGACCGGAACCGCACAAGCGCATGCCAAGATCGTGACATCTTCACCGGCTGCCAATGCGACGGTTGCAAAGCCTTCCAAAATCGTTCTGACTTTCAATGAAAAGCTGGTTGCCAAATTTGCCAGCACCACGCTCACCATGACCGGAATGCCGGGCATGAAGGATCATGCACCGATGAAAATCAGCGGGTTCACCTCAGTGATGAGCAAGGACGGCAAGACCGTGACTCTGCTGATGAAGCGTGCATTGGTTACTGGCAGTTACGAACTCAAATGGGCTGCTGCGGGAGCAGACGCCCACCGGATGGAAGGCAGCTTCACCTTTACCGTCACGTAAGGACGTGACCGACCCACTGAATATCGGCATCAGGTTCGCGCTTTATGCGAACCTGATGCTGCTGTTTGGATTGCCCTTATTCGGGCTGTATGCGTTGAAAGGGACAGAACGGCTGCAAAATGCCGTTCTACCGCTTCGCTCCATAACCGTCTGGCTTTCGCTTTTGGGAATCGCACTTTCGCTGCTGGGCATCGTCGCCATGACGGCCTCGATGGCGGGCGTTCGATTGCTAGAAGTTGATAGTGCCTCGGTCAGCATGATGATATTTGAAACGACGATGGGCAACGCTTGGCAGGTGCGGATGCTCGCGCTGGTTATGATACTGGCCGCTGCTCAGTTTCTATTGCATAACAGCACCGCGCTATGGTTGTCGCTTGTTGCTTTTGCGTCGGCGCTTACTTTGTCATCCCTCGCATGGACAGGACATGGGGCCGCAAGCGAAGGGTCTGCTGGAACCGCACAACTCATTGCCGACATTATCCACCTGCTCGGTGCGGGCGCATGGCTTGGTGCACTCGCCGCGCTTACGATCATGCTGTCTCGCGGTGCGCAAGCATTCGATGAAGCCCATTTGTGGCGAACCCACCGCGTGCTCGAAGGCTTTTCGGTCGCGGGAACGGTTTTCGTCGCGCTGGTTGTCGGCTCGGGGCTGGTCAATAGCTGGATGCTGGTCGGCCCTAAAAATCTGCTGACGCTCCCGGCAACGCTTTACGGCCAATTGCTGATCGCCAAACTCCTATTGTTTGCTATCATGCTGGCTCTTGCTGCTGCAAACCGGTTCAAGCTAACCTCGGCATTTGACCGCGCGCTGCAAAGCGGCGGAACATCCGGGGCCATCGCCAAGTTGCGCAAGAGCTGTGCTCTTGAACTGGGCATCGCTCTCATCATTCTTGGCCTCGTCGCATGGCTCGGAACGCTCGAACCGCCTACTTCGATGTGACGTGCCAAGGAGACCGATCCGTGACGATGCTGCATGATAGCCCGCCGGCGGCACCGGTCGCCGCCTCGAGCGCGATATGGACTTGCCCGATGCACCCCGAAATCCGGCGCGAAGGCCCGGGAACTTGCCCGATTTGCGGGATGGCTCTTGAACCTGAAGCGCCCTCGCTCGATGATGCCCCGAATCCGGAGCTGGTCGATTTTACGCAGCGCTGGTGGGTGTCGGCGGCGCTG
>JAYWFN010000083.1:0-12702 GCA_043778785.1 Sphingomonas sp. | reverse complement strand
GCGATAGGTGATGTCGTCGAAGGCCTGACTGATTTCATCGGGCGTCGAAATCTTCTGGATGATCGGATGCGTTGTGACGCGGGCATCGCGCGAAATCGCGCCCTGGCGGTCAAACGCCATGCTTTGGGTCAGCGACTTCCATTCGGGGTTCAGGTCATTGGCGGCCTTCGATGCCATCCATGACGCAAATCCCTCGTTCAGCCACAAGTCGTCCCACCATTGCATTGTCACCAGATCGCCGAACCACTGATGCGCCATTTCATGCGCGACAACGCCAAAGATGTCCTGTTTCTGGCTTTCGGTCGCCAGTTTGGGATCGATCAGCAGGATGCGCTCGAAATAGAAAATCGCACCCCAATTTTCCATCGCGCCAAAAAACTGCGACGATCCCGGCCCGGCAATCATGTCCATTTTGGGCAGCGGATAGGGGGTGCCGAAATAGTCATTATAATGCGCCAGCAATTGCTTGGCGCTGGCCAGTGCATAATCGCCCTGATCGACAACGCCCTTGCGCGTGATCACGCCAATTTCGACGTTGCCCGCCATAACCGTCTTGCGCTCGACATTGCCCATGCCGAGGAACAGCAGGTAACTCGACATTTTGGGGGATTCGGCAAAGGTCCAGACTATTTTACCCGCCGCGTTGGTCGATTTCGACGCGACTGGCATGTTCGAATAGGCTGTCTGGCCGGCCGGCGAGATCGCGGTCAGCGTGAACGGCGTCTTGATGCCCGGCTCGTCCCACATCGGTGCAAAGCGGCGCGCATCGGGCGCTTCGAATTGCGTGGCCAGCATCCGGTCTTTGCTGCCGTCGACATTGTCATAGTCGATCGCGAACAGGCCGGTCGCCGACTGATAGATTTTGCCCGAATAGCGGAGTGAGAGGCTGTGCTTGCCGATCTTCACGGGCGTCGCAAAGGTGAATGTCGCGGTCTGTGCGTCGGCGCTGGTCGTCACCGTTGCCGCAATCGTGCCGTTGAGCTTCACGCTTGAAATCGCGATGTCGGCAGCATTGAGCGTAATCGTTCTGGTCGGCCTTGTGACCTGAATTGCGATGGTTTCGCTGCCGGTAAACGTCAGCTTTTGGGCATCGGGCTCGACCGTGATGGCATAGGAAAGTGGTGTGACACCTGTCGGCAGACGCCCCGGCGCGGCAAAGGCGGAACTGGCAAGCAGCGATGCCGCAAGCGACAGCCCGGCAAAAAGCGATTTTGACATTGAAACTCCTACGCAAGTCGAGTCGCCGGTGTGGCGCATGGCTAAGACACTAAGCCGCTTACCCGCCCCCGTCTACCGCAGTGTCAGGTCGAACGCTGCCGTCTTTCCGTCAACGATATTTTTCGCGATCAGTTCCGAATGGCTGATGGTCGCGGCAACGTCGTTTTGACCGGCATCCCAATGCTCGGCCATTGTCCGTCCCGAAAATTCGTAATCGCGCGCGCCGCCTTCCCACGCATTGGCGCGGTAGATGAGCTGCACGACATTGACCGGAAACTCTTGCGCCAGCGCGGCAAGCGCTTTCACGTCGGCATCGTCACTCAAATCCTTCGGCAATTTGCCGAGAACCTTGCGGATAGTCTCGCGCTCCTTGCGCAGTTTGAGCAGCGCGTCGCCGACCTGCCGCGTGCGGCTCGAAAAGCGGATTTCCTTTTCGCGCGCCATCACATCCATGATCGTGTGCGGCATAACTGCCGACGCCGAAAACAGATCGACCTGAAAAACGAGGCAAGCCGCATCCTGCGTATCGAGCACATGCTGGAGCGGCGTGTTCGACACCAGGCCACCGTCCCACCAGAACTTCCCCTCGATCTCGACCGGCGGCAGGCCCGGCGGCAGTGCGCCCGACGCCATGATATGCCGCGCATCAAGCCGTTCATGCGCCGTGTCGAAATAATGGAAATTGCCGCTCTCGATCTCGACCGCGCCGACCGCGAGGCGGACCGGGCCATTATTGAGCAAGTCCCAGTCGATCAGATCATCGAGCGTCCCCGCCAACGCCGACGAATCGTAGAAACTAAGCGCTTCGGGCGTCTGCGGCAGCGCCAACATCGGGGAGAGCAGTCGCGGGCTGAAAAACCCGGGCACGCCAATTGTCGCAACAACACTTGCCGACCAGAGGTGAAGTAACTCACGCGAAAAGTCATTCTGCCAGATCGGAAAACTGGGCAGCGAGGCGCTCGACCGGTCCCAGAATTTGCGCAATTGCGCCACGCGCTTTTCGGGCGGATTGCCGGCAATGATCGCGGCATTCACGGCACCGATCGAAATCCCCGCAACGCGGTCAATTTCGATCCCAGCACCGTCAAGCGCTTCGTAAACCCCCGCCTGATACGACCCAAGCGCGCCCCCGCCCTGCAACACCAGCGCGACCTGATCGGGCAGCGGCATTGCCGCCGCACGGCGGGATTTGCGAAACGTCGGGGCTGCATCGGCCATCGCCTGACCATATTGCATTGCAGCAAACTTGTCCAAGCCGAACTTTGCGCTAAACCGGGCGCAACAGGAGACCATGATGCGCCTCGACGACGAGCAGGAAAGCGGCAATTTCGAAATTCAGGCGCCGGGTTCGTCGCGGGCCGGGTTCGGCGGCGGCGGATTGGGGCTGCTCGGCATGATCGTGCCGTTTGTTTTCAGCCGCTTCGGCTGCGGCGGCCTCGCAGTGCTCGGGGTGGTTGTGCTCCTGTTCAGCGGTCTTGGCGGCATCGGATCAATGGTCACCGGCGGCGGATCGACCAGCGCCCCGCATCAACAAACCACCCCCGGCCAGCTTAGCGAAATCCAGCGCACCTCGCTCAAAGTCCTCGGCTCGACCGAGCGCCGCTGGACCGAAATCTTCGCCGCCTCGGGCCAGCGCTACACGCCAACGACGCTTGTCTTCTACAGCCGCAACGGCCAGTCGGGCTGCGGCGCGGCGCAATCGGCGATGGGGCCATTCTACTGCCCCGCCGACCGCAAAATCTACATCGACACGCAGTTTTTCGAGGAAATGAAAAGCCGTTTCAACGCGCCCGGCGATTTCCCGATCGGCTATATCATCGCGCATGAAGTCGGCCACCATATCCAGAATCTCGACGGCACGGCCGACCAGGTGAACCGTGCCCAGCAACGCGCCAGCCGCGCCCAGGGCAATGCGTTACAGGTTAGCATGGAACTACAAGCCGATTGCTATGCCGGCGTCTGGGCCGCGAATGACAAGAACCTGCTCGAACCAGGCGACGTCGAGGAAGGCCTTGGCGCTGCCCAAGCCATCGGTGACGACACGCTGCAACGCGCCGCCGGCCAGCGCCCCGTGCCCGAGAGCTTCACGCACGGATCATCGGCGCAGCGCCAGTTATGGCTGACGCGCGGGCTGCAATCGGGCGATCCCGCGCAGTGCAACACCTTCGGGTAACGTTTAGCGCGCGATGACTTTCGATTGACCCATACCTTCCGTCACCCCCGCGAAGGCGGGGGTCCAACGCCATAGGCTCGATATTAGGCGTTGGATTCCCGCCTTCGCGGGAATGACGAAGTTGGCGAATCAACTTAAAGTCTTCAAACTCTAAGCCGCGCCCCAACGCGCTTGGCAAAATCATGCGCAGGCCGCTCGACGACCCACCAAAGTGCATAGGCAAACAGCAGCGAGAGCGCGGTTACCAGCACAAGCTGAACGCTCTCGGCAACCACACCACCGAGCATGTGCTTGCCAAACGCCCAATAGGCTGATCCCGCGACGATATTGTGTGAAAGATACAGGCTATAGGAAATCATCCCCAGCCATTGCAGCGGCGCGCCTGATGCCATCGTCGTGATCCGACCGGTGCGAAAGGCAAGATAAAGCAAAACCGCCGTCGCCGCGCTCATCATGTCGCCCGTCGATTGCCGCACGAAAATGGCCATAACGAGGATCCCCAGTGCCACCAGCCACATCCCCGACCGCTGCCCCGCCCAATAAGCGGCAACGCCGACAAAGAAGGCATGCCACATGGTCAGCGCAACGCCACCGGGCAGCCCCTGATACATCTGCAACGCCCCCGCCAGTGCTGCGCCGAACATGACAATCCGCACGACTGCACCCGCGCGGCCGCCAACCATGCGCCCGATCACCAGCAACAGCATGAAACCCAGATAGAATTGGATTTCGAAACACAGCGTCCAGAATACGGCGCTGATCTGCGGGTATCCCAATATGTCCTGCAGGTAAAAAACATGCGCGATCAGCTGGCCAGTGGAAACCGCCGGGCCTGCGCTGCCCTTGATCCGCGCCTCGATCATCTGCTGGCCGATCATCAGCGCGATTGTCGCCCAATAGGGTGGGTCGAGCCGGATCGAGCGGCGCAGAACAAAGCGCCCGGCAAAGCGCGGCGTGGCATCGGCGTTGCGTAGCGAATGCGCGATCACAAAGCCACTCAGCGCGAAAAAGATCGAGACGCCGTAATGGCCCGCGCTGAAAACAGCGTCGAACAACCATGTCGGCGTTGCGGCGCGGATCCCTTCAAGATGCTTGCCTTCGGCGGCATGAAACAAAACAACCCAAAGCGCGGCAAACCCGCGCAGCGCCTGCACCAGCGTAAATTTCGTGCTCGCGTCACTTTGCCCCATCGGGCGTCAGACTAACCGAGCGCTTCGGATGCCGCCAGCCATTTGGATTCGGCCGCGTCGATCTTTGCGGTGATGTCGGCGCGCAGCTTCATCAGCTCGCTCATGGTCAGCTTGGCATCGGGCCCCGTCGCCGATGTCGGATCAAACATTGCGCGTTCGATGGCGCTGCGCTGGTCAGTCAGCTTGGTCATTTCGGTTTCCGCCGACGACGCGGCCTTGCGCAGTTCGGCTTCCTTCTCGCGCGCGGCGGCGGCGAGTTTACGTTCTTCCTTCTTGTCGCGCTTCGGCGTCGCTGCCTTGCCGGTGCCTTTCAGGATCAGGTCGGTATAGTCGTCGAGCGTCCCCGCAAATTCCTGCGCCGTCCCCTCATCGACCAGCACCAGCCGGTCGGCGGTCAGTTCGATCATGTGGCGGTCATGGCTGACGATCACGACCGCGCCGTCATAGGCATTCAGCGCCTGCACCAGCGCCTCGCGCGCATCGACGTCGAGATGGTTCGTCGGCTCGTCGAGGATCAGCATGTGCGGCGCATCACGCGTGATCAGCGCCAGCGCGAGCCGTGCGCGTTCGCCGCCCGATAGCTTGCCGACTTGCGTGATCGCTTTGTTGCCTGAAAAACCGAAGCGCCCGAGTTGCGCGCGCACCGCGCCCGGCGACATGCCTTTCATCATCCGCGTCATATGCTCGAGCGGGGTATCGTCGCGGTCGAGTTCTTCGACCTGATATTGCGTGAAATAGCCGACACGCATCTTGCCCGAGACCGAAATGCCGCCTTCCATCGCGGGCAATTGCGCCGCGAGCAGGCGCGCAAGCGTCGTCTTGCCATTGCCATTGCGCCCGAGCAGCGCGACCCGGTCATCGGGATCGAGGCGGAAATTGAGCTTGGTCAGTACCGGCGTCGCCGAATAACCGACGGCTGCCATATCAAGCGTGACAAGGGGTGGTTTCAGCGCATCGGGGCTGGGGAAATCAAAAGTCAGGCTGGGGTCTTCGGAAATCGACGCAATCGGCTGCATCTTGGCGAGCATTTTCGCGCGCGACTGCGCTTGTTTGGCCGTCGAGGCGCGGGCCGAATTGCGCGCCACATAATCCTGCAATTTCGCGCGCTGCGAATCCTGCGCGGCCTGCGCCGACGCCAGTTGCGCCAGCCGCTCCGCCCGCTGGCGCTCGAACGCGTCATAGCCGCCGGGATACAGCGTGGTCTTCCCGCCCTCCAGATGAAGGATATGATCGACGACATTGTTGAGCAAATCGCGTTCATGGCTGATCAGCACCATCGTCGCGCGATAGGATTTCAGGAACGATTCGAGCCACATCGTCGCTTCGAGATCGAGATGGTTCGACGGTTCGTCGAGCAGCAGCAGATCAGGCTCGCTGAACAGCAGCGCTGCAAGCGCAACGCGCATTTTCCAGCCGCCCGAATAGCTGTCGAGCGGACGATGCTGCATATCCTCGTCAAAGCCGAGACCCACGAGAATCCGCGACGCCCGTGCGGGCGCGGCATGCGCGTCAATCGCGATCAGCCGTTCGTGGATTTCGCCGATGCGGTGGTGGTCCTGCGTATGCTCTTCCTCGTCAAGCAACGCCGCGCGCTCGACATCAGCGGCCAGCACTTCCTCGAACGGCGTTGTCTGTCCCGACGGCGCTTCCTGCGCGATATAGCCGATCTTCGCGTTTTTCGGCATGTCGACGGTCCCGCCGTCGGCTTCCATCAGCTGCGCAACAACTTTCATCAGCGTCGTCTTGCCCGCGCCATTGCGCCCGATCAGCCCGACACGGCTCCGTGGCGGCAACGCAGCGGTTGCACGGTCGAGGATCGTGCGCCCGCCAAGGCGCACCGTGATGCTGTTGAGATTGAGCATGCGCGCCCATTAGCGCATTTGCTGCGTTGCGGCAATCGTCGCTCTACGCCTCGCCGCGAAGCGGCCGCGCGAGTAAGGTCTTGACGACTGCATCGGCCGGCGCACCCTCGAGCAACGCGCACACCGCATCGACGACGGGCATGGCGACACCCATCGCCCGCGCCGACGCCTGTAGCACCGGCGCGGTAAACGCACCTTCGGCCACCGTCTGCCCGCCGAGCAGCGAGGCCGCAGGTTTGCCCTCGCCAAGGCCGACACCCAGCGAGAAATTGCGCGACGCGGTCGATGAACAGGTCAGCACCAGATCGCCCAGTCCCGAAAGCCCGCTCAGCGTCTCCGCCCGCCCGCCGCGCGCCACGCCATAGCGGACCATTTCGGCAAAACCGCGCGCGATCAGGGCCGCCCGCGCATTCTCGCCGAGCTTGCGACCCGCCACCACGCCACACGCAATCGCGAGGACATTCTTGACCGCACCGCCGATTTCCGCGCCGGTCACATCGTCCGACGCATAGGGCCGGAACGCAGGGCGCGCGAGCCGCTGGGCCAGCGCGCGCCCGGCCGCTTCGTCGGTGCACGCCAGCGTCACTGCGGTCGGCAATCCCTTCGCCACTTCGGCGGCAAAGGTCGGCCCCGACAGCACCGCCACCGGCGCCTCGGGATGCAATTCGGCTGCGATGTCGGACATCAACGCCATCGTCCCCGCTTCAATGCCCTTGGCGCACAGGACAAGCGGACGATGCCCCTGCGGCAGGGCCGTCAGCGACGCGCGAAGATGTTGCGCAGGCGTAACGATCAACCATGCGTCACATGCGTTAAGATCGCCAAGTTCGCCCGTCGCCCGAACCGATGGCGACAGCGCCACACCGGGCAGGAAGACGATGTTCTCATGCGCCAGATTGATCGCCGTGACGACCGCCTGTTCGCGCGCCCACAGCATCACTGGCTCGCCGTTTGCGGCAGCGACTTGTGCAAGCGCCGTGCCCCATGCGCCACCGCCGATGACGCCAATCCTCATGCTTTCACCCCCGCGCCACGCGCGGCCTCGGCGTCCGGATCAAGTGGCCAGCGCGGCCGGGCGACTGTATCAAGGCCGTCGCGATAGCCCGCTTCGAACCGCTCATACCCCGCCCACGCAATCATCGCGGCATTGTCGGTGCACAGCCACAGCGGCGGCGCAACAAAGCGCAGGTCATGCTTGGCTGCCAGCGTCTGCAATGCGGCGCGAATGGCACCGTTTGCCGCAACCCCGCCCGCCACCACAAGCGCGGTTGCGCCATCCGCCTTCTCGATCGCCCGCGCGGTCCGGTCGATCAGGCAATCGACGACCGCTGCCTGAAACGATGCCGCAATGTCCTCGGTCTTGTGAAGGCCTGCCTCATGCGCCCGAAGGACGGCGCTTTTGAGCCCTGCAAACGAGAAGTGCGGTTCGGGCGAGCGCAGCAATGGCCGGGGCAATGGCACTGATTTCGGATCACCCAGCAGCGCTGCCTGTTCAACCGCTGGTCCACCGGGAAAGCCCAGCCCGAGCAACTTTGCCGTCTTGTCAAACGCTTCGCCCGCTGCATCGTCGATCGTCGTCGCCAGCCGCCGGTACTTCCCGACGCCTTCAACAAACAGCAGCTGGCAATGCCCGCCCGAGACCAGCAACAGCAGATAGGGAAACGCCAGCCCCGGATCGGACAAGCGCGGACTGAGCGCATGCCCCTCAAGATGATTGACCGCAACGAGTGGTTTGCCCGCCGCATGCGCAAGCGCCTTTGCCGTCACCAGCCCGACCATCACCCCGCCGATCAATCCCGGCCCCGCCGTCGCCGCCACCGCATCGACATCGGCGAGCGTCAGCCTGGCATCGGCCAGCGCGCCCTCGATCAGCGGGATCAGCGCCTCGACATGCGCGCGTGCCGCGATTTCAGGCACAACGCCGCCGAACGGGCGATGGGCTTCTTCCTGACCGAGCAGCCGGTGCGCCAACACTTGCCGGTCGCCAGTCACCAACGCCGCAGCAGTTTCATCGCAGCTTGATTCGATACCGAGGATTATGGTCATATCATTCCCCTAATCCGCTTCCCTGAGCTTGTCGAAGGGCTGTCCTTTGTCCTAACGCGATGCGCGATGAAGGGCAGGGCTTCGACAAGCTCAGCCAATCGGTATTTGTGTTGGGATTTACCAAAGAGTGACACGCCCCCCTTACCGCCTCGGCACCCGTGCCTCCCCGCTTGCCATGGCGCAGGCGCATATGACCAAAGCGGCGCTGATCGCCGCGCATGGCTGGGCCGATGCCGACATCGAAATCGTTGCCGTGACGACCGAGGGCGATATCGTGCTCGACCGCCCGCTTGCGGAGATCGGTGGCAAGGCGCTGTGGACAAAGACACTCGATGCCAAACTGCTCGCCGGTGAGATCGATTTTTCGGTGCATTCGATGAAGGATGTCGAGACGATCCGCCCCGCGGCGATTGCCCTGGCCGCAATTCTCGAACGTGCCGATCCGCGTGACCGGCTGATCGGTGCGGCCAGCATCGCCGCGCTTCCGCAAAATGCCCGTGTCGGCACCAGTTCGCCGCGCCGCGCCGCCCAAGTCCAGCGCCTCCGCCCCGATGTCCGGATCGTCGGTTTTCGCGGCAATGTTGCGACACGGCTTGGCAAGCTCGAAAAAGGTGAGGCCGATGCGACGCTCCTCGCTGCTGCCGGCCTTGATCGCCTCGGCAGTCCCGACATCGGCGTCGCGCTTGATCCCGAACAAATGCTCCCCGCCGCCTCGCAAGGAGCAGTCGGCATCGAGGCCCGCACCGATGACGCTGCGATGCGCGCGCTGCTTGATGCGATCAATCACGTCCCGACCCGCACGGCCGTCGAGGCCGAACGCGCATTGCTTGCGGCACTGACCGCCGATTGCCATTCGCCGGTCGGCGCGCATGCGCATTGGGACGGCGACGTCCTGACCCTGACTGCCGAACTGTTGTCGGGCGATGGCCGCGATCATGTGCGTGACACGGTTATCGTCGACAGCGCCGATGCCCCCGCTGCACTGGCCCGCCTTCTGCTGGAGCGCGCCACGCCGGAGCTGCGCGCGCTGTTCGGGGCGTGATCCCGCTGCTCATTCTCCGTCCCGAGCGCGGGGCCATCGCGACCGCAAAGCGCGCCGAAGCGCTTGGCCTGTCACCACTCATCCGCTCGCTATTCGCGGTCGAACCGCGCGCCTGGTATGCGCCCGATCCGGCGCTATTCGATGCCCTCCTGCTGACCAGCGCCAATGCACTTCGCTATGGGGGTAACGCGGTTGAGCTGTACCGCGATTTGCCGGTGTTTGCGGTAGGGGCAGCAACCGCACAGGCGGCACGCGACACCGGGTTTGCAACCATTATTGATGGATCGGGCAATGCTGCCGACGCCCTGCACGCACTGGGCAACGCCGGGCATTCGCGCCCGCTCCATCTGTCCGGTGAAGATCGCACGCCGTATCCGCATCTGCCCTTCACAGTCACAACGCGCGTTGTTTATGTGGCTGCGCCGGTCGACATCGCCCTGCCGACCGGCCGCTACGCCGCGCTTGTCCATTCCGCTCGCGCCGCCATCCGTTTCGCCGCGCTGTGCCCGTCGCCCGCGTCGGTCGACGTTGTCGCGATCAGCACGCTTGTGGCCGAAGCTGCGGGGACCGGCTGGCGCTCGGTCAGCATTGCCGCTGAACCCACCGACAACGCGATGCTGGCACTGGCGGCCATGCTGTGCGATGGGCAAACCATGCCACACGGACGAGTTTAATGGCCAGCCCTTATCCCGACGAACCAAGACCCGCGCGGCCTTTGCGCACGGCCATGATCATCGCCGCGCTCGCGTTTCTTGGCGGGTTGGCACTGATGGCCTGGGCGCTGACCCAGTGGGAACCGATGAAGCGGTTCGTGCGCGGCAATGCCCCCGCACCCGTCGCCGTCCAGACAGCCGCCAACCGTCCGCTTGTCGCGGCCCCGCCATCGGGCATGATTGCTGCCGACGCCCCCCCCGTCGCGCCGACGACTGGCCAGAGCAGCGCGGTCGATACGCGCATTTCCGATCTCGAAGGACGCATGGCGCGGATTGACCTGCGCGCTGCGGCTGCCGCCGAAAATGCGACGCGTGCCGAAGGTCTGCTGATCGCGTTTGCCGCGCGCCGCGCGCTCGACCGTGGTGTGGCGCTCGGCTATATCGAAGGGGAATTGCGCGGCCGTTTCGGCGCCACGCAACCGCGCGCGGTCGCCGCGATCATCGCTGGCGCGCAACAACCTGTTACGATCGAGGGACTGCATCAGGGATTAACCGCAATCGCCCCTGATCTTGTCGGCGGCGGCGCAAACGAAAGCTGGTGGGCGTCAACCCGCCGCACGCTCGGCGGCCTGATCGTCGTCCGTAAACAGGGCACTGAATCGCCCGCCGCCGATGACCGCGTCCAGCGCGCACAGCTCCGGCTCGAAGGGGGTCAGGTCGAAAGCGCGCTCGCCGAAATCGCGCGGCTTCCAGCCCGCGAAAAAGCAACCGACTGGATGACCAAGGCGCGCCGCTACATCGAAGCGCACCGTGCGCTCGACATCATTGAAGCCGCCGCGCTGACCGACACGCCGACCGCGCAACCCATTCTTTAACAACAGGAAAAACCAACGTGACGATCGAAGCCGAATGGTGGGACTATGAAGACGCCGACGAAATGGCGCAGGCAGTGGCAGGCGATGTCGGCTTTATCATCGATTCAGCGCTCGACGGGCATGACCGCGCGCTGATCGCGCTGCCCGGCGGCAAGACGCCCTATGCCGCGCTCAAAGTGCTGTCCGAGCAAAAGCGCAACTGGAAGGATGTGACGATCATCCCGACTGATGATCGCATCGTCGACGTGACGAGCGAATTGTCCAACGTCGCGATGCTCGCCAAACTGTTCCTGCCAAAAGGCGCGCGAGTGATCCCGCTGACGGGGGCGACGGCGGCGGATTACAAGATGAGCGGGAAGGCCGCCGACGCGCGCTTGGCGGACCTGCCGTGGCCGCCGGACTTGGTTTGGCTCGGCATGGGCGCGGACGGGCACACCGCGTCGATCTTTCCGGGGCCTGATCTGGACGAAGCGCTGAACGGGCCGAAGGAACGCCGTGCGCTGGGCGTGATGCCCGATCCGTTGCCGGTCGAGGCTCCGGTGGCGCGCGTGACGCTATCGAAAGCGTCGATCCTGGCGGCGCGGGCAATGCTGATCACGATTTCGGGCGACGAGAAGAAAGCGGTTCTGGAACGCGCGATTGAGGATGGGGCGGGGAGTGCGGTGCCAATCGGGCGGGTGCTGGCGGATTGTGAGCTGGCGGTGGATGTGCACTGGCTGGCCTAAGCGAGGCGTGCGCGCCGCACGCCGGTGAAGCGAGCGAAGCGATGCTGCACGCTTAGGCCCGGCCAGCGCGGCTGCCGCCGCGACTGACGACGTGGCTTTGCCACGGCGAGTAGTGATCGCATCAAGCATTTTAGGGAGCAACGGTTTGAGCACCACATCTGCGAATCTTTTCGCTGCTTCTAAGTCCTACACGTATGCAATGAAGCTGCTTTTACCGTCGCTGGCGGAAGGAAATCAGGCACCGGCCATGCCGTTTTATTTTCTAGCTGGTTTCGCAGTGGAGCTAGCATTCAAAGCTGTGATCTTGCGTTCCGGCTCAGGTGAGGAAGTGTTAAGAAAACTCGGGCACCGTCTCGATGACTGTTATCTTTCGGCGCAGAAATGTGGCTTTGTGCCCACTGATAAGGATTCAACTGATCGAATGGTGTCAGGGCTCAATCGCACGCATCGCGATTTCAGCTTTCGTTATGTCCCTGACGTCGAGGTTATCTCCGTCATCGGCCCCGGCCGTATATTACTTGTTCTTGCAGCGATGCTAGCCGATGTCGAAAATCAATTCGATATTTGGCAAGATGAATAATGTGTGTTTTGAGCAGCTAACGCCACGGGCAAAGCCCGTGTCTTCGTCGGTCCTCGTCGCTTTGCTTGAGGCCAGCCGCGCTTGTGTGTAGTCGATCTAGCTTTGCTAAATCGTCTCACACTGCGCGTGGAGCGGGTGAAGGGATCATAACAAACATCTAGGAACAAACAACATTTTTTGCTACTATTGCCCACACAGAACCTACACAGCTACGGCAAACCAATAACTTAGGGCTGTATTCTGCACAGATTCTGCACAGTGAGGCAAGGGAAATGAAATTCATCACCGACAAGGAGCAGGTAAAGGCAGGCCTGATCATCTTTCGTCGCGGCGACGTC
>JAYWFN010000082.1:0-5430 GCA_043778785.1 Sphingomonas sp. | reverse complement strand
CCAAGGCTGTTGAACGCCTGCGCGAAGGTCAGCCGGCTGTGCACGGTCTTCGCCGGCCCGAGCAGGCTGATCAGCGGGTTCGACACGACCTGCACGATGACGACACCGCTCGCCAGCACAAACAAGGCGAGCAGGAACACCCCGTAAACTGCCGTCTGCGACGCGGGAATGAACAACAGGCAGCCTGCCATCATCGTCAGCAGCCCGACGACAGCACCGCGCATGTAACCGATTTTCTTGACCAGCCGTGCCCCCGGAATGCCGATAACGGCATAGGCGGCAAAGAAGCAGAACTGCACCAGCATGGCCTGCGTATAATTGAGCGTGAACAGCTCTTTGAGCTTTGGAATGATCACATCGTTCAGGCTGGTGATCCCGCCGAAGATGAAAAACAAACCCATGACAAACAATTGCAGCTGCGGCGCATCGATATGGGTGCTGTCGGTCTGCGACGACGCTGCGGTGCTTGCCGGTAATGCCATGTCTGCTCTCCCCTTGTTTTAGCGAACCTTGCCGGGGCAAGGGGCGATATCGTTTGCGGCTTCGACATTAACGTTGCGAACCGTCGCAACAAGGCCTTTTGCGGCTTGAATACGTATGGGCGCGCCAACGGCGGTCAGATTCGCGCCGGCCTCGCTGAAACAGCGAAGCGGTATGCGCGTCTGGACGGCGGCACCGGTCGGCAAGCCCCGCATGATGGCTGCCAGATCGATTGAACCTCCACCCAAGGTTACCAGAACGGGCCCGGTCGGATGACGGTCAATCCGCCAGTCGAGGCGCAGGACAAAGCCCTCGTCGCGCTGGCGCACAAGGTTGACTGCGGCCCCCTCGATCGACAGGCTCCCGTCGGCATCCCACGAAAACTGCCGGGCATCTTCCTGTGCCGACAAATCGACGGGCCGCGAACTGATCGCGCCATCAAGGGCAAGGCGCCACGGTGCGGGCACCTTGCCACGGACCATGTAGAAATTTGCCTGATGCTGCGATGACAGGTCGACGCGCGGGTCTTCGTTGACCATGCCGAGCGTCGCCGGTTGCGTGTAATCAAGACCATAGCCGAGCGGGAATAAAGGCGCGACCAGCGGCGACCGGCCATCATCTGGCCAGGCAAAGGGCAGGCGGCCGGTGAAATCTCTTGCCGCCTTGCCGTTGGCACCAGCGACCAGCACGTCGGCGACGCCGCGCCCCTGCGTGCCGGGCAGCCATGCCGCGACAAAAGCGTCGGCCTGATTGATCAGGTTTCCGGCAAACATCGGGCGACCCGAAAGGAACACGACGACGATACGGATACCCTGAGATTTCAGGCGCGCGATCATGTCGGCGTCGCCCGGCTGCGGCCGGAACGCCAGATCGGGGACGTCGCCTTCAAACTCGGCATAGGGTTTTTCGCCGATGACAATGATGGCGACATCGGGTTTGGCATCGAATGTCCCCTGCGGTGAAAGGGCCGCTGTCCCGCCATTTGCCGTGACCGCATCCGAAATCGCCCGGCCGATTGTTTGGCCATTGCGAAAGTCTTCGGCTTTCGTATCGGTGCCCTGCCATGTGATTGTCCAGCCACCGGCCTGCATGGCCATATTGTCCGCCCCGGCACCGGCAATAAGGACGCGCGCTCCCTTGCGGATCGGCAATGTGCCCTGGTTGTTTTTCAGCAGCACAAGCGATTTCGAAACAGCTTCACGCGCAAGTGCCAGATGATCTGCCGCACCGACCAGCGACGTGTCGCCGCGTATCGTTGGCGCATCGCCCATCAGCCCCAGTTTGAATTTCACGCGCAGGATCCGCCTTACAGCATCGTCGATCCGCGCCGCCGGAATCTGCCCGTCACGTGCCGATTTTAATGTGGAGTCATACAGCCCCTTCCAGCTGTCGGGCGCCATGAACAGGTCGAGGCCGGCATTGATCGCGCTGGCGCAATCCGTGGCCGAGCACCCCGCAACCTGGCCATGACCGTTCCAGTCGCCGACAACCAATCCGGCAAAGCCCATCCGGTCTTTCAAAACATCGGTCAGCAGCGATCGGTTGCCGTGGTTCTTGATGCCGTTCCAGCTCGAAAAACTTGCCATGACGGTCAGTGCACCGGCATCGATTGCGGCGGGGTAACCGGCGGCGTGCGTCGCCACGAGGTCGGCTTCACTGATCCGGGCATCGCCCTGGTCGCGGCCGTCCACCGTCCCGCCGTCAGCCAGAAAATGCTTTGCCGTCGCCGCAACCCGATTGGCATCGAGCGGCGCGCCTGCAACCAACCGGCCTTGCAGCCCCAGCGTCATCGCGCGTGCATATCGCGCGATCAGCGCCGGGTCGGATGAATAGCCTTCATAAGTGCGTCCCCAGCGTAAATCCTGGGGAACGGCGAGCGTCGGCGCAAATGTCCATTCGATACCGCTCCCGGAAATTTCGGCCGCCGTCGCCGCGCCGATCCGTTCGATCAGGTCAACGTCGCGCGCCGCACCAAGCCCGATGTTGTGCGGAAAGATGGTGGCTCCGGGCAGGTTCGAATGACCATGAACCGCGTCGACGCCAAACAGGATCGGGATGCGCGCGCCCGATTTTGTCGATGCGTCGCGAAACGTGCGGACCATATCGCGCCACTTTGCGGCGCTTGCCCGCTCGTCGCCATAAGGGCCCGAATTGCCGCCCGCCAAAATCGAACCCAATGGATATTTTTCGAGGTCTTCGGCTTTGATCGAACTAATGTCCGCCTGAATCAGCTGGCCGACTTTCTGCTCGACTGTCATCCGTGCCAGCACGGCATCGATCGCGGATTCGGTATTTCGGTCTGAAATCGCCGCAGGGCTTGCCGATACTGGCCAAGCCGCCGGATTTGCGCGGGCATCAAGCGGGATCACAGTGGCAAGGCCGGTCTTTGTTGCTGACGGCGCACAGCCGATCAAAAGCAGGGCAAGCGCTACCGACGTTTTCGCAACCTGCATTGATCCCTCACCACATTTTTTTGTGAACGTTCTCATTGATGAGTCGCACGGACGGGGATTGAAATCAAGCGATAACCCCATCCCGCCCACTATGTCGCCTGCTATGCCGTTGGTAGTGCTGCCGCAATTGATGTGGCCAGTAACCGATATTCGGGCGCCCGCGCACTTTCGCGGCGCCAGACAAGCGCGATCCGGCGTGCGGCGTCGGGATTGGCAAGGGGATAAACGCTGACGCCGGTGTTGTGGAGAATGCCCGACCTTACTGCCATTTCGGGGAGCAGCGTCAGCCCCAGCCCCTGATCGACCATCTGCACCAGCGTATGCAATGATGTGCACAGCATCGGCGCAGGGCCCAATGGCCCGCCACGGCCACAAGCGGTCAGCGTGTGGTCGGTCAGGCAATGACCATCCTCAAGCAGCAAAAGCCGCGCTATATCGATGGCATCGGTGGCCACCGGCACGGTTGCAGGTGCATCGGCCGCCGACGTCGCAAGCATCAACCGGTCGGTCGCAATTTCCGCTTCCTCGACATCACCGCAAGCAAAGGGCAGCGCGAGCAGCACGCAATCGACCTGACCGCGCTGCAACGCTTCGCACGCTATTGGTGACGTCATCTCGCGCACGAACAACGTCAGTTTGGGCCAATCCGCCCGCACCTTCGGCACGATCTGCGCAAGCAGGAACGGCGCAATTGTCGGGATAATCGCAAAGCGCAGCTCGCCGGTCAGCGGATCGGCGGCGGCGCGGGCAATCTCGGTCAGATCCTCCGCCCCGCGCACCAGCCGCCGCGCGCGCTCGACCAGCTGATCACCCACAGCCGTAAACCGTACCGATCGCCGCGTGCGCTCGACCAGCACCACACCCAGCTGGCGCTCGAGATCAGCAATGCCGGACGACAGCGTCGACTGCGTCACAAAATTGGCCTCGGCGGCTTTGCCGAAATGGCCAAGCTCGTGCAGCGCCACGAGGTAACGCAACTGGCGCAGTGATGGCAGGTAATTACTCAGGCGAAATCCCCTGCCATTTCGCTTCAGTTTTGGCGCCTGAAACACTCATTGTTCATTTCCGGGGGTAAAATTATTGAAAAATGCCAATAACAGAAATCGCCTGATCGGCAGAATTGTTTTTCAGATGGTCAGTGATCGAGATTAGCGATCAGTGCTGGCGATTGACGTGCGTCAAGCATGACCGCATTGGCATGGCCCATGCGCTTCTTTTCCGACAATGCGGCTTCGGTTCATCCTGGGGTTCTCGACGCGCTCGTCGCGGCCAACACCGTCGACACGGCGTATGACGGCGACACGCTAAGCGCCACACTCGATGCGCGCTTTTCGGCATTGTTCGAAACCGATGTCGTCGCGCTGTGGGTCGCGACCGGCACGGCGGCCAATGCCCTTGCGCTGGCGGCAATGTGCCCGCCCTATCGCGGCGTCGTCTGTCATCACGACGCGCATATCCAGAATGACGAAGCCGGTGCGCCCGAATTTTACATGGGCGGCGGCAAGCTGCTGCTCGCCGATGGGCCGGGTGCAAAACTGACGCCCGATACGCTGACTGCGCGGCTCGATGCCATCGCCAATGATGTGCACCGGACACAAGCCGCGGCAATCTCGATCACCAATGCCACCGAATATGGCCGCAGTTATACCGCTGCCGAAGTGGCCGCGATCGGCGCGGTCGCCAAAACACGCGGTCTGCGCTTCCATATGGACGGCGCGCGCTTCGCCAATGCGGTCGTCCACAGTGGCGACACCCCCGCCAACCTGACCTGGCGCGCAGGCGTCGAGGCTTTGAGTTTTGGATTCGTCAAAAACGGTGGTCTGTCCGCCGAAGCGCTGATCCTGTTCGACACCAGCCTTGCCGAAGAAATCCGCATCCGCCGCAAGCGCGCGGGGCACCTGAATTCAAAGGGGCGCTATCTCGCCGCGCAACTCCATGCGCTGCTCGATGACGACCGCTGGCTCGCCAATGCCCGCGCCGCGAACGCTGGGGCGGCAAAGCTCGCGACAGCAGCGGGGTCGCGCTTGCTCCACCCTGTCGAGGCCAACGAAATCTTCCTCGCGATGTCCCCCGCCAACGCCGCACATCTCCGCGCGCAAGGCTTCGACTTTTATGACTGGGCCGAAAACGAAGTCCGTTTCGTCGTGTCATGGGATCAGTCGCAGGCTGAAATCGACGCGCTGGCTGCGGCACTGGAGTCACTTTGAATCAGTTTTTCAAACCAAATCCGATCACCCTGAGCCTGTCGAAGGGCTGTCCTTTTCTTTGTCGAATGGCGCAGAAGAAGGACAAGGCTTCGACAGGCTCAGCCCAAACGGAGGAAGGCAATTGAGCGACGCGCCGATGTTGCGCCCGCGCGTGCTCATTCCGTTCATCGTTGCGACGATCATCTGGGGCACGACATGGATCGTGATCCGCGACCAGCTTGGCCTGGTGCCACCAACATGGTCGATTGTTTATCGCTTTGCGGCAGGCGCGCTGGCAATGTTCATTTATG
>JAYWFN010000081.1:0-2208 GCA_043778785.1 Sphingomonas sp. | reverse complement strand
AAATTCTTTACGTCGAGAACGCCCGCTAAATTGCGCAAATTTTCTGAACGGCATCAACATCCATTCCATTACGCTTGCTCCCTGTTGCGTGGTGGTGCCGCAAACCTAGCCGCCAAGAACAGGCTATGTCCAATCCGGCGCTAGATGCGCTTTGGGAAGCAGGTCCGCGTTTCGCTAACAATGGTCGCGTTCGCCTTATACTTCGCCACAAACGCCGCCCAGCCCGCGTCCTGCTTGCCGCGCGGCACATCGGCCTTGCCCAGCCGGACCGTCATGATCTCGCGGTCAGACGCCACCTGCGCTTTCGCCTTTGCGCTATAGACCATCACCGGTGCGGTGAACTGCGTCACCGGTAACCCCTTTGCGCGATACCAGTTGGCATGATCGCGCGCTGCCTCGCGAAA
Source organism: Sphingomonas sp. (assembly GCA_043778785.1). Taxonomy (GTDB): domain Bacteria; phylum Pseudomonadota; class Alphaproteobacteria; order Sphingomonadales; family Sphingomonadaceae; genus Sphingomonas_O. The sequence goes on along the minus strand of JAYWFN010000081.1, from coordinate 1,804 downwards.
ACCCGCCATGCTGCCGGTCGGCGTAATCTTCGACACGCGCATCACGGCAAGCTGTCCGCCGGGGCAGAGCTCCGCTGCCTGCGCCGGTCCCGCAATCACCGCCGCTGCTACAAAAAGCACAAAATTTCGCATCGCCTGCTCCTTTGCTCTAGGCTTCCAAAATCAATATTGTTCATGCTATGTTCCATATTCGATTCGCGTCAAGGGAGAAAATAAATGTCCACCCTCATATTCTACACAAACCCGATGTCGCGCGGCCAGATCGCGCGCTGGATGCTCGAGGAAGTCGGCGCGCCGTATGAGCAGGTGCTGCTTGACTATGGCACGACAATGAAAGCCCCCGACTATCTCGCGATCAACCCGATGGGCAAGGTGCCCGCGATCAAACATGGCGACGTCGTCGTCACCGAATGCGCCGCGATTTGCGCCTACCTCGCCGATGCGTTTCCCGAGGCTGGCCTTGCGCCTGACCCCGCCAGTCGTGGCGATTATTACCGCTGGCTGTTCTTCGGCGCGGGACCGCTCGAACAAGCAATCACAAACAAGGCGCTCGGTTTCGACGTCCCCGCCGACAAGGCGATAATGGCGGGATACGGGAATTTCGACGCTGCAATGGACGGGCTCGAAGCGGCAGTGAAAGGCAAGCGCTACATCGCGGGTGATCGTTTTAGCGCTGCTGACGTTTATGTCGGATCGCAGATCGGCTGGGGGCTGGCCTTCGGCAGCATCGACAAGCGCCCCGCGTTCGAAGTCTATTGGGCCGGGCTATGCGAACGCCCTGCGTATCTGCGCGCCAAGGAAATCGACAATGCCCTGATGCCGAAGGAAAGGTAGGTTCACGCGAAGGCGCGAAGAAGAAGTGAAGGCGCGAAGGCGGCGCTCTTTGCGCGCCAGCGCACAAATTCCTGACAACTATTTTAGTTGGCTGCGCCGCTGTCACATGCGCCAATTCCTTCGCGCCTTTCCTCCTTCTTCGCGCCTTCGCGTGAACCCTCTTCCTTCCCTTCCCAAAAAAGCCCCGGCAGATCGCTCTGCCGGGGCCATTTTAGAACCGCTCGGTTCGGTTCGGTTTAGTTGCGGTTGCCCATGAAGCTCAGCAGGAACTGGAACATGTTGATGAAGTCGAGATAAAGCGACAACGCACCCATGATCACGGTCTTCCCCACCATGTCGGTGCCCGCCACATAGGCATACATCGACTTGATCCGCTGCGTGTCATAGGCGGTCAACCCTGCGAAAATCAGCACACCCAGCGCACTGATCGCCAAGCCCATCACGCCCGATTTGAACACGAACGCATTGAGCAGCATCGCGACGATCAGGCCGACAACGCCCATGATCAGGAACGAACCCATGCCCGACAGATCACGCTTCGTGGTGTAGCCGAACAAACTCAACCCCGCGAACGCAGCTGCCGTTGCAAAGAATGCCTGTGCAATCGACGTGCCGGTATAGACGAGGAAAATCGACGACATCGACAAGCCCATGACGACGGCAAAGGCCCAGAACACGGCCTGCGCCGTCGCGGTCGACATCTTGTTAATGCCAAAGCTGAGCGCGAAGACAAAGCCAAGCGGCGCCAACATGATCACCCAGCGCAGCGGGGTATTCAGCACCTGTGCGGCAAAACCGGAACTTGCAAACACCATGGCGACAATTCCGGTCAGCAACACGGCCGATGCCATGTAGTTGTAAACCGACAACATATACGACCGCAGACCCGCATCATATGCAGCGTCGCGGGCACCGAGCGACGGCGCGGCCGCGCCGGCGGTCATACGGGGATCGGACCAATTGGCCATCG
>JAYWFN010000080.1:0-5451 GCA_043778785.1 Sphingomonas sp. | reverse complement strand
ATGCGCTGTGGCCCGACGTCGTAGCCGCCGGGCATTCCTACCTCGCGCGCCATCTTGCCCTCGGTGTGGCCGCGCGCCGCGCTGTCCTGCGCGCCGGTTTCGGGGTTGACGAAGGCATCGGCGGGGTGGCGCTTGCGGTGCATCACCGCGCGGCGGTGCGATTGGTAGCTATGGCCCCCGCCTGAATACCAGCAAATCATGTCTGTGATGTTGAGCGGACCCTTCAGCATCGGCTGGATCGCGGTCCCGACATCGATGTCTTCCCAGAAACGTGGGGTGCTCCCGCGCAGTTCCTCGGTTTCGATGGCTTGGCTTATCGCTTCGAGTTCTTCAAGGGAATAGCTGTGCGTTTCACGCGGCGCATAGCTCAAGCCTCCGCTCGCCTTCGATCGCGCTGTTCGTGCGGTGTGACCGTGCGCGACGCAGACCAGCGCGCCGTGCTGGTTGGTGTAGCGTGTTTCGCCTGTCTGGATGATGAACTTCGCAGCTTTGCCGCCCGCCTTTTCGACCGCGTCGAGCAACTTGGCGCTAACCGTAAAGCTGTCGCGGTGGCGAATCGGCTCATACCACTCAAAGTCCGTGCCGCCATAAAGCCACTGGATGCCGCGCAGCTTGGGCGCGACCACGGTCGTATCGATTGTGTAAAGGAAGCAGCCGGGAGCCAGCGCCGATCCAAAAGGCGATAGCGCACCATAGTCCGGGTCGGTATAGAGTGGATTGTCGTCGCCGATGCCCCAGCAAAAGTGGCGCACGGCATCGGGCGAAGCTTCCGTGTTCCATTGCTGTCCAGTGCGGCGCAGATCGATCCCGATCAGTTCGCGCGCCTCCTCCAGCGCGCCTTCCCAAAGAGCCGGAGTCTGCGTGGACGTCTCAACGCTCATTGCCACGCCCGCGCTTCCAGTGCGACTTGGCCCAGCGGACAAGAGGCGCGCAGCAGCCATTCGTTGTCGGCATTCGTAATCGTCAGGGTCAATGGGGTACCGCAAAGGATAGGGGCGAGGTTGCGGCCTTGCCATCCCGTGGGTTCACCGCCGATATGGGCGCGCAGCATCTCAAGCAGGAACATGGTCGGGACCGTCCCGTTCACGACCAACGCCGGGTAGCCTTCCAACCGCGCATAAGCCAGATCGTAATGAATCCGGTGCGGATTGTCGGTGATTGCCGAATAGCGAAACAACGTGGTCTCGTCAGGGATAAAGGTGCGAACGACGTCTGCCGGCGAGATCGGCACGGGAGTTGACGAGGCACGGTTTACCGTATCGCCATTGGCCGCTTCGCGCAGGACATAGCTGTTGGTTTCCACGATAACCGGCGCGTGATCGCCGACGAGGCTGATCCGGTGTTCGACGTCGACGAGCGCAAAGCCACCGGATTTACCTGTCTTGTGCGTGACTGTTCCCGGTCTGCTGATCCGCTGAACCCGCGCCCCAATCGGAATATCGCCGAAAAACTCGATCCGCCGTCCGCCCATCATGAGTCGCGGCAGGCCGAGGTCGGGCAGGGTGATGCCCAAATGCGCGGCACCATCGGCGCGCAGGTCCGACTGGCGGGTCGGCGGATTGAACAGCGCGACATGCCAGCCGCGTGGCAGTGGATCGCCGTCGGCAAACGCCGCTGGATCGCGGTCGAGCAGAGCAGCCAAGCGCCGCACCAGCGGTAGCGCGCAAACATCGTCGGCTTTTGCGGCAGCCTCGCTCATGCTGCCAGCTGCCCGGCAACGACCTGCACCCTGCGGCCCACCCATTCTTCACTTTCGATCCCCGCGATTGTCTCGTTCGCATCAGATACGGCGAGCGCGCGCGCGCCATCGTCGGTATCGATCAACACCACCGCCCGCGGTTGCTCGCCACGTGCGTGCAGCACGGTGCAGCCAGCAATCCGGCCGCCTCCAGTGTAGTCCTCGATAACCGACAGTTCTGCCGCTGCTGAGGCGACCTCTGCCGTCACGTCGCAGTTCACGAAGCCAGCACTCGGTGGCTCGCTCGACCACAAGGCGAACGCCTGTTTGGTCAGGATACCGGACACGCAGGACAGCAGGGCAGTGCGCCCGACACCAGCGCGCAGCAACTGCGCCGCGCGCGCCGTCGCCTGAACAAAATAGTTGTTATACGGCCCCCCTGCGAATGCCATCGATCCGGTAATCGTCATGTCGCGATCCGAGGGCAGGTCCAGCGCATCGGCAAACGCATCGACGGCAACGGGAAAGCAGCTGTAGAGTTCTATCAGGTCAATATCGGTTGCCGCAATGTCGCCCGCTTCGAGTATCGCGCGTGCGACCGCGTCGGCACCAGGCGACCGGATGAGATCGGCCCGGGCCGAAAGTGCGATCATATGGTTGGATTCGGCACTGGCGACAGGAAACACCCAGCGCGACCGGTCGATCGCAAGCGCAGTCGCCTTCTCTGCCGTGCACAACAGCAATGCTGCCGCCTGATCGACATTCCAAGACGAGCAATGGGAGCGGGTATAGGGGAAAGCCTGCATCGGATTGCGCGGGCCGTCGTCGCGAATCGTCGCTGCGTCGAGCGGCGTTCGCGTCCAGCCGTCAGGATTGTCCGCCGCGATCGCGGCAAACCGGGCGTAGCGGGCCGCGAGCCGGTCGCGATGGTCATCGACCGACAGGCCGTTCGCCGCGCGCCGCGCGCTTTCGAGCAGGGCGTAGAGGCCAACGGGCATCTTCATTCCTGCGGCGATCTCAGCCGGGTGGCGCAATTCAGCCTTCGGCTCGAGCTGAACATCGGGATCATCTTCCTGATCGCGCTCATCGGCGCGCATACCTGCGAGTTTGGAACGCAAAATCCGGTAGCCCGCGTCCGCTCCGGTGACGAGCGCGCTGTCGATCTCGCCTTTTGCAATGGCCTCGCAGGCGTTTGCGATCAGCGTCTGCTGCAGCACGCCGACGCTTGACATGATGGTCCTTGCGCCCTTTGCACCGATTGCTCGGGCGATCTCCCCTGAAGGATTTCGATAACGCCAGCGACCGCGCGGAACGGCGATGGTATCGACTTGGGCGAGTAGTTCAGGTGCACCGCAATCTTCAACCGCCGCCCGCACCGCCTCGAGCATCAGGTCGATCGGTTCGAGCGCGCGCGCCGGATCGTCCTCGCGGCGCATCGCGACTCCGACCCCGACGAGCACCGGCGTGTGTGGCGGGACGGCCCCTGTCGTCATGCGGCGCACTCGTCGAGCATCGCAGCGCGTTTGCGAAGTTCGGCCTTCTGTATTTTGCCATTCGCGTTGCGCGGCAAGGCCGCAGTTTCGATTACCACGACACCAGGCACTTTGTAGTCAGACAGCCGCTCGGTGCACCAGTCGCGTATCTTGGGCGGCGTCAGGTCATTGCCCTGTATCGTCACGAACGCCACCACCTTTTCACCCAGCATGGGATCGGGCCGACCGACCACCGCTGCCTCGACAACGCCGGCCAATCCGGCAAGCACGCTTTCGACTTCGGCCGGATAGACCTTGAAGCCGCCGCGGATTATCATGTCCTTCTTGCGGTCGGCGATGCGGACATAACCGTCGGCGTCGATGCTGCCGATATCGCCCGATTTCCAATAGCCGCCGACGAACGAGGCTGCGGTTGCTGGCGGGTTGCGCCAATAGCCGGGGACAACCATCGGACCGGCGATCCAGAGCTCGCCGTCGGTGCCGGGCGGAACCTCGAGACCGGAATCGTTCATGACCTTTATGTCGCCGCACGTCACGACGCGGCCGATGCTGTCCGCCCGCGCCGTTCCTTCGCCCGGCGGCATGATCGTCGAGGGCGACGTTGTCTCGGTCGCGCCATAGGCGTTGCACATCGCTAGCCACGGGAAGGCGGCGGCAAAGCGGGCGATGGTCGGTTCGGGCATCGGTGCTCCGCCATAGGCCGCGATCCGCCATGATTTGAGGTCGAAGTCGGCGAGGTCGGGTTCGAGCAGGCATAGACCGTACATCGCCGGAACCATCAGCGCGTGCGTGATGCGTTCGCGCTCGGCAATTTCGAGCGCGGCGCGACGCTTAAATTCGCGCAGCATTATGAGCGTGCCGCCAAGATAAAGGAACGGCATGACCACACCGCATAGCCCGCTGACATGCGCCCAAGGCACGCATACCAAAGTGCGCTCGTCGTCGCCGAGCCCGAACGCGTCGCGCCAGTGTAGGCAACTATGGACGGCCCCCAAATGCGTCAGCATTGCGCCTTTGGGCTTGCCGGTCGTGCCCGAGGTATAGAGAATCGCGAACAGCTCTTCCTCATCGACAGGCGATCTCGGCGGTGGCAGCTTACCCGGCACCAGCGCAACCCGCCACGCGGATGCCGATACATCGTAGCGAGCAGCGGGTGCGGCTGGTGATGCCGCGATGACATCGGCGAATTCGGGTCCATATATGATGACAGTCGGCGTGCAGTCGGCACATATATAATCTAGTTCGCGCGCGCGCGAGCGGGCGCCGACCGCGACCAGCACCGCCCCAAGACGCAGGATCGCCACAACCGCCCGCACCGCATCGATCCCGTTGGCAAGCATCACAGCAACGCGGTCTCCAGCACCGACGCCGCCAGTCGCCAGCAACGCGGCCAGCGAACCCGCCTGAGCATAGAGGTCAGCGTAGCTCAGCCGATCTTCGCCTTCGATCACCGCGACCGTGTCGGGCCGTTCTTTGGCGACTTTCGCAATCGGGTCGGCAAGGTTGGCGGCGCGCTCGGGGTAGCAGGAAACCACGCGATCCCAGTGCATCTCGGCTCTCGACATTCCCCCGTCCATCTGCCTCTCACTATTCTTCGGTTTACACCGTTGCCTGCATTGTTTTCGCCGGCTCGGTTTCGGGTACTGCCGCCAATGTGGCTGCCAGAATGGCGGCATAGGCTTGGACGTCGCGCTCGACCCGACTGCGGGCCAGATCGGCGTCCCCCGCCTCGATCGCTTCCAATATCCGCGCATGCGCGTGGCGCACTCGCTGGCGCACTTCAGCCGATGCAAACTCCTTGATCTGCGAGGCTTCGAACATCAGGCCGCTGACTGAGGTCGCGAAGGCGTGCAGCAAATCATTTTGGCTGGCGGCCGCAATTGCGTCATGCCAATTGACGTTTTCCTCAAGAAAAGCGGTCAAATCATTGTCCGCTGCCCAGTCCATCCGTGCCGCGATTGCGTGCAAATTAGCCAAATCGGCTTCGGTGCGCCGCACGGCGGCGAGCGCCGCGACCATCGGCTCGAGCGCCAACCTCACCTCGACCAGCGCACTGAGCGTGACGCTGCGGCCTTTGATATACAGGTTGATATGGCTCGCAAGATGGATGGCCGTCGGTTGGGCGACCGTCGTACCACCATATCGACCGGCCCGCGTGTTGACGAGCCCTTGGGCTTCGAGGATGCGCAGCGCTTCGCGCACCGACCCGCGGCTCAACCCCGTCGTCGATACCAGTTCACGCTCGGTTGGTAGCGACGCGCCCAACGTATACCCGTCGCT